>DKDS01000053.1:7837-22335 GCA_002451855.1 Ruminococcaceae bacterium UBA6842 | reverse complement strand
CGACGTCACCGAAGGCGTTGCTATCATGCGTCTTGAAGACGTTGACGTCTCCATCACCGGCAACTCCACCAACCCGACTCGTTTCCAACACCCCGTCGCAGGCACTTACAAGAAATGGTGCGTTGACCACGGCAAGAAATACTTCTCCGTGGCATCCGGCGGTGGCACGGGCAGAACTCTTCACCCGGACAACATGGCAGCAGGTCCCGCATCTTACGGCATGACCGACACGATGGACAGAATGCACTCCGACGCACAATTTGCAGGTTCTTCATCCGTTCCCGCACACGTCGAAATGATGGGTCTCATCGGTATGGGCAACAACCCGATGGTCGGTGCAAGCGTTGCTTGCGCAGTCGCTGTACAAGAAGGTTTGACAAAGTAATATCAGTTGCGCAAAGCAATGTTGGATTATTTGCGTAAGCAAATAGCACCGGTAACACAAAAGGCACTCGTTTGAGTGCCTTTTTTATATGGTGCGATGTTTACAAATTTAGGTGTGGGCAACGCCCACCCTCGAATAAATGATTTCGCTTGTGTCGATAATATCCAAACTCCGTTTGGGTTACGAATATTTGAATCTTCCATATGTCATTCCGAGCGTTAGCGTGGGAATCAAGGCGAAGCCGCATTTCGCTACGCTGGATTGCCACGTCGCAACTTCGTTGCTCCTCGCAATGACAAATGGAAAAATATTTCAATATTCCGCAACTGCGGCAGAGCCGCAATTTCATTTGCGCAAAGAGCAAATTTCACTGTGCCGAAAGGCACAATTTCACGCACGCTTTGCGTGCATATCGTGTATATAATCGCGTCGTGCCCATATCGCCGTTATAGATTTCCGCTTGCGCACACTGTACGCACCCACCAAGCAAGCACTCGTGCGGAATTGTGGCTTGAATTTTTACCCGTCTTATTTTGAGAGCAAAGAGGGCTTGCGCGGTTAGTGATTGCGAGAACAAGTGCGGTGAAAGCAATAAATTTCGTTTGTTGCTTTCACCGCAACGCCGTTTGAGCAATGGCTCGCCGCCTTGCGGCTCGCGTTCCGTCTGCGAAACGGTTTTAGTTTTCAATCTCATCTAAAGCGGCTTTGAGTCCGTCAGTGCTCAAAATTTCGACGTCGCCGTTGTCTACGGCAAACGCAACTCTTTGGTCCATAGGCAACTTGCCGAGCACTTTGAGGTCGAAATCCTTTGCCACTTTGTCAACCTTGCCCGAACCGAAAATCTCGATATGCTTTCCGCAATCGGGGCATACGATATAACTCATATTTTCGACGACGCCGTAAATGCGGATATTCATTTTGTTTGCCATTTTCACGGCTTTTTCGACAATCATTGACACGAGGTCTTGCGGCGAGGTGACGATGATTATGCCGTCGAGTTTGATGGATTGGAACACCGTAAGAGGTACGTCGCCCGTTCCCGGAGGCATATCCACAAACAGGAAATCAACATCCTTCCAGACCACATCGGTCCAGAACTGTTTTACGGTTCCCGCGATGACCGGACCTCTCCATACGACCGGCGTTCTTTCATCGTCCAAAAGCAGATTGATGGACATGACTTTGATCCCCGTCTTGGTTTCTGCCGGAAGAATGCCGTCCTCACAACCGGTGACGCCGGTTTTTAATCCGAAAATCTTCGGAATGGACGGACCGGTAATATCCGCGTCCAGAATGCCGACCTTGTATCCGCGCCGTGCGAACAGCACCGCGAGCATGGAAGTCACAAGGCTTTTTCCGACGCCGCCTTTTCCGCTGACCACGCCGATGACTTTTTTGATATGACTGGCTTTATTTGCAGCCGCAAGCGGACTTTCCTGCTTGGAAGAACAATTCTGTGCGCAGGTGGAACAGTCGTGCGTGCAGGCGTTTTCTGCATCGTTTGCCAAACAAAATCCCTTCTTTCTTTTCAGAACTCCGTTTTATTATATCCTGTTTTGCGCGGGAAGTCAAGGCAAAGAACCGATTTTTTTCTGCTTTTCTTCCGCTTTTTCCGGCTTTTTGCGCTATAAGGTAGTTTTTTTGAAAAAAATTTGATTTTTTTTCAAAAACCTATGGCTTTTTTCAAGGTTATGTAGTATAATAAATATTGGCTATGTAGCAAATGAATACTGGCGTTTTGCGGACGGTGTGCCAAAGCCGTTTTTCGGGTTTGCTTCCCCGGGATACGGACAAGCACACAGACTCTGTGAAAGAGATCTATTTTTTAGGAGGTATTTCTTCATGAAAAAGAAACTGACTACCGTTGCTTTCACCGGCACGGCTGAGCAGGAAGCACAGCTTTGCGCCTTGATCGACCGCTATCGCGGTGTAAAAGGCGCGATGATGCCTGTTTTACAGCAGGCGCAGGACATCTACGGCTATCTGCCGGTGGAGGTTCAGAACATCATCGCACAGCGCATGGGCGTATCCTTGGAGGAAGTCTATGGCGTGGCATCGTTCTATTCCCAGTTCTCCTTAAACCCGAAAGGAAAGGTCGCCATCGGCGTCTGCCTTGGCACCGCTTGCTATGTCAAGGGCTCTCAGGGCATTCTGGAACGCATTTCCTTAAAGCTCGGCGGACTTGCGGCAGGCAGTACATCCTCGGACGGAAAGTATTCCATTGAGGCAACCCGTTGCATCGGCGCGTGCGGTCTGGCACCCGTCATCAGCATCAACGGCGAAGTGTACGGTCGCTTGAAGAAAGAGGATGTGGACGGTATCCTCGCACAGTATCAGTAACCGGTCCTAAACTTTTTGGAGGTGTAATCGAAAAATGGAGAAAATTCATACCATAGACGAACTGCTTGCGATCCGCGACCGGTATCATGATGAGGTTGCGTGTCGTGTGCATTCTGATGTTCCCTGCAAGGAAACGCAGATTCTGATCTGCGGCGGTACCGGCTGTACCTCATCGGGAAGCCACGATATTCAAAAGGCGTTTGCCGAGAATATTGAAAGCTGCGGACTTGCGGACGAGGTAAAGCTCGTACAGACAGGCTGCTTCGGTCTCTGCGCTTTGGGACCGGTCGTTATCGTTTATCCCGACGGTACCTTTTACAGCAGAGTAACCCCCGAGGACGTTAAGGAAATTGTTGAGGAACACCTGCTCAAAGGCCGTATTGTTGAGCGCTTGGTTTATAATGATACCGGTAATGTAGCTGATGAGATTGAGGGTAATGTTTCACTTGGCGATACCGCTTTCTATAAATCGCAGAACCGTGTTGTTCTCCGTAACTGCGGCGTTATCAACCCCGAAAATATCGACGAATACATAGCTATGGACGGCTACGCCGCTCTCGGTAAGGTTTTAACCGAAATGACCCCCGAGGATGTTATTAAGTGCGTTACCGATTCGGGTCTTCGCGGCAGAGGCGGCGGCGGCTTCCCCACGGGCAGAAAGTGGGCGTTGTGCGCACCGAACAAGGCACCGCAGAAGTATGTTGTATGTAATGCGGACGAGGGCGACCCCGGTGCGTTTATGGACCGTTCCGTTCTTGAGGGCGACCCTCACTCTGTAATTGAGGCTATGGCTATTGCGGGCTACGCGATAGGAGCCACACAGGGCTATGTTTACGTTCGTGCGGAGTACCCGATAGCCGTTCACCGCTTACAAATAGCTATTGACCAAGCGCGTGAATACGGGCTTTTGGGTAAGGATATTTTCGGCTCGGGCTTTGATTTTGATTTGCATATCCGCCTTGGTGCCGGCGCATTCGTTTGCGGCGAGGAAACCGCGCTTATGACTTCAATCGAGGGCAACCGAGGAGAGCCGAGACCCCGTCCGCCGTATCCCGCGGTTAAGGGACTTTACAATTCACCGACGGTTGAAAACAATGTTGAAACCTTTGCAAACATTCCGCAGATTATTCTTCGAGGTGCCGAATGGTTTGCTTCAATGGGAACAGAGCGCTCTAAGGGTACTAAGGTATTCGCTTTGGGCGGTAAGATAAAGCACACGGGTCTTGTTGAAATTCCTATGGGTACAACGCTCCGCCATATAATTGAAGATATAGGCGGCGGTATTCCGGACGGCAAGAAGTTCAAAGCCGCTCAGACAGGCGGACCTTCGGGCGGTTGTATTCCCGCGAGCCTTATCGATACCGAGGTTGACTACGATAACTTAACCGCTATCGGCTGTATGATGGGCTCGGGCGGACTTATAGTTATGGACGAGGACACCTGTATGGTTGATATGGCTAAATTCTTCCTTGAATTTACGGTTGACGAGTCCTGCGGTAAATGTACTCCCTGCCGAGTAGGCACAAAGCGTTTGCTTGAATTGCTCGATAAGATAACAAAGGGCAACGGCACACTTGAAGACCTTGACAGAATGGAAGAGCTTTGCCACTACATTAAGCAAAACTCCCTTTGCGGTCTCGGTCAAACAGCGCCTAACCCCGTGCTTGCAACCCTTAAATTCTTCCGTGACGAATATGTGGCTCATGTTACCGATAAGGTCTGTCCCGCGGGCGTATGTAAGGATCTCGTTTCTTACTCGATTATTGCCGATAAATGTAAGGGCTGTACAAAGTGCGCCCGTAACTGCCCTGTGGGCGCTATCAGCGGTACTATTAAAAATCCGCACGAAATCAATCAGACTGCTTGTATCAAGTGCGGCGCTTGTATTGCTAACTGCCCGTTCGGCGCAATAGTTAAAAAGTAAGAAAGGAGCCTTATAAAATGGATATGTTAAATGTTAAAATAAACGGTATTTCGGTAAGTGTGGAAAAAGGCTCTACCATATTGGACGCCGCAAGAAAAGCAGGCGTTGAAATTCCCACCCTTTGCTTTATGAAGGAGAAAAACGAGATAGGCGCTTGCCGTATCTGCGTGGTTGAGGCTAACGAGGGCAGGGGCTTCCGTATTGTTACCGCCTGCGTTTACCCTGTAAGCGAGGGTATGGAGGTTCTCACCAACACCGAGAAAATTCAAAAGGCAAGAAGAACCACATTGGAGCTTATTTTGTCTACTCACGAAAAGAAATGTCTTTCCTGCGTCCGCTCCACAAACTGCGAGTTGCAAAAACTCTGCCGTGATTACGGCGTAGAGGAGTCCGCGTTTGAGGGCTTTAAGCCGACCTATGAGCTTGACACCTCAACACCCCACCTTATAAGGGATAACAACAAGTGCGTGCTTTGCCGCCGCTGCGTTGCCGCCTGCAACGAGCAGTATGTGGGTGTTATAGGCGCTAACAACCGCGGTATTGATACGGCAATCGGCACTCCGTTTGAGGTAGGTCTTTCAAATGTACCGTGTATTTCCTGCGGTCAGTGCACCGTTGTATGTCCCACGGGCGCATTGGTTGAAAAGGACGATACCGATAAAATTTGGGCGGCGCTTGCCGACCCCGATAAGCACGTTGTGGTTCAAACCGCTCCGTCTATCCGCGCTACTTTGGGCGAATGCTTCGGTATGCCGATAGGCACCAATGTAGAGGGCAAAATGGTTGCGGCTCTCCGCCGTCTCGGCTTTGATAAGGTGTTTGATACCGACTTTGCCGCCGACCTTACAATAGTTGAAGAAGCTAACGAGCTTGTTGAGCGCATTGAAAACGGCGGTACACTACCGATGATAACTTCCTGCTCACCGGGTTGGGTCAAGTTCTGCGAGTATTATTATCCCGATATGTTAGAGCATCTTTCTACCTGCAAATCACCGCAGCAAATGGCGGGAGCGGTTATTAAGACCTACTATGCCGATAAAATGGGTATTGACCCCGAGGACATAGTTTCCGTTTCGGTAATGCCCTGTACGGCTAAGAAATTTGAAATAGGCAGAGACGACCAGAGTGCGGCAGGCGTTCCCGATGTGGATATTGCCATTACCACCCGCGAGCTTTCCCGTATGATAATGCGCGCAGGTATCAATTTCGCGTATCTGCCCGATGAAGAGTTTGACTCTCCGCTTGGTGAGGACACGGGCGCGGCTGTAATATTCGGCGCTACCGGCGGCGTTATGGAGGCGGCGCTCAGAACCGCCAACGACTGGCTTACCGGCAAGGACAACACCGATATTGACTTTACCGCGGTAAGGGGCACACAGGGTCTTAAACAGGCGACCGTTAACATTAACGGCAGTGATATTAAGGTTGCCGTAGCCTCGGGTGCGGCGGCTGCCAAGTGCGTTATGGACAGAATGAAGGACGGCAACCCCGACGGCTGGGCGTTTGTTGAAATAATGGGCTGCCCGGGCGGCTGCGTAAACGGCGGCGGTCAGCCGATACAGCCGCAGTATGTAAGAGATACTGTTGACCTAAAGGCTGTCCGTGCTAAGGCGCTTTACGATCAGGACGCTTCAATGGCTCTCCGCAAATCGCATGAGTCTCCCGTTGTAAAGGCGCTTTACAGCGAATGGTATGACGGCTTCGGCGGTCATAAGGCTCACCACGACCTGCACACGAGCTATGTTCCGAGAAAGAAATATTCAAAGTAATTAAATTCGGCGAGCTGTCGCATTGGGGTTATCCGGTGCGGCGGCTCGTTTCTTTGCTTTGGGAAATAAATTAACAAAAATCGTCTTTATTTTTAAATTCCCCTTTAAATCGCATTAAAAGTGTGATATTATAATATCGGTGATTTTATGAAAAAGATATTTTGTTTTGCGGCGGCGTTTGTTATAGCCTTTACACTTACCGCCTGCAAAACCGCAGAAAATGAAGATAATGTTTCCTCTGCTGTCGAACCCACAAAAAGTGATTTGAATTCCTCATCGGTTTCAAGCGAAACGGTTATTCCCACAGTTGAGAATATACCGGAGGAGCCTGTGGTTACCGAAAGCGAAGAAGTGCAGGAAAAGGTATATGTCGGGGTTGAGGAAATAAAGCTGAGCGCCTATGAAAAAACATTTAATGTAGGCGAAAGATTTATGCCCATGGTTACAATGCTGCCGGAAAACGCAAGCAATAAGGCTGAAATATGGGAATCGGACAACACAGCCGTGGCGACCGTTAATAAATACGGAAATATTACCGCAATAGGCGAGGGAAGCTGCACCGTAACTGTGAAATCCGTCGATAAGCCGGAATTAAGCGCGGTGTTTAAGGTGACTGTTAATGCACCTGTAAAGGTTGAAATGACATATCGCGACGGAATACTTATAGTAAATAAATCCTATCCGCTGCCGAGCGATTACAACCCGGGAGTAAACGGCGAGGCAAAGGAAGCCTTAAACAGAATGTTTGCCGACGCAAAAGCGGAAAGAAATCTTAATATGTGGGTCTGCTCGGGCTTCAGGAGCTATAATGTGCAGAAAAATCTGTATAATAACTATGTAAAGCGTGACGGTGCCCAAAATGCTGACAGATATTCCGCACGGCCGGGCTACTCCGAGCACCAAACGGGGCTTGCTTTTGATATAAATTACGCCGACAGCAGATTTGAGGGCACTGAACAGGCAATATGGCTTGCCGAAAACGCGTATAAATACGGGTTTATTTTACGCTATCCCGAAGGTAAGGAGCATATTACGGGTTATATGTACGAGCCGTGGCATTACAGATACATAGGCGTTGAAAATGCGGCTAAAATTTTCGCAAGCGGACTGACGCTTGAGGAATACTACGGCTTGACATCGGTTTATGCCGAATAAGCGGACCTTACGGAGCAATTATGTTTAAAGTTATTATTTGTATTTTGGCAGGCGTGGGGGCAGGTCTCGGCACCGGCTTTGCCGGTATGAGCGCCGCCGCGGTCATAAGCCCTGTTCTTATAGCGTTTTTGGATATGGACCCGTATATGGCGGTGGGAATAGCGCTCGCAAGCGATGTTCTCGCAAGCGCGGCGTCTGCCTATACATATGGGAAAAACAAAAACCTTGATATTAAAAACGGCGTTATTATGATGGCGTCGGTTTTGGTCTTTACTTTTTGCGGAAGCTTTATCGCAAGCGTTGTTCCGAAAACCGCAATGGGTAATTTTTCGGTTTTTATGACCTTTATTTTAGGTATTAAATTCATTGTAAAGCCCGTTGTGGCGCCTAAAAAACGCCTTTCGTCAGCCACGGCACGGCAAAAGGCTGTGCGTTCGGTAATCTGCGGCGCGGGCGTAGGCTTTATCTGCGGCTTTGTAGGCGCGGGCGGCGGTATGATGATGCTTCTTGTGCTTACCTCTGTTTTGGGGTACGAGCTTAAAACCGCGGTCGGCACAAGCGTGTTTATAATGAGCATAACGGCGCTTACGGGCGCTGTAAGCCATTTTGCCATAGGCGGTATGCCCGATATGGGAGCGCTTGCGGTTTGTATAATAAGTACGCTTGCTTTCGCCCAGCTTGCGGCGGTAATTGCCAATAAGGCAAAGCCCGAAGCTTTGAACCGCATAACCGGCGCTATTTTGGTGATACTCGGTATTGCGATATTTGTAGTTGATAAAATTAAATAATTGATCTGTTTATATTTTAAAAAATCATCTTCCTGCATTATTTGAAAGGGAGATGATTTTTTTATGTGCAATACGAATATGTACGGGTGTCAAGCACCGAACAAAAATAATATTCCGAAAAATTGCGAATTAAGGCGTATAAAAAACAAATGGTTCAAAAGGTATACCTTTTGAACCACTTATTTTTTACCTTATTTTACCACTGAAAAGCCTATTTTGCAACACTTTTTTCCGATTTTTAGTCTTAAAACAGCACAAATCAAATAATATTCTTGATTTCTGACTTATGTCAAAAGGTATACCTTTTGAGAAAGGCGGTCAGAAATTAAAATGGGAAAATACAAATACCGATTGGTTAAAGAGGAACAATGGCGTTTTGAATTATTACCTAATAACAGCAATGAATTTTATGTTGCAAAATCCGGAAATTACAAAAGCAAAGACGCAGCTTTAGCGGGTATAAAAAAGTTCAAATCATTTTTGAATGAAAAAGGAGAGGAAGAAATCAAAAGCAAAGTAATCATAGGGTTAAATGATAAAGGAAAACCTGTTTCAATTTTTAAATTTTCAAATACCGAACATTTTGAAACGAGAACTCAAGCTAATAACTACCAATTGAAAATGGCTGCAAATCGCGTAATTAAAAATTACAACGCCGATTTAAGAAGCGAGCTTAACATTGAATAAGAGGTAAAAATATGGATACGCATATGAAAGCTATGACTTTGGAAAATTGCATAAATAAATTTGCGGGCGGTGATTGGAACATTATTTCGGCAGACAGTATTGTTTTGAATTTCAAAAACGAAATTGCGTCAGGCTTATCCGGTTTACAAAGTCGTGATTTAATTAACAAAGCGGAAGAAACCGAGCTTTTCAATACAATAAAAAATTGTAATGACGACTTTAAAAAAGCATTGACAGAGGGTTACGATATGGATTGTATTGATGCTTTTGTCAAAAAAATTAAAAGTCTTTCTCAAAAAAAGAATGGGGAGTTTGAACAGGATGAAACTTAAAAAGCTTTTAGCTTTTTTATTATCTGTTATACTGATTTTATCCATTGTACCAATGGGACTATTCAGTATAACCGCAAGTGCGGCTACAAGCGTAACTACCGGCGATTACACATGGACGCTTGACGGAACGGTGCTTACCATAAGCGGTAACGGGAAAATGAGAGATTATACGCCGACAGAGTCTTCACCTTGCGTTAGATATAGCGTTAGATATAGAAAGAATATAACAGAGGTTATTATTAAAAACGGTGTAACAAATATAGGCAACTATGCTTTTTACGGTTGCGCGGGACTTACAAATATAACTATATCGGACAGTGTTACGAGCGTAGGCTATTATGCCTTTTACGGTTGCACAGGACTCACGAGCATAACCGTACCTAATAGCGTCACAAGTATAGGCGATTATGCTTTTTGGAATTGCACAGGGCTTGCAAACATAATCATACCTAATAGCGTTACAAGCATACACAGTCTTGCTTTTCGGAATTGTACAGGACTTAATAGCATAGTCATACCTAATAGCGTTACAAGCATAGGTGATTTTGCCTTTTATGATTGTAAAAATCTTACAAATGTGACTATATCTAACAATTTAAAAAATATTGCAAATGGAGTTTTTTATGGTTGCACAAAACTTACGGATATTTCTATACCCAATAGTGTTACAAGCATAGGAAATAATGTTTTTCAGGAATGCTTAGGACTTAAAAGTGTAACAATACCTGACAGTGTTACGAGTATAGGAGTTAATGCTTTTTCAGGTTGTAAAAATCTCACGAATGTAAAGATACCTAATAATGTTATAAACATAGGCAACGGGGCTTTTTCTGCTTGCGATAATATAAGTGATATTACTGTATCTCAAAATTTAATCGGCAACTTAAAGGATGTTTTTGCAAATTATCAAAAAATCAAAAAGGTTACACTTGATGAAAAAACTTATTATATAAGCGAGCTTTCATTTTCGGATTTTCAAGAGCTTGAAAGTATAAGATTGCCTGAAACGATTACAGGAATAGGCAATTATTCGTTTTATGGGTGCAAAAGTCTTACAAATATAACAATACCAAAAAGTGTGACAAGTATAGGAGACGAAGTTTTTTCTGAATGTAATAAAGGTCTTACAATACTTACATATAAATCAAGTGTAGCAGATCTGTTTGCAGAAAAAAACGGCATACATGTTAAATATATCGAAGATTCTGACAATACAACTCTATATGATGAAAAAAAACAAAATTTAAACAATCCGAAAGACGATAATGATGTATCAAAAAATTTCTCCGCAAATGACACAACGGGTACACTTTCAAAGGTGAATGAGGGCGTATTTCCCGCCGGAACGGAACTGACGGTTGAGGAAATAAAGACTGACAATCCGATATTTGATTCGGCAAATAATATCCTTAAAGACATATGTAATGAATTTAAGCTTTATAATATTAAGGCATTATTAAACGGTGCAGAGGTAACGCCTAACGGTGAAATTGCCGCAACTTTCAATATTCCCGACGGCTACGGTAGAGACATTGCACTTTATTTAATAAAGTCGGACGGCACAAGCGAGAAGCTTGACTGTGAAATTTCGGAGGACGGTCACACACTTTCCGCCAAGCTTAACGAACTCGGCAATTACGCGATTTGCAAATTAGGGGACGGCGAAATCGCGAGTAAGACCGAAGATGACATAACACTCGAAAAACCCGAAAAAAACAACACGGCAGTTTATATAACAATTGCGGTTTGTGCGGTAGCGCTTATAGGCGGAGTAGTTTCGTTTGTAGTAATTAAAAAGAAAAGAAAATAAAAACAATTTATCGGGGTTGCCGCAAGGCAGCCCCGATTTGCAAAACGGTTTTCATAAATTTCCCTGTTATTTCTTCAAATTATGGAAATAATACTGTAAATCGGAGGGAAATGTATGAACAGACGAAACACAGTAAGAATTATATCCTTTTGCGTTGCCGCCGCACTCGCCGCCGGCGGCTTTGCGCTTAAAAGCCGTATGGAGCTAAAAAAATACCGCCTTGAAATACAAAACAATTATTCACGGTCCTTAAACGAGCTTTCCGAAAGTATGAATAATATTTCATTGGCTCTCGAAAAGGTGCAGTATGTAAACTCCGCAAAGCAAATGAGCAATATGGCGGCACAGCTGCTTACAGAATCGGAAAACGCAAAAAACGCTCTTGCCTTACTTCCGAGCGGCGACGGTGAGCTTACGGTGCTTAACCGTTTTCTCTCACAGGTCGGAAATTATGCTATGTCGGTGTCAAAGAGCCTTATTTCGGGCAATCAGCCGAACGATGAATTCAGCGGCAATATTGAGCTTTTAAAGAGTACGGCGCAGATAATTACAGATACGATAAAGAATTCCGATATTTCTTATTCGGCACCCGAAAAATGGGCGGCGGAGCTTAATAAAAAGCTTGATGACACGGCGGACGGCGGTGCGCCGGCAAGCTCGCTCGGCGATATTGAAAGCAGTCTTACCGATTATCCCACGCTTGTATACGACGGACCGTATTCCGACCATATTCTTGAAAAGGAACCCGTTATGCTGAAGAACGCCGAAAAGGTGAGCGAGACGGCGGCGCAGGTAAAAGCAGCGGAGATTACGGGAATCGACAGAGAAAAAATCGTTTATGAGGAAAAAACGGGCGGTAAAATTCCGGCGTACCGATTTTCTTCCGGCGATACGACGGTAAGCATAACCGAGGCAGGCGGATATCCTCTTTATATGAGAAAAAGCAGAAATATCGGCGATTATGTGCTTGAACACCGTCAGGCGCTTGACAAAGCAAGAAGATTTCTTGAAAAAATAGGTATGAGCGGATTTACCGAAACCTACTATTTTACCGACGAGGGAGTTTGCGTAATAAGCTTCGCTTATCTTGACGGGCAGACGATTTGCTATACCGACCTTGTAAAGGTTGGCGTTGCGATGGATAACGGCGAAATAATGCTTTATGAAACGGGCGGATATCTTTCCAACCATACAGACAGAGCCTTTGAAACCCCTGCGGTAAGTGCGGAGGATGCGGCGGCAAAGGTCAGCTCAAGGCTTTCGATAAGGGAAACCGCGCTGGCTTTAATTCCAACCAAAAGCGGCGGCGAGGTCAGATGCTACGAATTTGTCTGCACGGCAGAGGACGGGCAGGAAATACTGGTTTATATAAACGCGGTTACGGGCGAGGAAGAGGATATTCTGATTTTGCTTAAAAGCGACGGCGGAACGCTTACAAAATAAAATTTAAAAATCGCAATTTTGTATGTGGTTAGTGTGACAGGGCGTTAATAAAATCCTACAAAACGCTTGAAAAAGCCGGGCTCACATAAGGACACTCTCATAAAATAACCGATGAAATTACCGTCTTACAGAAATTGGGTTCTGTAAGGCGGTATTGTTTATAGTCATTTTGGCAATATGGTTAAAATATCGGAGTATATAAATGTGAAAAAATCAGGGCAGTCATATTGTGTGTTACTACCGTTGGTACAACCGAATATAACGAAAAAGGCACACTTATATATTGACGAAGTTTTCCTCAAGGTACCCTAACAGTATTTTCAAAATTACCGAGCCTGCGGATTTTGAAAATGCCAAACCAATCGTTCGATGACATTCGGGGGTAAGAGGTCTCACAACAACGCCATCGCTGGGAAATGCTTTAATAACAAGTTCCTGTGAAACAGTTACGCCCAGACCGTTTTTTACAAACGCCATTATAAGTGTATCATCTCGGAAGCTGTATGATATTTTAGGTTGTTCTGTACAGATATCTAAAAGATGTTGAATATCATTATCACAGCCGGGTGTCTCAATGATAAACGGATATTGCAGTAATTCATTTAGCGTAACCGTATCTTTTGCCGACAAAGGATGTCCTTCCGGCATAACAGCGTAAAGGGGGTCTTTAAACAGCGGCGTAAAGCCCAGATTTTCCGCAACGATATAAGACAAAAAGCCACAGTCTACCTGCCCGTGAATGATCCAATTTCGGATTTCATCATAATTTCCGTCGAGAATCTGGATATCAACCTTTGGATATTTTTCTTTGAAAAAACGAATTACCTGCGGCATCCAAAGTGCGGTTGCACTTGAAAATGTACCGATTCGCAGCTTTCCTTCGATTTTGTTGTTGATATTAAACGCTGCTTGGCGAAGTTTGTCCTTCTGATTGACCATTTCGCGGATATAAGGAAGCAGTCTGCTTCCGCTATCAGTTAAAATAACTCCTTTTTTCATACGGGCAAAAAGCTTAACTCCAAGCTCTCCCTCCAAGCCTGCCATCATCTGACTTATTGCGGATTGCGTATAATTCAACGATTCCGCCGCTTTTGAAAAGCTTCCCGTTTCGCAGATTTTCAAAAAGATTTCATATTTATCCTGTAATTCACGCATAATAATCCTCAACTTGATAATAATATTAATTTTTTTAATGACAAACAGTAAAAACATTATCTTGACTTATATTATATCGCATGCTATCATTTTTTCAAGCTATTTTGTGTAGGAGATATGTTTTATGGAGAAAAAAAAGAATCATTTTTCAGGACAGCTCGGATTTGTACTTGCCGCAGCGGGAAGTGCCGTCGGCGTCGGCAACCTGTGGAGATTTCCGTACCTTGCCGCAAAGGACGGCGGCGGATTATTTTTGATTATCTATCTTCTACTTGTCCTTACTTTCGGTTTTACTTTGCTCACTTCCGATATTGCCATAGGTCGCCGTACCGGAAAGAGTGCTATCGGTGCTTATACACAAATGAATCCGAAATTCAAGTTTTTGGGCGTGCTGACTTTTTTGGTTCCGGTAATTATTATGACCTATTATGCCGTTATCGGCGGATGGATTACAAAATATGCCGTTATGTACCTGACAGGTCAAGCCGAAGAGGCGGCTGCGGATAACTGTTTCACAGGATTTATTTCCTCACCGACCTCGCCTGTGATTTTCGCCGTTGTATTTATGGCGGTGACTGCTTTTGTGGTTTATAAGGGAGTTCAGGGCGGAATTGAGCGTGTATCTAAGTTTATGATGCCGATACTGTTGGTTCTCGTCATTGTTATCGCAGGCTTTTCTCTTACATTGAAAAACACGAATGCGGCGGGCG
>DKDS01000053.1:3242-7797 GCA_002451855.1 Ruminococcaceae bacterium UBA6842 | reverse complement strand
CTTCTGTATTACATAAAACCCGATTTCAAAGGCTTGACGGTACAGCGTTTCCTGCAAATATTGCTTGATGCCATGAGTCAGCTTTTCTTCTCGCTGAGCGTTTCGATGGGAATTATGATCACCTACGGTTCCTATGTCAAACCACAGGTTAACCTCAGTAAGTCCGTCAATCAAATTGAAATTTTCGATACCGGCGTGGCATTTCTGGCCGGCATGATGATCATCCCGGCAGTATATGTTTTTTCGGGCACTGACGGGATGAGCGCCGGTCCCAGTCTTATGTTTGTTTCACTGCCCAAGGTGTTTTCTGCTATGGGAAAGGCGGGCGTTTTTGTCGGAATACTTTTCTTTGTTTCCGCGATATTTGCAACTTTGACATCTTGTATCTCTGTGCTTGAATCAATCGTGGCAAACTGTATGGAAATATTCCATACAGAACGCAAAAAGACCGTACTAATTTTATCCGGCATATATATAGCGGCCTCCATCTGCATTGCCTTGGGGTACAGCATATTTTATTTTGAGTTGAAGCTGCCTAACGGCTCAACAGGACAGTTGCTTGACATTATGGATTACATCAGTAACAGCGTCATGATGCCGGTTATCGCCTTAATCTCGACAATTCTTATAGGTTGGATTATGAAACCGCAATATGTTACCGATGAGGTTGAAAGAAACGGAGAGAAATTCGGAAGAAAAGCTCTTTACCGTGTTATGATACAGTATATTGCACCGGCTATGATGTTCATTCTTTTTTTACAGTCGACCGGCATTCTTTCAAAAATAATTGACTTGTTCCACTAATTATTCGGCAGGAGTTCAAATAAGACACTTTCAGTGCGGCAGGAGCAATCCTGCCGTACCGAACACATTAGTGGATTTTTTGCGATTCGGTGATATAATATAACTGTTCAGAAAATCTAACCTGAAAGGGCGAAAGATATGAAAAAGAGAATTTTGAATAAAGAATTAGCGGAAACAGTGGCTCAGATCCGTCACGGGGAAATGTTATTTATTGCCGATGCCGGAAGCGGAACATCTGCAAAGGCACTCCATCCGCTTGATCCCTCTGTCCGATACATTGACCTTGAAGCGGTAACAGGCTCTCCCTCTATGCAGGACATTGTAGATGTGCTTGTGGATGTGGGAGATTTTGAGGGTGCAATCGTAACTGAGGATATGTTGGAGCTGAATCAAAAGGATTACCGATTCCTTGTCGGAAAGCTCGGCGAAAGGAATATCCATGTGATGCACTACATTCCGGAGTATTACGAAATGCGCGACCGCTGTAAGGCGGTTGTTCAGACCGGCGATTACGGCGTTCATGCACAGTGCATTTTAATTGCGGGCTATCCCAGCGCCGATATTCCTATGGATTGGCTGAAATACGGAATTACCCGAAAAGGTCTGGAAGAAGCCGCAAAAGGAAAGGGGTAAACTGTTATGACAGAGAAAGAAAAAATGCTGAAGCAAATGCTTTATGACGCAAATAACGACAGAGATTTATTGGATGAAAGAGCAAGGGCAAAAGACCTTTGCTATCAGTTCAATCAACTGTGCCCCTCCGATGAAGAAGGACAGCAGACGCTTATGAAGAAGCTGTTAGGCAAAACAAAGGGTGCGTTTTGCATTGTTGCACCGTTCTGGTGTGATTACGGCTACAATATCGAAATCGGAGAGAATTTCTTTGCCAATCACAACACGGTTATTCTTGACGGAGCTAAAGTAACCTTTGGCGACAATGTGTTTGTTGCACCCGACTGCGGATTCCACACGGCAGGACACCCGATTGATTTTGAGCGAAGAAATCAGGGCTTGGAGTATGCCTATCCGATTACCGTAGGAGATAATGTGTGGATTGGTGCGGGCGTTCATGTTATGCCCGGAGTTACCATCGGAAGTAATGTTGTTATCGGAGGCGGCAGTGTTGTTGTGAAAGATATTCCCGATAATTCGGTAGCCGTCGGCAATCCGTGTAAGGTTATCAGGACCATAACCGAAGAAGACGAAAAGAAATGTTGGGATAGAAAAGCTTGAATAAATGCGCTTTTGCCGACTTTTATTTTTAAAAATTATCAAAACCACCGATTAAACCGGTGGCTTTTTTATTTTTTCAAAAAACACTTGACAAAATACCGCACAGCGTGTATTATTGTATTAGCTTATTAACACAGTGATAAAGTGAGGTGTAAAAATGTCCTGGAGCTTTTCCAACGATAAACCTATTTTTCAACAGCTCAAAGATATTATCGTCTTAAAAATAATAAAGGGGGAATATCCGCCGGGCGCCAAGCTTGAGGGCGTCAGGGAGCTTGCGGTAAACGCGGGTGTCAATCCCAACACTATGCAGAGGGCGCTTTCCGATGTTGAGGAAACCGGCATAATTTATACTATGAGGGGCGACGGGCGCTATGTTACCGACGATAAGGATAAAATCAACGAGGTACGCAGTGCTTATGTTGCCGAAAAAATCGATGGCTTTCTCAATTCGGTAGGGGAGTTGGGACTTGACAAAAAAGAAATTTTAGACGCAATTCAATTCGAGATAGAAAAGAGAGGAGAAATTTGATGGATACAATACTTGAGTGTAAAAATCTTTCAAAGGTTTATAAAAATGCGGTTGCGCTTAACAGCATCAATTTAAGCTTTGAAAAGGGCAGAATTGTGGGGCTTTTAGGACCTAACGGAAGCGGAAAAACCACCCTTATTAAAACGGTGAACGGTCTTTTGACGCCGACCATGGGTGAGATAACCGTGGACGGAGAGCCTATCGGCGCAAAAACCAAAAATATCGTTTCGTATCTTCCGGACAGAAATTTTCTTCCGCAGTGGATGACGGTCGGACAGATGATAAGGTATTATTCCGACTTTTACGCCGATTTCAGACCCGAGCGTGCTTCGGATATGCTTAAAAATCTCGGAATAAACCCTGAAATGAGGATAAAAACACTTTCAAAGGGCACACAGGAAAAGGTTGCGCTTATACTTGTTATGAGCCGCAAAGCAAAGCTTTATCTGCTTGACGAACCGATAGCAGGCGTTGACCCTGCTACAAGAGATTATATTCTCCGCACGATAATTTCCAATTACGATGAGGACGCAACCGTAATAATTTCAACACATCTTATTGCGGATGTGGAGCAGGTGCTCAGCGATGTTGTGTTTATAAATCACGGCGACATAGTTATGTGCGACACCGTAGACAACATACGCCAGCGTGAGGGAAAGAGCGTTGACGAGTTCTTCAGGGAGGTATTCAAATGTTAAAAAAGCTTTATAAGCACGAGTTTTACTCGCTTTTCAGAAGTTTATTACCGATTTATGCGGCGCTGTTCGGATTTTCGGTACTCAGCCGACTGGTATATCTGGTAAAGACCGAAAACAACATAATAAATACATTCAAAACGCTCGCCGTTATCGGATATGTGCTTACAATTATTGCGGTTTTTATTGTGGGAATAGTAATTGTTGTAACAAGATTTTACAGAAATCTGCTTTCGAACGAAGGCTACCTTACATTTTCACTGCCTTTTACCGCAACTCAGCATATAGTATGCAAGCTTATTTGCGGGGCGGTCACCGTGGCGGTTGATTTTGTGTTGGTATTTCTTTCGCTTGCCGTCCTCGGTATCGGCACAAAGGCGGAAAATGATTTTATAAAATTCCTGCCGGAGCTTTTTAAGGCGTTCTTTAATTACGGCGAGTGGCCGCAGCTTACGCTGTTAATTGCCGAAATTGCGGTGTTTGCGATAATAACCCTGCTTGAGGCGCTGCTTATGTTTTATGCCGCGATAGCAATAGGTCAGCAATTTAAAAACAGGGCGGGAGCTTCGGTAATAGCCTACATATGTCTTTACGCCGCGTCGCAGATAATAGCGCTTATATTTATGCCTGTTATATTTGCGTTCGGCTCGGCGTCGGGCTTTGAAAATTATTTGAACAGCGGAATTTCAGCCGTCAGCCTGTTCCTGCTTTTGCCGATTGTTTTTTCCGCATTGCTCGGGACGGCGTACTTTTTAATAACAAGATATTTTTTAAGCAAAAGGCTTAACCTTGAATAGTGTTAAACGAGACTAAAAGACCGCAGTAAAAAATTACTGCGGTTTTCTGTTTTTAGTAAGAAAAGTTGACAAATCTTTACAAATATGATATACTAAACAGGATATTTTACCTTGGCAGAAATAAAAAAATCGGGAGAGAAAAATGAAGAGTAAGCTAAGTTTTAAGGAATATGTTTATGTGGCAAGTATGCTTTTCGGAATGTTTTTCGGAGCGGGCAATCTGATTTTCCCTGTGTTTATGGGTCAGCATGCCGGCAGTAACGTCTGGATTGCGACAATAGGCTTCCTCATTACGGGTGCGGGAATTCCTCTGCTTGCGGTTGCCGCCCTCGGTATGAGCCGTTCAAACGGACTTTTTGAGATGTCAAGCAAGGTCGGTAAGCCGTACGCTATGTTTTTTACCTGCCTTTTGTACCTGACTATCGGACCTTTTTTTGCGATACCGAGATGCGCTACGACCTCGTTTACGGTCGGAATTGAGCATTTGCTTCCGG
>DKDS01000053.1:279-3200 GCA_002451855.1 Ruminococcaceae bacterium UBA6842 | reverse complement strand
ACTTTACCTGCTTCTGTTTTCGCTCGCGTTTTTTGCGGCGGCACTCTTCTTTGCTTTAAGACCGGGAAAGATACTTACCTGGATAGGAAAAATACTTAATCCGTTTTTCCTTGTTTTCTTGGGAATTTTAGTTATTGTGGCCTTTATATCACCGTCTGCGAGCATCAGCAGTGTTGAGCCTATCGGCGACTATGCCACAAAACCGCTGTTTGCCGGATTTTTAGAGGGATATAACACAATGGACGCCTTGGCAGGTCTTGCTTTCGGCATAGTTGTGGTTCAGGTAATAAGAGACCTCGGTATAGAGGAACCCGGCTCTGTTGCCGCAAGCACCGTCCGTTCGGGTATATTCAGTTGCTTGTTTATGGGACTTATCTATCTTGTTGTTACCATTGTCGGCACACAGAGCAGAGGACTTTTCGAGCCTGCGGAAAACGGCGGAATAGCGCTCGCACAGATAGCGCGCCATTATTTGGGAACGGCAGGTATGTTTGTCTTAGCCGCAACCGTAACCCTTGCCTGCCTTAAAACCGCGGTAGGTCTTATAACAAGCTGTGCGGAAACATTTTCATCCATCTTTAAAAACGGACCCGGATACCGTGTGTGGGCAATAATTTTCGGAGTGGTTTCCTTTATCTTTGCAAACCTCGGTTTGAGCGCAATAATCGAATATTCCATTCCGGTACTTATGTTCTTATATCCGCTTGCGATAGTTCTTATAATACTTGCACTGTTCGGCAAGCTGTTTGACAATAACCGTGCGGTTTATGTTTCGACAATAGCGTTTACCTTTGTCAGCGCGTTTTACGATCTGCTTAATAACCTGCCCAAGAATGTCAAGGGCGTTTTGGGCTTGAACGCTCCTCTTAAAGCAGTGGCTAAGGTACTTCCCTTGTCGGATATAGGCTTAAGCTGGGTATGCCCCGCCGCGATAGGACTTGTTATCGGTCTTGCGATATATTTGGTTAATACTAAGATACGCAAAAAGAACATAGCGTAAAATATTAAAATAACAGCCGTGCAATTCAAAAACAGAATTGCACGGCTGTTTTGTTATTCAACTACGGGCGGAACAAAGTTTTCAATGGCGTTTAAAAGCTTCGGGTGCTTTATTACAAAATGAATGGCAGGAGCTTTATTTTTTGAAACCATCGCCCATTGCTGTTCGTGAACGGTTATCTGCAAATTACCGAAAGCGGGGGAGTGTATCTTCTTTAATTTGTAATTGCGGTGTTTTGCGGCAAACTCCTCCGTAAATTTCAGATGCTCAAGATATTGCTCGTAGCTGTAAACTATGTCCTTTTCATAAAACGCGCCGGAAATATCAAGCGAAAGCGGACGGATGTCAAACTCCTCCCTTGATACGGCGGCAATCTCATCCTCAATAAAACCGTTTTCAAGTATAAGCTCGGCTCTGCGCTTTTTAAGAACAGCATATTCACGGATTGCTTTACGGTCATTTTCGGGTATCTTATTTGCCGTGAGTACGGCGTTTAAAAGCTCCTCGCTTGCCGTGTATAAGGGGAGAGAGGAAAAAATATTTTTCCTAACACCCGGCTTTGCCGTATCGGCAAGCAAAAATGCGTTAAGCTCGTTTTCTCTCTCGCTTCTGTATATTTCCATAAGCGGATACGCACAGTCAAGCAATTCGTTTGCTCTTTTTGTGTAGTATTCAATTTCCTTTTTGGATTTGGTGAGGTAGTATTTTCCGTCGCTGTGGTATCCCGCAATGGCTTCGCCCGTAAGCGCGGCGGCGCCCGAGACCTTTAGAAAATGCAGAAACACATTATTCTGAATGTTTTTAAGGTAATAGGGCGAAATTTGCCCCGTCATATACATAGGTATCCAGCTTTCAAGACCTAACATCATATCTTCAAAGGAACGGTCAAGATTATGTATTTGATTAAGATGCAGACCCTTTTTAAGCATCAGCGCCATACCGTACATCCATTTTTTCGGAAACTCAGGGTCCCTTGCCATCTCACCCATCGGCATATCGCTGTACATAGTTACGGGCTCGGTGGATTTTGAAAGAACTGTCGCCTTTAAAAAGTCAAGCTCGCTTTCCATCATTTCCTTAAGACCGAAATATGACTTCGACGACGGAATTTGAAACGGCACGGTGGGAACCTTAAGCTCATCAAAATGTATGGCTTTGATATATTCATTCAAATCAAAATCGTTGAGCTTTGTAAGGAAACAGGCAATGTTATCGTTGCCCGCGTCTGATTTTTGCTCATTGAGCAGCCAATGCTTCAGCTTTTCACAGCGCACCGACAAATCCGTTATATCATCCTCACAGTCTATCAGCTTTGAAAGCGCCATAAGACCCGACGGAGTTTTTATCTCCTTTGCCGTAAACACAGCGACGGCGTCCGCAAACTGCTCTAAATTTGCGGCATTGCGTGTTCCGTTACGGATGCGGAAAACGGTTGAAATATCATAATTAATGTGCTTGCACATACGGGTGAGATTAATGTTAAGCGCGGTAATCATAGTGTTGAAATTGCGTCGGAATATTTCCTTGTCGGCAGTGAGAATATCCTCGCAGGTGAAAAAATCATCCTTTACGGATTCTGCCGTAATATGGGGGAGATTTCTTTTCTTTGCCGCCTCGGCAATAGCGGCACAAAGCTTTTCAAAGCCTTGTGAGGATGGCTCGGGGATACGCTCTCCGTTTCTGTATCTGCTGAATGTAGAGGCGGATATTTCCGAAAGGGTATAAAGCTCCTTTGCGGGGCAGGAAAGCTTTGCAATATATTCGTTTAGCTTTTCAGAGAATGTCATAAAATCACCGTATCAGTTAATAAACAATAAAACGCTCCGAACGCTTATGCGTTCGGAGCGTTTTGGCGTTCCCGAGGTGATTCGAACACCCGACCTACCGCTTAGGAGGCGGTTGCTCTATCCTGCTGAGCTAC
>DKDS01000053.1:0-269 GCA_002451855.1 Ruminococcaceae bacterium UBA6842 | reverse complement strand
CCAGCTGAGCTACGGAAACATAATTTATTATTAATGCGTTTGACCGAACGCAGGAATTATTATAGCATATGAGGGCGCAAAGGTCAAGATTTACTTGATTTCCGCACCCTATTTGTTGTCCTTGACCGACGACAGGGGGTTTGAGTCTACCGCGCGCTTTATCTGCTTGTCCGAAACATGGGTGTAGATCTGTGTTGTGCCGAGATTTGAATGGCCTAAAATATCCTTTAAAACCCTTATGTCAACATTTCCGTGCTGATACATAAGCG
>DKDS01000038.1:19083-19528 GCA_002451855.1 Ruminococcaceae bacterium UBA6842 | reverse complement strand
AAGCAGGACGGTACATATAAAGTGTTTCGCCGTCGGTTTCAAGCGCGGTACAGTCGGCGCAAAGTCCTGTTTCAAGCAGTGCCGCAACCTGCGGAGCTATCGCCTTTGAAACAGGGTCGCTCCCCCACAGCACGGCGTCGGGCTTGCCCGTTCTTATTTTCTCCGCCATTTTCTCGGGCACTTCAATATCAATTACGGTTATGCTTTCCCCAACCGTTTGGGCAAAGTCTACGGGTGAGTTTCCTGCGCACCACACGCTTTTAAGCCGTTTTTCGCTTATAACGGGCTTTATTTTCTCCCTGCCCTTTTTTAAGCCTGCGTCAATAGCCGCATTAAGCTCGCCTGACTTAATGAATTTACAGTGACGGCGATCAGCCTCGTTCTGAAAGGTCTTTAAGACCCGTGTGGGCGAGCCTGCAAGTCCGCAAAGCGAGGTATCGGCGTT
>DKDS01000038.1:312-19078 GCA_002451855.1 Ruminococcaceae bacterium UBA6842 | reverse complement strand
CGTCTGCCGTCCATATTTCGGTCTGAACTTTTTTTGAGCGGATGCTCGGCAGTCTAAGCCTCATACTTTTTTCGGCGGTTATTACGGTTTCATTATTATACTCCGTCTCTGCGCCGTTTCTGTCCTTAAAGACAAGCTTATCGGCGGCCGACGATATTTGCATAACATTTGTAACAAGGCTGTACCCAAGCCTTACCGCAAGCGAGGGGCCTACCTGACCCGTATCGCCGTCAACCGACTGCCTGCCGCACACAACAAGCTGAGGCTCAAGCCTTTTAATAGCAAGCGCCAAAGCATACGAGGTTGCAAGGGTATCCGCTCCCGCAAACGCCTTATCGCACAGCAGTACCGCACGGTGCGCTCCGAGCCTTGTAAGCTCCTCTAAAAACGGCGCGGTTTTCTGCGGTCCCATACTCAAAAGCGTAATTTCGCCGTTCGGTATATTAAGCGCCGCTTCGTATGCGCTTGCGTCAAACGGATTTATTTCTCCGTTTGCCGATTGCTTTACACACACAACAATTTTCATTTTCTACCTCGCGTCATATATAGGGGCAAGCGCGTCGTGTATCTTTTTGTATTCTTCGAATACCTTGCGGTATTTTTCGGTATTTTCGGGGTTGGGCACTGTTACGGATTTAGGCTTAACGCACCTTTTAACAGCGTCGGCAGGGTCGGCAAACACGCCTGCGGCAATTCCGGCAAGCATTGCCGAGCCGAGCGAGGAGTCACTGCTCTCAGAGGTTTTAAGCGAAAGTCCCAGAACATCGGACGCCATCTGCCGCCAAAGCTTTCCCTTAGTTCCGCCGCCTATTGCCGCCGCGGTGTCTTTATATGAAATATTCAGCTTATCAAGCGCAAGTTTTGAATCAAGCAAGGAATAGCACACGCCCTCAAGCACCGCCCTTGTAAAGTGCGCCTTATTATGCGTTGCCCTTATTCCCGTAAAGCTACCGCAAAGCATCGGGTCGGCATACGGGGTCAGCTCGCCGTTAAGGTAGGGGTGATATATCATACCCTCACAGCCTATCGGTACTCCGGCCGCCGCCTCGTCAAGCTCCTTATACTCTCCGCCGAAGGTGTCCCTGTACCAGCGGTAGGACGCGGCGCACGCCTTGGTTGCCGTACCCGGATACCAAAGTCCCTTTGCTATATGGGAATAGTTCACAAGGTCTCTGTCGGGGTACGGTCTGTCCGTTATAACGCAAATTCTGCCCGCTGTTGCAAGCTTGACCGTGACATCACCCTTTTCGGTAGCGCCCGAGGCGAACACCTCCATACAGGTATCGGTAGTTCCGCAGATAACGGGTGTACCCGCTTTAAGCCCCGTAAGCCCTGCGGCGGACTCGGTCACGCTCCCTATAATATCGGTGGGAGATACTATATGCGGTAAAACGGATATATCTATACCCGCAAAGCCGCACAGATTGTCCGACCATTTCATAGAACGGCAGTCGAACAGCATACTGCCCTGCGCCTCGATATAATCGGTGCAAAAAACACCCGTAAGAAAATATCTTATATAATCCTTTTCAAAGAATATATGCTGCATTTTCTCAAATACATTCGGACGGTTTGATTTAAGCCACAAAAGCTGCGGCAGGGTCCAAATAGTATCGGGCTTATGGAATGTGGCTTTGAATATTTCCTCGCCGTGTTCCTTAAGCAAAGAAGCCGCTTCACTGCGTGAACGGGTATCCGTCCAGTGAACCGCATTCATAAGCGGTTTATAATTCCCGTCGCACGGTAAAAATGTATGCGTTGCCGAATCTATTGCGATACAGGCTATATCGCTCGCATTTATACCGCTTTTCTCTATAATTGCGGCGGTGTTTTCGCACAAAGCCTTTATCCAATCGTCAGGCGACTGCTCACAGGCTCCCTGTTCGGGGTAAAGCGTAGGATATTCCGTTGTATTTTCCGCCGCTATATTTCCGAGCTCATTAATAAGCGTAGCCTTAGAGGCTCCGCCGCCGAAATCTATGCCGAGTAGGTATTTCAAAATACTTACCTCCTAAATAAAAATTGAAAACATTACGGGTATCGTAATAATGGAAATCAAATGAGAAATAAGCGCCATTCCCGCTCCCGGCGTTGTATCGCCGCCGTAAGCCGCGGGAAATACCACCGTGTTAAGACCGAGCGGCATCGCCGTGGCGCAAAGCGCAACCCTTATTATAGCCTTAACGGTTTTAAGCAGTAACAGCACCGCCATAAAGATTGCGGGAAGAATTATAAGCCTTATAACCGACGCCAGATATACCTTTTTATCGCCGGCTAAGGTCTTAAGGCTGTATTCGCCTATAACAAAGCCCGTAAGCAGCATTGCAAGCGGCGACATACATGCCCCAGCGCTTGAAATCGCGGTAGTTATAAACTTAGGCAGCGGAACCGATAACAGTCCGCAAAAAGCGCCTAAGATAAGGGAAATAAATATCGGGTTTACAAAGGTTTTAACACTTAATTTCTTGCCGCTCTCAGTCGGTATAAGCGAAGCCGTGCCGATAGAATAAACATAAAGGTTAAGCGGCAGTGTGAATATCATATAATCAAAAAGTATCTCTTCCCCGAAAACGCCCAAAACCACGGCGTTGCCCATAAAGCTGAAATTGGCCACCGCAAAGGAATATGTATATATTTTTTTCAGATATTCGTCCTTTGCGAAGAGCCTTGCCAAAACAATGCCTATCGGGAGCGATACTGCCATTATCGCCGCACCGTAAAGCATATATGTCCACTTTAACCTGAAATTTTCGACGGTGCAGTACTTATAAAACACCGAAAAAACAAGACACGGAACAAATGCGTATGTTTCGAGCTTCGAAAGCACTACCGAATCGTCAAGCGGCAAAAGCCGTTTTTTATTTAGAAAAAAACCGAGCGCCATAAAAATAAACAGCACCATCATCTGATTTAAAGTGGCTGTAAATACCTGCATTTTAAACCTCCTTAGACAATACAATCAGGGTACAATACTTCCCATAGCGGGAAATTTGTCCGATTATATTGTCTCGTCATTTGAAATACGGCAGTATTCCTGCCTTCCTCGACTTCATAAGCGAAAAAATTTTCTCGCTACGGGTCGCAGATTTTGTAAGAAAACGGCGCTGTTTAGCGGCGCTGTGCCTGACCGAAGAATACTGACGTATTGTGAGCGGAGGGCAACAATGCCGATAACTGCGCCGTTTCTTCAAAAAAGCATTGTACCCTGATTGTATTGTCTAATAATTAATTTTGAAATTCTCTCCCGTAATACCCGAAACAACGCCCTTATCTATAAGCCCCTTATTTTCGGTGTGCGCTATAAGCCACTTGTTTTTTCTGAACAAAAGCGGGTCGGGTGTTTCATCTTCAAGCGGTTTGTTTGTGTCAAGCGGCAAGCCGACAACACAGCCGAAGCCTTCCTTTTCCACTTCGCACGGGCAGAAATGCAGTGTTGTTGCGTAAATTTCCGCAACAGTGCCTGCCGGCAGATAAAACGCCTTAAAATCCGACGAATTTATCTTACCGTCTTTAATATCCCAGATATGACCCAAAATCAGCACAAGAGGTGTTACCGCAATGTTGATTTCACTTGATTTGTGCCATTCCGCGCCGTTTAAAAGGCTGTTGTGACCGTGGCAATAGCCTATTTGCGTGGGCAGTGTGCCGAAATACCTTGCCTTGATTTCACCTGCAATGCGAAGCTTTTCAAAGCTTTCCTCGCTCGGTGTATAAGCGGAGCCGTCTGTCGGTCTGCCTATTTTCTCGGCCGCCTTAATTATTTCCGACGCGTCAAGGTCGGTTATCAGCTTGCCGAAGGTTTTAAATTCGTCACTGTCCGCCGAATAAAGCTCAATGTTCCGATTCTTCTGTTTAAGGGTATCAAGCATAAAATTTCTCTCCTATATATTATCATAAAAGGGGCTGCGATAACAGCCCCAATTTAATATTATTTCTTTTCGATCCACTCGTGCTCGGGGTCGCTGCTTCTGTTAAAGCCCTGATGGTCGCCTGCCATAAGCCACAGGAAGTAGGTCTGATAACCGGGCGTTGCAACGGTGGTATGATAGCCGTAAGGGAACTCAACCAATTCGTCGTTTTTAACTCGGTATGCCTCGTCGATACTGCCGTCCGCCGTGTAAAGGCACTGTACGGCAAAGCCCTGCTTCGGGTCAAACAGGAAATAATAAATTTCCTCGGCTATGCACTCCCTCGGCATATCGTCCACATCGTGCTTGTGGGGCGGGAAGCCTGCCCAGTTGCCCTCGGTAACATAAGCCTCGCCTACGGTCAGATGCTTTGCGTTTGAATTCTGGTCGATAATAAAGCTTGTCTCTCTCTGGTACGGTATATCGCCCAAAAGCTTTAATACAACATGGTCCTCACGCAGAACCTGAGGCTCGGTTTTTTCCTTTATCGGTGAAGCACAAACCGCAATTTTAATGTGGTCTCTCGCGGTAATTGTAAGCTTTTGCTCACGGGGCATATAAAAGCTTTCAGCTTTTCTGTTTTCGAAAACAGTATTACGGTTGCCTATGTTTTCCCATTTCGTGCCGCCCGTCTCTACATCGCAGTGACCCTCAAGCATTATAAAAGCGGTTTCCTTATCCTCGGTATAGTATTCCAAAAAATCGCCGCCGTCAAGCTCTATCATACCGAACTCAAGCATTTTAAGTGAACACTCGCCGATTTTGCTTATCGGTGTATAGCCCTTTGACGGTTTATACGCTCTTTTATAATTCATAGCCATTCTCCTTTAAAAATTTCTTAACGGTATCAAAATCCGGTACGCTTTCCCTTGCACCCACACCGGTGCATTTAATTGCCGAAACCGCGCTTGCGAAATAACAGCATTTAAGGAAATCATAGCCCTTTAAATACCCTGCGCCGAACGCTCCGTGGAACACATCGCCCGCGCCGTTTGAATCGGCAACCTTTACGGGAAATGCCGGATAGGCGGTAAGGCGTGTGCCGTCATAAAGTATTCCGCCTTTTTTACCCTCGGTTACAACCACAACATCGGGGTTGTATTTTTCATACAGCTTTTTAGCCGCGTTTTCCGTCTTTTTCTCGCCCGTAATTCCAAGCGCAAATTCCTCGGACGGAATAAGTATATCCGCAAAAGGTAACAGCTCTTCAACGCCGTCATACAGTCCGCCTGCGTCGTAAAGTACCTTTGTGCCGTTTTTCCTTGCAAGCTTTGCAGCCTCAAGCGCTCCGGACATTTCGTTTCCGTCTATCATAAGCAGATCCGCTTCGGCAACCGCCTTGCTTTGATTTTCATTAAGCTTAAGCGGCGGCAGATTTCCCTTATCGAAAACACAGGTACGGCTTGAAGCCTTAGCCGAAAGCCAAATAACAGAGGTAAAGGAACGGTAGCCCGACAGTACATCTATATTATCGGTCTTAACGCCGTACTTCTTAAAATCCTTTATTAAAAAGCTTCCGCCTGCGTCGTCCGCCAAGACACCTATAAACTCGGTCTCGCTCCCAAGCTTTGCGGCGGCGACAAGTCCCGTTGCCACGGGACCTCCGCCTGCTTGCTTTAATGCGTCCGCACGCATTTTTGTATCCTCTTTGGGGTAATTCGGAACATTAATGAGCGTATCCATTACGCAGGCTCCGATACCTACTGCTTTTTTCATTTGTTTACGCCTTTCCGCCCGCACCCGTAAGCGCTATCTTCGAAAGTGCAAGCTTTTTAACACTCTCTATCGGTTTTTTCATAAACATATCGACCGCAAAGCTTCTTGTCGGGTCATTAAGGCTTTCAAGTGTGCCGTCCGCAAAAGCGCAGCAAACATCAGTGCCGATATTCATTTTACGGATACCCGCATTTATTGCGGCCTTAACCTGATCGTCCGGAATACCCGAACCGCCGTGCAGAACAAGCGGAATACCGTTTGTTGCCTTTCTTATTGCCGCAATTCTTTCAATATCAAGCTTCGGCGGCTTCTTATAATGTCCGTGTGCGTTGCCTACGAGTACGGCAAGACAGGTAACATCTACATTTTTCACAAATTCCGCGGCTTCTTCGGGGCTTGTAAACTCGTCCATAGCATCGTCGTTAACACTGCCTATGTGACCGAGCTCACCCTCAACGCCTACGCCTATTGCCTTACAGCTTTCCACAATGTGCTTTGTAAGCGCAACATTTTCCTCAAACGGATGTGTAGAGCCGTCAAGCATAATGCCGGTAGCGCCGAGCCTTAACGCCTTCATAACCTCAGCCTCGCTCGGACCGTGGTCAAGATGGAAACAAACAGGCACGGTAGCCTTTTTAGCCGCCGCCAAAATAGCAGGAGCTAAATAATAACCGACATACTCATTAAAAAGACGGGGATAAACCTGCATAATAACAGGCGCTTTCGCTTCTTCAGCCGCGTCGAACACGCCCATAACGGTCTCTGTATTGTATACATTAAACGCAGGTATACAATAATTGCCTTTTTCCGCCATTCCGATTATTTCTTGTAAAGTAACTAACATTGTTATTCTCCTAATATCAAATCTTCGATTGAAAGAACCTTAATTTTATCCTGTTTTACTGACTTTAATGCCGCATATTCCGAAACACAGGCAGTAACAACTGTATTTTCGTGTATGCTTTCAACATTGTAAAGTCTGCGCGCGGCAACCTCGTTTATAACATCGGGGAGATATTCCGCCATTAAGAGATTTCCCGCCCAAACCGTTTCCTTGCGGTTTAAAAGCATTTCGTGAAGAGTGGCATAAGCCTTTATTATCTCGCGCGGCTCCTCGGTTTCCTCAAGATCGCGGGAAAGCTGATACGGGTCTTGGAAAACAACGGTCTTGCCGGTGTTGCCTGCCTTTAACTTGCCATCCTTTAAAAGTCCTGCGACAAACGAAGTATATGTAACGGCGTCAGCCTTTACCTCTATGCCGTATTCCTTATAAAGCTGTTTTACGGTCTTAGCGTCGTTCGGGTCATAAAGAACAACGGTCTTGTACTCACCGAATACCTTTGCCGCAGCTTCCATCTGCTTCTTTGTCTCGTCAGCCGCACTGATAAGGAAATCAAGCTGCGAGCCGTCTGCCGGTTCGTCGGCGAGCACGGTAAACTCCACGCCTGCCTTTTCAAGCACCTTTATTGCCTTTACAGCCTGACAAGCCACTTTATAGCGTGCGTCTACGCCCAAATAAAGGAGCGTATCGGTCTTTGCGGAGTGAGCGTCAACAGCTTTTTTAAGCTCAGCCGAAATTTCGGTCAAGCCGTAGGCATTGCCGGTTTCAAGGCAGTTATCCACAAGCTTGTTTATGTATTCGGGCAAAGCACCCTCAAGAGCCGCCTTAAGCCTTGTCTCCTTAGTAAACATAACAGGATCCCAGCCGGTAACGCAAACATTAACGCATCCGCCGCAGGTGCAGCACTCGTATATATTATCCATTATTTCAGAAAGCTCGATAGCGTTACGGTTTACAAGTGAAATACCGAGCGCGCGGGCACGGGCTGTGCTTCTTTCGTGGCCTGTTGCATTGCCTATCGGGCAGATGTGGTGGCACATCCAGCAAAAGCGGCAGGAATCAACATGCTGTTTAGCTTTATCAGATAAATTCATTTTCATTTCCTCCCCTATTAAAGACCTAACTTAAACGGATTCATTATGCCGTTCGGGTCAAGCGATTTTTTAAGACCTTCAAATACCTGCATTGCGGGACCGTACTGCTCTTTCATAAGTCTGCCGAGCTTGATGCCTACGCCGTGGTGGTCGTTTACAACGCCGCCGTGAGCCAACGCCGTACGAACGCCGCAGGTCCAAACCGCCTGATGGAGACGGAGAGCCTCAACAGGATCCTTCGGTACATCCTTACCGTCTATGATAAAGCGGTCATAAACCATTGCGCCCCACTCGTACCAGTGTGAGAAGTGAGCTATAAACTTAGCCTGCGGGAAGTTCGTTTCAATGGCTTCCTTCATTGCCCAGTAGATTTCTTCAATCTTACCGTAAGGAGCAATGGTATCCATTGTACCGAACATCTGCGGAATATCCATCATATAGCCGGGATAGAAGAATGTAATCTTTTCATCCCACCACTTTTTGCCGTAGTCGCTGCCCATATCCTCGGCACCGTACTTTGCGAAGGTCTTAAGAAGAATTTTCTCCTCAACCTCTACCATTTCACGGTCGCCCTCATAGGCTACATTCATAAATGCGCCCTTGCGCTCAACGCCTACAATCTTCTTTATAAGGGAAGCGGTCTCTGCCTCGTCGTAAAGACGCATAACAGAGGGCTTGAATTTCTGAAGAAGCTCACGAGCCGCCTTAAACGCGCCGGTCATATCCTGGAACAGGAAGCCCCTGAAACGGCGTTCCTCGGGCTGGTCGAATATTCTTATCTGAGCCTTTGTTATAATGCCGAGCGTACCCTCAGAGCCTATGAATATCTGGTTCAAGTCGGGTCCTGCGGCGTGCTTCGGTGCGGAAGAGGTGTTGATTATATCGCCGTTCGGCAGTACAACCTCCATCTGGAGTACCATATCGTCAATCTTGCCGTATTTGGTAGAGCAAACGCCTATACCTCTGTGCGCCAAAAATCCGCCGACGGTAGAACAGGTAAGGCTTGACGGATAGTGCATCGTAGCCTTTCCTACCTCATTTGCCGCCCACTCAATATGCTTATATATAGCGCCTGTGCCGCACTCTATGTACATACCCTCGGTATTGACCTCATAAATCTTGTTCATACGCTTGGTATCAAGAAGTATTCCGCCGCAAACCGGTATAGCGCCGCCCTGTGTGCCGCCGCCTGCGCCCCATGTGGTAACGGGGAGCTTATAGTAGTTAGCGATTTTAACTACCTTTGAAACCTCTTCGGCATCCTTCGGGCATACGATTATGTCAGCCTCGGGCATACGGCAACCGCGGTCAGCCCACATACGGGAAAGCCAGTAGTAGTCAACGCTGTGGGTGACTCTGTCTATCGCACGTGTAGAGCAGTTTTCTTTGCCCACCGCGTCCTCAAGCTCGGTTAATATCATTGCAAATAAAAATTCGTTCATCTGATATTGCATTTTTATTTCTCCTTTAATTATTTAATTGTTTCATCAACCTTAAGGTTGGGGAAATACTTACAGAACTCTTTGATTTCTTTTCTGTAATCGCCGTTCATTTCAACAAAGTGGTGGATGTACGGACCGTCAAGCAATCTGTCCTCAACTGCCTGCAAATCCTCAAATTCGCCCCATATATATGTACCGTGGGTCTCGGGTCCCTCGGTAGTATGGCAAATAAGCGGTAATATCATATAATCTCCGTGCTCCTGGTCGATACGGGCTACCGTGTACTCCCCGTCTCTGCCTCTGAGCCATGCGCGCTGATTTACAAGACGCGCCTTTGTGCCCTCCGCCTTTTCACTTACCGGGAACGGTCCGCAATGCCATAACAGCTCGGCATTTTTATTTTCGGGGTGACGAACCGTAAATTCACCGAACAGCGGTCTGCCCTTGCCGAGTGTAGCCGATTTCATAAGCGCCATAGTCATAGCGCAGTGTATATCGCTCTCGCAGGAAATCATAAGACCCATTTCGTTGAGCAAACCGTAAAGCGCACAGGGAGCCAATCCGTCGAACATAATCGGCGTAGCGGTCCAACATTCAGCCGAGATAACATCAAGGTTAAACTCCTCGAAAAGATGTTTATACATAGCGGTCATCGTCGCCATCGGTTTAATGTACTTGGGCGTCAAATCGTCAAGCTCGTAGTTTGTAAGGAAATACTGCTCATACTCGGCTATTTCGTCTGCATAATCCTTCTCAGCAGACTTCATTCTCTGCTCAATAATAGCAAAGTTAATTGGAATTATTTTAATGCCGAACTTCTCCATTAACTCGCCCTCGTTCCAGATAACCGAGAAGAACGGAGCGGGACGGGCGCCAACCTGACCTATCCTCATACCCTTAAAGTTTTTAACCATACATGCTACGCGTACAAAGCTGTCAAAACCGTTTTTAAACTCATCGGATTCAACGCGGCAGCACGGCAGATGGGAAAACGGAATGTGATAACGCTGCATCTGACGGGAAACGCCGAACAGACCGCACTGGGAATCGGTAGGTCTCATACCGTCCTTGTAATACTCGTCATCAAGCGGAGCCCACAAAAGTACAGGCTTATCGAGGGCCTTTGCAATATCGGCTGCTGCTTCCTCGTTTCCGAAGTTGCAGTTTATGATAACTACCGCGTCAACCTTTTCTTCCTTGAAGCGCTCCACCAAATCGGCGGCGGTTTTATCGTCATAAATCAAGTCTGCGCAGCCAAGCCCCTTGCTGTCGACAAAAGAAACATTTTCACTTGAAAAGTTCTTTTCTATGTAGTCCACAAACCTGTGTCCCCGTTCCTCCGCGGAAACCCAGGTAAGAAATGTTTTAGCCGGACGGTTTGTTGTGTTTCTGCGCATAGGCGCAAGGCCTATTTTCACTTTGTAGCTAAGCATATTATCCCCCGTTTAAAAAATTTTATATATTAAAGATAACAGATAACCGCCCCACAATCAACCCGAAAACAAAAATTATTTTTGTTTCATTGACTTTTTTTGAAAAAAATGTTACAATAATGGAAATTATTTTCATTTGGTGATATTTAATGGAATCAACCTTGCACAAAATAAGAAGGCTATATTCGGAAATGGGACCGGGCGAAAAAAAAATTGCCGATTACATAACAGGCAATACCCAAAGCGTTGTCAGTTTTTCGGTTACGGAGCTTGCGGAAAAGTGCGGCTGCGGCGACGCTACGGTAGTGCGTTTCTCAAGACGGCTCGGATTTGAGGGCTTTCAGGCGCTCAAAATAGGAATTGCGGGAGAAATCGGCTCAACCTCGTCCGTAGGAAACGAAATAAAGAAAACGGACAGCTGTTTCGAAATTTTCAAAAAGAGAATTAACGATATTTCCGTTTTCTTGCAAAGCACCGAAAGTATCCTTGACGCCGCCGCGCTTGAAAAGGCTGCGAACACAATAATGAACGCGCAAAGGATAGCCGTGTTCGGGCTTGGAAACTCCGCGGCAATAGCTATGGATGCCGCGCACAAGTTTTTAAGGCTCGGGCTTGACGCGCAAAGCTGTACGGATAACCATATGCAGGCAATAATCGCCTCGCATCTCGACCGCAGAAGCGTTGCAATCGGAATTTCGCATTCCGGTTCTTCAAAGGATATTGTCGAGGCTCTGAGACTATCAAAAATAGGCGGCGCCGCAACCATAGGAATAACAAATTACGCCGCCTCGCCTATTGTTGAAGCGTCGGATATAACGCTTTTTACAAAATCGGAGGAAACCAAGCACTCGATACTCGGTATGAGCTCAAGAATAGCCCAGCTCACCATATTTGACGCAATTTACACCTATATCGTTATAAATCTTGATAAAGCCGCGGTACAGGCTATTTATAATACGGAAATTGCCCTGCAAAACAAAAAATACTAAAAGAACCGACGGAAGCTCACTTCCGTCGGTTCTTTTATTTTTCGAATAATTTTATATGCTTTTTAAGCGCCTCAAAGGTCTTGTCGCTTATGTTATGCTCTATTTTACATGCGTCTGCCGTAGCAGTTTCTTCATCTACCCCTATGTTCTTTAAAAACTCGGACAAAACATTATGCCGCTCATATATTTTGCAGGCTATCTCATTGCCGGAATCGGTAAGAGTAATATAACCGCTTCTGTCTACATTAATGTATCCGCCAGATTTCAAAAGTCCTATTGCACGGCTCACACTGGGTTTTGAAAAATTCATATACTCGCTTACATCAATCGAGCGCACAAACTGACTTTTTCTGCTGAGTATCAAAATGGTTTCCAAATACATTTCGCCGGATTCCTGCAAATGCATAACTACATATCTCCTTTATCTACCTATTAAGATAATACCACAAATACCTCGGTAAAACAAGGTAAATTTTGAAATTTATTCAAAATCCCTCGTTCCTCCGCTGTCATAAATCAAGCTGTGCCGTCATATGCTTTACCAAAAGACAGTTTAACTGCCGTGAGTTGAAAGCGTATGGAGGAAACATTATGACAAATGTGAGCATTTACAAGGACATCGCCGCCAGAACCGGCGGAGACATTTATATCGGAGTAGTGGGTCCGGTACGCACCGGAAAATCCACCTTTATAAAGCAGTTTATGGATAAGCTTGTACTTCCGAATATTTCCGAAGAATACCAAAAGGAGAGGGCGAACGACGAAATTCCGCAATCTTCATCCGGCAGAACAATAATGACAACTGAGCCTAAATTCATTCCCGAAAAGGGTGTTCAAATTAATATTGACAACTCCAGTGCGATGAATGTAAGACTTATAGATTGCGTAGGCTACATAGTTCCGAGCGCACTCGGATACATAGAGGGCGATCAACCCAGAATGGTAATGACGCCTTGGTTTGAAGAACCCGTACCGTTCAATATGGCGGCGGAAATAGGAACTCGAAAAGTAATAAACGAACATTCCACAATAGGACTTGTAATTACAACCGACGGAAGTATAAGCGATATTCCGCGAAGCGAATACGAAGAAGCAGAAGAAAGAGTTATAGAGGAACTGAAAGGCATAAATAAGCCGTTTATTATACTTCTTAACTGTATGTATCCGGAATCCGAGGAATCCACCGCTCTCGCCGCCCGTCTTACCGAAAAATACGGTGTGCCGGTACAGCCGATAAATTGCCTTGAGCTTGACGAAGACGGTATTAAAAAAATCCTTTCAAGAATATTGTTTGAATTTCCGATAAAGGAAATCTGCATAAATTTCCCGAGATGGATAAACTCCCTGCCGCTTGAGCATTGGCTCAGAACAGATTTGACCGAAACCATAAAAAAATCCGCAGAATGTATGCACCATATAAGAGATATAAACTGCTTTGAAACCGCTTTTAATGACAGTAAAAATGTAGACGGTGTCTCGGTTGAAAGCATTGATTTAGGCTCGGGCAGCGCAACGGTAATGATAAAAATCAACAATTCGTTGTTCTATAAGGTACTTGCCGAAACAACAGGACTTGTGATTAACGATGAGCAAGAGTTGATGGACAGCATAAAGGATTTGGCGCTTACCAAAAAGGCGTACTCTAAGGTTAAGGACGCCCTCGACGAAGTGGAAGCCACCGGTTACGGAATAATTATGCCGGAAATCGAGGATCTTAAGCTTGAAGAGCCCGAAATAATGAAGCAGGGCGGCAGATACGGAGTACGGCTCAGAGCCTCTGCACCGTCGATACATCTTATGAAGGCTAATATAACAACAGAAGTAAGCCCCATTGTGGGAAGCGAAAAGCAATCCGAAGACCTTGTTATGTATCTATTAAGCGAGTTTGAAGAAAACCCGGTAAAAATATGGGATTCAAATATATTCGGCAAATCACTTCACGAGCTTGTAAACGAAGGCTTGCATACAAAGCTTTCAAGAATGCCTGCCGACGCCAGAATGCGTATACAGGAAACTATTGAAAGAGTAATAAACGAAGGCTGTAACGGTCTTGTATGTATAATACTTTAAAATCGACAATCCGACCTGTGCTCTGTTATACGGAGTGCAGGTCGGATTGATTATTATACAAGATTAAAAGTATAAAAAAAGACCGTACATTGTGTACGGTCAAAATGTTGGCATCTACTTATCTTTCCGGGCAGCTTCCCGCCGAGTATTTTCAGCGCAAGCGAGCTTAACTTCCGTGTTCGGTATGGGAACGGGTGGACCCTCGCCGCAATCAACACCAACTATTGGCGCCTATTGTAGGACTCGAACCTACGACCCTGCGGTTAACAGCCGCATGCTCTGCCGTAAGTCCTCGGTAAGCTTAAAGTTCATAACAAATTCAACGCCATTGTTAGAATAGTTAATTTCTTTTTGTGTAAGCTTACCGTCCTCAATTTTAAGATCATGAAATTGATTCCAATATTTGTTGTTTGTACCTATTGAAATATTTCCGTCAGAGCTTAAAACTGCATCATGTCCGCCGTCGGTTTTATTTGTATAAGAGTAATTATTAAGCTTTGTGAAGTCCCACTTGGCAACCAATTTGTTTTCCGCTGATGTGAATATCTGAATAAGCGGATTTGTCAATGATGCGGCAGTTATAACCACAGCACTTAAAACTGCAAAAATAGATTTTTTCACTGTTCTCACCTCGATTCCTTTATAGAGATATCATCAAGATTTACATGTGCGCTATTTATATTGATGTTTGAAAGCCGGACTGCTATTCTTCCGTCGGAGGGAGATGTAAAGCTTATTTCCCTTTGTGTCCAGACACCTTCTTCTCCACCAGCAGGGTAGGTCCAGATGAGCTGTTCGCCGCTGCCGCTTATAATTGTAACGCCATACATTACATTTGAATCTTTTGACCACATTGAAAGCGTATACTGTGTATTGGGCTTAAGGGTCAAATTATATCTCCACCGTGCGGAATAATCGCCCGCAACACCGATACCGTTCGGAACATCTACAAAGAAACTGTAATCGCCTGTTCTTGAATCGCCTTTTTTGAAAATTCCGAGTTCCGGCATCCAGTCAAATTCCTTGTACCAACCGTTACTGTTAGGCCAAACATTAGAGCCTGTCAATCCACCCTGTTCAAATCCGCCGGCATAATTGCCGTTAGAATCAACAAATTCTTCCTGCGGAATAAACAATTCAAACTTATTACCAACACCGGAAACTGTTTTTTCACCGGATTCAAACACGGCGGTAACACGATACTCATAGCTGACATTCTCAGCTATGGTCTCATCAGTGTATTTAATAAGTCCGTTATCAATCATATTGTCAGAAACCGATATGCTGTCATTGATAACTTTCCATGCTCCTCCGTTATCGCGTCTTTCCAAAATAAAGTGGTCTACATTTCTGCCACCCAACCAATAAAGGTCTTTACTGCCGTTGTTATAAAGCAGTACCGGAACATCCTTTGAGCCGCTCTTGCCGCGATGCTCATTTTTCAAATCAATGATGCTATAAGCCATATTCACAACGAAATCACGAATCTGATCGCTTCTGTCGGTTGATGAGCCGCTGTAAAAAGTACCTTTTGATTGCATCTCGTTATAAAAGAACGGATAGAAAAATGCCCCTTTATAGCCACTCTTGACCGCTTTTTCATACAGCTGACTTCTCACAATAGAAAGATAAGCCTCTGTAACATTGGCGTAATCCTCGTGATCATGGAATACATCCATTTCACCAAGATAAGCCGGTCTTGTGAGTATTTGATCACTCATATCGGGGAAATTGCCGGGTGTATAATAGTTATATCCTAATATGTCTACCTTTAGATCATTGTACTTATACATATTATCCTGCCAACCGCCGATATCTTCAGTTGAAGTGAGCATATTAGGCATTGCTTCTTTTACAGCATCGTGCATAGCATTTTGAAGTGCTGCAAAATCTTCCCAAGTAACGGCTCCGTTAGAAGTGTATATCATACCGACCGACGGATCGTTGGTAACCGACCCGTTTTCTATATTAAGCGCAATTACTGGTATGACATCCTGATATTTGCTTAAAATTTGGCAAACAGGCTTTATTCCGTTATTTATATAGGCTTCACGGGCTTCATCGTCATAGTAATATCTGAAAAACTTGTGTGCTCTTTCTTGGTTTGTCAAACCGTCTTTTAAGGTATTGCCGTCTGAGTCTCCGAACCAGTTGCTTAAAAGTCCGGGTACAAAATCAATGCCTACTCTTCTGCAGCTTGTAAGAAGCTTTTCCAAATTTTCGGTAAAAGTAGGTTCAAGCCCGGTTACGAAGCCGTCATCATCATAAGTAAACATACCCATTGGACCTATCCAGTTTGACCAACAGTTAAATCCCAAGGCTTTAAGATTGTATAACGCTCTTTCAACCTGAGCCTCTTTATATTGACTCTTTAATTTAATGATATTGTCATATCCCAAATTTGCCCTGTTTTGTTGCCATGTTCCAAACCAATCCCAGTCAACACCGTACATAAATCCGTCTTCTGCCTGCAGGCGTTCCCATTCATTTTTATAAGTAACGCCATCGTGCTTGAAAACAAATTCACCGTTATTATCAACGGTAACTCCATGAGCAAATGAAAGCTCTTCCGGAGTATTGGCGGAATTTTGGATTTTAACTTTGCCGATTACACTCTGCGCCGCGACTCCAAGCACTATAGACAGACTTAACGCCACAGAAATAAAAGCAATTCTTTTATGCTTGTATTGCAAATTTAAATCCTCCCTTGCTTAATTTTCAAAACTTGAATCAACCGAATTCCTTTGTTATTTTCTTAATGTTTGAATCAATCACTCCGGACCATTTATCCATTGTGCTGTCTAATTTATCTTTGCCGGCGCTTGCGCATTCATATGCATATGTTCCCCATTCGTAATCTCCGCCGTAGTTGATAATTCCCTGTGATACCTTAAAGTTTTTAGGCTGACTCCACATCCAGTCACAGAAGGCTGCAACCGAATCGTTCAACCAAATTTCGTTTCCGACTTCATTAAACGCAGGGTTCTGCCAATATTCAAGAACATAGCCTGCGGCAGTCGTGTGCTTTGCACCTACCGGGAAGCCCCAAAGCTGAGCATCCGACGGTATGGTAATCTGTTTTCCTTTCGGGCTGGGTAGCGGTGCATAGCCTAAAGTAAAGCTTGTGTTTTCAAATCGTTCGCCCTTTTGCAATGACCAGTTTTCGCCAACATACATAGCGGATTTTCCGGCTTTAAATCCTGCGAGATTAAGAGAAAAGTCTGCTACTTTATACTGACCAATCATTTGCAAATCGTTGACCCACTTATAAGCATCTCTGTAAGTTTTACTTGAGGTATTGTTGCTTATTTTTCCGTCCTTTATAGTTACAGCATCTTCACCGCAGGTTTGTACCAAACGGAAACCTTGATAGTCCGCAGTTAAGCCGACTAAATTTGACTTTTTCTGTATTTCAGAAGCTGTTGAAACAAAAGTATCCCAATTCCAATTGCCCTCCTGCCACAATGCGTTCGGGTCCTTAACTCCGTATTTTTTGAAAACATCCGCATTAAATACCATTAAACCCATAGTAATATATGTTGTTCCTTTAATGATTGCGCCGTACTGTACACCGTTCCATTTTAATAAATTCATTGAATCTACATCATACACTGCAGGATCATAATTTTTTATGCCTGCGGATAACGGTTGAAAATAGTTCTGCATAATAGCAGACGGATAGGTTCCGGAAGTAATCGCCGCAATATCAGGACTGTTTCCGGCAGCCTTCAAAGAGGCAAGCCGCTGAAGGTATGCATCACCGGTAACATATATAGGCTTAATTTTGATACCGGTAGCGGCAGTGAACTTTTCCCACTTTTTCTTTTCGTAATCAAATGGGTTCCACCATACAAGTATGCTGACTTCCTGACCGCTTAAATCCTTCGGAACGCTTTCAAGAAATGATTCTTTTTTAGTTTCATCAATCGTAAATGTATGTTTTGTATTTGAATTATCATACGATGCCGCATTATTTCTTTTTGTGGTTTTATTTTCTTTATCTACAACCACGGTATCGTCACCGTCATCAATGTCATAATCCTCGTCTCCGTAATTTATTTGTTCATCCGAGGATGTATCGCTGACGGCTTTTCCGCATCCGGCAAAAGTAAATAACATACATATTGCCAATAGCATCGAAATCATTTTACTTAAGTTTTTTGCATTTAACATTAATATTCATCCTTTCACATAAAAATTGACCCATGCTGAAAAACATTTGTGTTTAAACCATTTTCAGTTAAATTTCTATTACAGTAATTCTTCACCTCTTTTTACATTTTTAGTTGCAATTCATTTGTGAAGTTTAAGCTCACGCCCCTTATAAACGCTGTTTTGCTTTTTTACCTGTCGGTTTTCATATTCTCTCTGAATTTAGATGGAGAACATCCGTATTTCCTCTTGAATTCTCTATGAAAATGTGAAATCGACTCAAAACCGCTGTCATAACAAATATCTGAAACTTTTTCATCTGTCGTCATAAGCTTTCTGCTGGCACATTTTAATTTCACTTCATTTAAATATTTCTTAAAAGTAATTCCCATAGCAGCATGAAATTTCACAGAAAAATATGCCGGATCAAGAGCAACCATTTTTGCCACTTTCTCCATCGTAGGATTTTCACGAAAATGTGTCCTTATGTAAAACGCCGCATTTCTTACAGACAACTCGTTCTTTTTTGAAGTCGTCATATCCAAATGACGAAGCATCATTATAAGTAACTGATTTATCGCGTCCGAAACAAATCGTTCATAACCTGATTCCCTTTTTCGGAATTCATTGTTTGCACGTTCAAGAATACTTAACGCATAATCATAATCAGATTTTTCTAAATGACAGGAAAAAATTTTCTCGTCATTCATTACAATAGCACTTAGCATTTCTTTATCGACAATTTCCGTATCAAACATAAGGTTATATAAAATCAAACCGTTGAGATCTGTTATTTCGTGCAGATCCGCGGGTGTTATAAGAGTTATATCACCAACCGAAACCGGAAGAGAATTTTCATTTACAATTTCCTTACAAGACCCTTCAACCACAAGTTCAATTTCAAAGCAATCATGCCAATGAGGATAACCATTTACATCGTCGTTCTTTCTTATGTAAAAATTGTCGTTTTCCGATAATTGATTCCACATCTCACCCAGTTGGTATCTAAGGACTTTTCTTTTCATAAGTCACCTCCGAAAAATAATATACGTATTGTAAACTTAAATGAAAGTTGAGAACCTCTCGTTCCTTTTGGTATAATGGTTTCACCACAAAACACA
>DKDS01000038.1:0-168 GCA_002451855.1 Ruminococcaceae bacterium UBA6842 | reverse complement strand
TCATCAATTTGCACCCGAACGACCGAGGTCGGAGGGGGCAAATTGTCGGCGGAAACATCCGCCTTGCCCCGTGTGCGGAAAGGCTTCCTTTCTGCATCACGATTATGAGCATTACTCAAACTACCGCTGCACTGACAAAAAGTGCAACCATTCCTTTTTTGTATGGAA
>DKDS01000097.1 GCA_002451855.1 Ruminococcaceae bacterium UBA6842 | reverse complement strand
TCCCTGCTTGCCGTAGGGGGGTCTTAGGGGACCCATTGGCGGGTCCCCTAATGCTCTTTGCTTTCTTTCTGTCACCACAGAAAGGAAGTGCCCGCACGGCATGAGTGCAGCAGACTAAAGCTAAGTAAAAAAGCCATAAACCGGCGTTAGCCGAGCAATAGCTTATTATAAGTAAACAACCATGCGTCAGCAGAGCAGTGACAAGTTGTTAACTACACTGTGTAAATAAAAAACATCGGGACTTTCGTATGAAAACCCCGATGTTTTTTTATTTTACCTATTATCAGCGTTGCACACGACCGCTGCCGTCGCCGCCCGCAAGGTTTTTAACCTCGCTTACGCTTACGCAGTTATAATCGCCCTCAACAGAATGTTTGAGACAGCTTGCCGCTACCGCAAACTCTATTGTTTCCTGTGCGGAATAATTGTTAAGCATTGCGTAAATAAGTCCGCCGCCGAAGCTGTCGCCGCCGCCTACACGGTCAACGATATGTATACGGTACTGCTTGCTGAAATAATAATCCTTGCCGTCGTAAAGCATTGCCGCCCAATCGTTATCGTTAGCGGAGATAGAACCCCTAAGCGTTATAGCGACATGGGAGAAACCGAAACGCTCGCAAAGCTGTTTCGCAACATCCTTGTAGCCCTCGTGATTTACCTCGCCCTTGGTTACATCCGTATTTGCGGCTTTAATGCCGAATACATCCGCGGCGTCTTCTTCGTTGGCGATGCAAACATCAACATACTTCATAAGCTCGCCCATTACCTTGCCGGCTTTTTCCCTTGTCCAAAGCTTTTTGCGGTAGTTAAGGTCACAGCTTACCTTAACGCCGTATTTTTTTGCAGCCTTTAACGCTTCAAGGCAGATGTCCGCCACATTATCGCCGAGAGCGGGGGTAATTCCCGTAAAGTGGAACCAATCCGCACCCTTGAAAATTTCTTCCCAGTTAAAGTCCTCGGATTTAGCCTCGGCTATTGCGGAATGAGCGCGGTCGTAAACCACCTTTGAGGGACGCTGTGACGCACCCTTTTCAAGGAAGTATATTCCCACACGGTCGCCGCCTCTTGTTATAAGCGAGGTATCAACGCCGAATTTGCGGAGTGAATTTACCGCCGCCTGACCTATCTCGTGTGTCGGGAGCTTTGAAACAAAAGCGGCGTCAACACCGTAGTTCGCAAGCGAAACCGCCACATTTGCCTCGCCGCCGCCGAAGGTGGCGCCGTATTTATCAGCCTGTAAAAAACGGTAGTAGCCTTCGGGAGCCAGTCTTAACATAAGTTCGCCGAATGTAATAACTCTCATTTTCTTATCTCCTTTAAAAGCGCGACAGCCTCAGCCGTCATTTTTTCTATTTCGTCAAATTTGCCGTTGTCAACCTTGTCGGACGGAACCATCCAGCTGCCGCCGCAGGCAAATATCGCCTTGCAGTTTAAGTAATCGGCGAGGTTTGATACATTTATTCCGCCCGTCGGCATAAAGCGAACCATCGTGTAGGGCGCCGCCATAGCCTTTATCATTTTAACGCCGCCCGCCGCCTCGGCAGGGAAGAATTTGAGGTATTTAAGACCGAACGAAAGCGCCTTTTCAACCTCGCCCGGAGTGCAGACACCGGGTATTATCGGGTAGCCCTTGTCTATACAGTGGCGCACAACCTCGGGATTAAGTCCCGGACTTACTATAAACTTTGCGCCTGCCGCCATGGCTTTATCCGCCTGCTCGGGCGTAAGCACGGTTCCCGCCGCAACAAGCATATCGGGATATTCCTTTGTGATAAGCCTTATAGATTCCTCCGCGGCGTCGGTACGGAAGGTGATTTCCGCACAGTTAAGACCGCCGTTCCTAAGTGCGGCTGCGAGCTTTACGGCGTTTGCCGCGTCGTCAAGCTTTACTACCGGAACTACTCCGGCGGCAGATATTTTTTCTATTAAATTATCCATAAGCTCCTCCTTGTTTCGTATCGTGAAACAGCGTTTCAAAATTCCAATTACATTTTACCACTTTGCAATAATTTGTCAAGCGGTGTTTGCAAAAAACTTTGTTTTGTGGTAATATTTTCTATGTGAAAGGAATGACGCCTATGGCAGAACAAAATTCAGTGCAATCGGTAGAGCGCACCTTCAAAATAATAGAGCTTCTTTGCAAGAGGGGCAGCTGCGGCGTAACGGAGCTTTCCGCGGAGTCCTCGCTTAACAAAACCACGGTTTTCAGACTGCTGTCAACGCTGTTGCTCCTCGGGTATGCCGAAAAGGATGCGGCGACCGAGAAATATTCGCTTACGCTAAAGTTTTTAAAGCTTTCCTCAAGCCTGCTTACGGATATAGACATACGGCGCTACGCAAGGGAACACTTAGAGCAGATTGCGGCGGCGACCGGCGAAACGGTCCACCTTGTGGAAAGAAGCGGAAACGAGATTATATACATCGACAAATTCGATTCCGCACAGAATTCGGTGCGTATGGTTTCGAGAATCGGACTGTCGCTGCCGATGGTGTATACCGCCGTCGGAAAGTCGATAATGGCAAGACTCCCCGAAAACGAAGTAAAGGAAATATGGAACTCAACGAAAATCGAGAAGAAAACCGAAAAAACCGTCACTTCATACACCGAATTTTTAAAGGAACTTGACGGAGTGCGTAAAAACGGTTACGCCACCGATATTGAAGAAAACGAGGAGGGCGTGTGCTGCGTAGCCGCCGCCGTTGCGGATGTGTACGGCGAGTACCGTTACGCGTTCAGCGTATCAGCGCCTGTTTCGCGTATGAACGGGGAAAAGCTCGCAAAGGTCGGAAGGACGGTTGTGGAAACGGCAAAAAGGATATCAAACGGCGAAAAAGCCGATAAAAATATAGTAAATATTATATAAATTAAATTTATTTGATAAAATATTAAAAAAAAACTTTATTTTTGCATAAAAGCTTGATATAATGATAGAGATACCTGCCGTAACAGGGCAGAGTAGCTTTGTTAACAATGGATACTATCCATAAAAATTTAGGAGGTCGATTCTTAATGAGTCACAAGTACGTTTACCTTTTCAGCGAAGGCAACGCAAAAATGCGTGAGCTTTTGGGCGGTAAAGGTGCTAACCTTGCAGAAATGACCGGCTTAGGTCTTCCGGTTCCGCAGGGCTTCACCATTTCCACCGAGGCTTGCACTCAGTATTATGAGGACGGTCAGAAGATCAACGATGAAATCCAGGCTCAGATAATGGAATATATCGAGAAGATGGAAGCTATCACCGGCAAAAAGTTCGGCGATAAGGAAAATCCGCTCCTCGTTTCTGTTCGTTCGGGCGCCCGTGCTTCAATGCCCGGTATGATGGATACC
>DKDS01000090.1 GCA_002451855.1 Ruminococcaceae bacterium UBA6842 | reverse complement strand
TTTTATATAGTTAGCTCCTGAATCCATTTGGGCAAGCAAGAATAAATATATTCTCTTACAACCTTGGATTTGGCGATTAAAGAATTTTTGCTTGCCATTTTTATTATATCCCTACAGTTTTGCAATCTCAATGCGTAAAACGATACTATTTTGATGTTTTTGATACTCATAATAAATGCTTGTCTTGTTTTTTTAAACAATAATGTTTATAATCATAATATAATTTCAAAATGGGGGTTGTTCTATGAATGAACTCAACAATATTACTGTAACCGATATTAAACAAATGTTTACCGTTATGTCTCCACGCGGAAAGACTGCTGAAATTACCGACAGGGAATACTTCGGTCTTTCGTTTTGTTTAGACGGACAAATTACTTATGCAATCAATGGGGAAAAAATCATTTCTGACGAAACCAAAGCCGTTTTTTTGCCTAAAGGCAAGAACTACTCTCTGCACGGCGATAAAACCGGTAGGTTTCCGGTTATAAACTTTGATTGCGATAACTTTTCGTGCGACAAAATACTCTCATTTACAATCCCGGGTCCTGCCGCTTATGTTAAGGACTATGAAAAAATGAAAGCCTTGTTCCTTTTTGAGGGGAACAGAGCTGAAATAATGAGTATTTTTTACGGCATTCTTCACAGAATATCGCTTGACAATACATTGCAAAACAGACTTGCTCCGGCAATAAATCTTATTCAAAAGGATTTCGGAAATTCAAAACTTTCAAATGAAGATTTAGCACACGAATGTAAAATAAGCGAGGTATATTTCAGAAAGTTGTTCACCGAAACATATAAACTCTCACCAAAACAATACCTGTTAGAAACACGAATAAACAATGCGAAGCAACTCTTAGCCGATGGGTTTCTCAAAATAAACGCTGTAGCAACTTGTTGCGGATTTACCAACCAATATCATTTTTGTCGCATATTTAAAGAAAAAACCGGTTTTACACCTACAGAATACTCAAAACACAATAAAGTTTTTAAGATATAAAAATATAGCATATAAATTTTCTTATAGTTCATAGGAAATTCGACTATACCCGCTTTTTTTGCTTTTAAAACAAAAAACATCTCACCGTCAATGCCGTAAGTCAGGCACTTTTTATAAGAAATGCGGCTACCGTTTTCGATAGCCGCTGTATAATTTTATATAGCCGTTTATTTAAAAATTTACCGCATCATTCAGTCACCGAAATTATTACTCCGTTTTCCTCTTCCACGGTCACTTTCCAAGCGGCTTTTACTGCCGAGGTCGGCTCCGCCTGAATTGCTTCCGCAAACACCTCCACAACCTGATATATCGTCTTACCGTCCTGTGTGCTTTCATTGACAAGCGTGAAGGGTTCACAAAGCACGGGAGTGTATTCACCCGGATCTATCGGCATTGTGTAATAGTATGTATTATTTTCGCCTTGCAGCCATCCGCCATTAAGAGTGAGTTTCGGATAGACAGAGGGCTTTTCTCCCGTGATATTTTTATCTTTATCGACAAAATAGGAAACCAACCGCACACGCAGATATTCCTTTACATTGCCGGTGTTTTTAACACGAATGTCTGATTTTTCACTCCCGTCAGCAGAGGAGTCTTCTACCTCTTTATCATCCAGCTTTTCGTGAACGGTACAGGAAACCTGCGCCGGAGTAAAGGTGTTAACTTTATTAGCTTTCTTAAACATAAAAGCAAGAGTGGCTCCTATTGCAAAAATCACAAACAGTAAAATAAGTGCAATCACCAATTTTTTAAACTTTTTTTGCATACAGGCATCACCCTTTTCTGTTTGTTTTCCTTTGGCTGTTACCGTTGAGCCATGTTTCCTTTTGGGCGGTATCATCGAATGTTACGGTGCTGCCGCTACTTTTCACAGTTACGGTTTTAACAGTGTCGCTATAACGCCACGACCAACCGTTTTGCTGCTCTACGGTATATTCCCGACACGGCAGATCCTTTACGGTTATACTTCCGTTTCCTGCTATCGTAGCATAAATTACATAGTCGGGGTCGTTTTTTGCCTGAATTTTATAGACGAACACCTGTGTTCCGTTGCTTTCGTCTTTTGCCTTTTCGCGTGTAATTGTCAATGATCCATTGACCGGGGTGAATTTGGCATAAAACACATTTATCTCAGGCATCACTGCAAGGTATTTGCTGACCGGATCCAAATGATTTGTGCTTTCATCTACATTACCCTTTTCCCCAATAGATACCGTGCAAGCCTCGTCCAAATACCAACCGGAAAATTCATAACCCTCCAAAGCCTTCGGCGTTGAACCTTTTATTCCTTCCGTATTATCTCCGTCAAAGACCTCAATCGTGTTGTTCAGCGTTCCTCCGCCATAAGTCCAGATTTTATATTCGATTGTTCTCTGTACGGGAGCATAGTAAAAAATAATATAGTTCTGCTTATCTATTGACCGTATCTGTATGGATTGTGTCAATGCTGAGACGCAGGTCCATCCGGCGCCGAGAGACTCTGCCGATTCCGTTACCGCGGCGCCGAATTGCGCGGATTTGGTTTTGGTAGCCTTAAGCACCCCGTTGGATCCATCGGGATATTTCAAAGCTTCGAGGTCGCTTATATCTGTGCCGTATTTCAAATAATAAACGTTGTACTTCTGCGTTTTTCTGGTGTAAAAAATATACAGCTCTGTACCGTTTTGTGACACCGTGATTTCGAAATGAGGGGTTCCGTCGTTTTCTATAAGCGAAACATCTTTTTCTTGGGTTCCTGACCCTGTTGCATTTGTGCTGATCACCTTTGCGGTTTTCTGCACCTCAAATCCGCTGAAGGTTTGCGGCGGTATATCACAGGTATCACCCACATTTCCGATTCCCTCAGTGTGTGCTGAGGACTCGGTGTAGTTTTTATATTTCCCATTTTCTTTATCAAGTGCGGTATCCGCACCTATATTTTGAAGCATATAATGCACGGCGTAATACGCACTGGTGGTGTTTTTTGTATAATAGAACACAAGCACATTGGTTGAAGAGCTGACATAATCACCGTTTTCATTCTTTTCCACAGCCAAAATAAGCCGCTTAAAAAATGCGTCGGGAATATAATCGGTAATTGTTTTGAAACGCTCCGTTATAACGGCGTTTGATGTTGTTTTCGTTTCCGATTCGGCAATCTTCTCATTTGTATCCGCATACCGATATTCTACTGTATATTCCACCTCTTTCACATTAACATATGTGAAGGTAAAGATATTGTACTTCGGCTTTTCCTTGTTTTCCTCATATTCCATTGTAATGGAGTGGCTTGCCAGTGTGGGATAGTACCCGTTGTTATAAGCGGTGTATAACTGATTGTACGGGTCCCCCGCCTTTGGAGTAAAGGTGCGTGTGCTCCCCTGATACGCAAAGCCTTCGGTATCGTTCGCTATACACAAATGAAATCTGCTGTCAGAAGTGAGATAAACATAAGTGCGCGTTACCGTTCCCTTTGTAACGGTGTATGTCTCGTTGTCATTTGCATCTGCGGAGGGCGGTAGTAACGCTGTCCAACCGGAATCCGTTTCCGGATTGTGGAGCGCATAGTGTATACGGTACGGTTGCGCAGTCAGCGAACCCCATGAAGCAAATACATTCATATCCTTTACTACCGGTGTGTCCAGCGGCGTATAGGCAAGTCTATTCCCGTTTTCTTCGTAGAACCATCCGCCGAAGGTGTAGTTATATTGGGATTTATCCTTGGGGTTATCCACTGAACCGAGCACATTTCCGTGCGTCACTTCTTTTTCTGAAATAGGCTTGACAGATGTGTCCCCGGCATTATACTTAAGTAAATCATCATAGGTTTGGAAAAAGCGCACTTTATGCTTCATCGGTGCCCATTTTGCATACAGCACGACATCGGTTGCCGGCATTTTATAATTGCCCTCTGTGTCGTAATGCGTACCGTCAATACATTCGGGGCTTGCGTACCAGCCGTCAAAATAATATGCGTCTTTTTCAAGGGTGTCAGGGTATGTCGGCTCTATAAGCTTGCCGTCCTCTGTCATAAAGTCGTTCATAGCGCTGTCAAACGAAAGACTGCCGGTTTTATATACGGCGTTATGGCTGTGCAAGGTAATCGTAAAGGTGTCTCGTGTGTAGAAAAAGCGAGAAGTAAACGAGAGCCGTCCGTCGCTCAGCGTACCGTTGGGGAACTGCTCAAACCAAGAGATATTGGAATTGGACGGGTATGAAGCGTCAAAGTAAAATCCTGTCAAAACAGTCTGCGTCTGACCGTTGACCTCATCGCTGTTTTTGATTATGTTGTCATCATTTGCTGTAACACGGTCGTATAAGCGATAAATTTGACCGTTGTTTTTATAGAAATAATAGGTCTTTCCGCTTGCAGGGTCGGTATAGGTGCGATCTTTAGTATTCGTGCTGTTTGCCGCATTCATGATTGCCGTATAGAGTGCTGAATCCTCCGGCACCTCATACTCAAACACCGGCACATATAAATCATATATCCATTCTCTCGGAACACTCCAACCAATATTTGCACCGTTATCAAAGAACGCAAGGAAATAACACGCATTAGAGTCGACTTCGTTAGCGCCTACGGTAGTCTTTGTTCTAATACTGCGCTCAATATTCGTATCGGTACCGGTATAGCTTCCCAACAGGATACTTTCATCCAGCTTTTGATAAAGACCCTTTACGGTACTGTTGTCTTTCTCGATGGAATACCGCACCTTATACTCACCGTTCCATCCGGCAAGATAGGCATATTTACCCCAACCGTCGTTTGCCGTTGCACTGCTTGCACCGTTAGCGGTATGAGATGACGGGTCCTTTACCGGAACCTTACCGAACACATCTGTCGGCCACAGTTTTGTCAGATCCGCACCGAAGCGTGCCGTAATTTCAAAATAGTGATAGCGTACCGAATTTTCATCCTGATATGTCCCCGTTACATATTTTGCTCCTTCCGGGTCAATCGGTGTCGGTAAGCTTTCCACTTCACCCCATTGACCGGGTTTAACATTATTCAGCAATTCATCAAGAGAGTAATCCTTGTTTAGCCAGTTTGTATTATCACTTTTATTGCCGAAACCGTAGGTGCTGCCGCCGACAACTTGGATGCTGCCCGTGCCGGTTTCCTTGGCATAGATAAACCGCAGTGTGTAATACTTACGGGTATAGTATACATTAAGCACGGTGGAACCGTCGCCGCTTACGGTAACGGAGATGTTTTTGTTCTTTTCAGTATCAAGCTCATAATACTTGGCATGCTGCAATTTGCAGGCGGTGCTATGCTCGTGGTCAGTCTCTTCATTTCCGCAGATAATTAAATCCGCAGTTAACGCGGGAGCGTTTGCGGGGGTTACCGTATCACCTGATTTTACCGGAACTCCCGATTCTTTATATTTCTGTTTGACCGTGCCTATATAAGCATAGTTATCGTCATCCGCGTCTTCCAACCAATAGGCAACATTGTATGTGGTGTTTGCTATCTCCCATATAGCTTTGTAGGTTTGATTTTCGTTCGGAATAGTCGTGGGCAGTTCGTCTTTTGCTTCATCGTATGTACCGTCCGCCTTCTGCTTATCCCATCCGGCAAACACATAACCGTGGCGCGTCGGCTCGTTCACCAGAAACGGCGTGCCGTATCGGGCATATATCGGCTCCACGCCGTAACCGCCGTTGTTGTCAAATTTTATCATACAGTAATTGCGGTCATAGTAGCATTCAAACACAGTAGAGCCGTCCGCCGCCACCGCCTCAGGATAATGGTGAAGCTTTGTAAATCCGGTAGTCAGCGATTCATCTACCGCAAGCTCCTTATCTGAAACGATTGTACCGGTTTTTGCCTTACTGATTTTGTATAAAGCCACATCTTCGGTATATTGATCATCGTGGATATTCTGAAAAAAATATCGTACCGCAAACGGTACATCGCTCGCAAAATAATAGACATTTACAATATACTGCGGCTGTGAATAATTTTGCTCAATATGCAGGTTTATGGTCGGCGCCGAATCCGGAAAATAATCTCTGTAATCCTTGCCGTCGGTGCCGGGCAATGTAAGGGCAGGATTATCCGCATTATATCGTGGTTCATAACCCAAATAGGTCGGGGAAATGACGGTTGCTTTGTATTCTTCACTGCTTACATTCACATAGCCTGTGTATGGATTGTAAATCGGAAGTCCGGATACTCCGTCCAGATAGTTGATTGAAATACTTACCATATGTTCTTCGCTGTTGTCCTGTACAGCCGCCCTGCCGGCACTTTTCTTCAGCGTATTCGATTTCGTTGCCGATACAGTTGCTTCCCCGTCACTGAACGGCGGTAAATACTCGATAGTTACGCATATAGGCGAAGAAACGCACTGATCTCCGCCATAGACTGCACGGCAACGAATATAAGTGCTGCCGGAGGTATCCAATAGGGATTGTACCATTGCATAAGAAACTGTGAGCCGCTTTGCTGTGCCGTCATAAATATTCGCCCATATTTCATTTTCAGGGTCAGCTAAAATCTGCCACTGATATTCAGTACCGTCCAATTCCGGACTGCACTCTGCGGTCAATTCGGCTCGTTCATTTTCCGGCAGGGTCAGACGCTCTGCATCCTTACCGCCGTATTTAATTGTTACGGCTTTTAATTCCGAGCCTGTAACCGCCATGGTCGTGTAGGCGTTAAAGCTTCCCAAAATCATAATAAGACACAAAACCAATGCCAAAAGCTTTTTATTCCCGTAATACACGGGATTATTTCGCGCATGCTTTTCGGCTTCGGTTCTGATTTTTGCATACTTCATAGTATCACCTCCGCTTTCTGCGGGCCATCATTTGTCCTTTATAAGTTCCAACACAGCTTTAGCGCGATCCTGTTCGTTATAAGCAGGGTTTTCCGGAAAACCGTAATATTGCGCCGCAATCGCATCAAGCTCAATCGAAAGATTATTCATACTGTTAAGCTGTGTTCGTGTTAATGCGTCGCTTACTGTAATTTTTCCGTCATTTGAAAGTACATTTGCGTGAAGCTCATCATTTGCGCTTACGATGCGGTAATACACCGCTCCTTCCGTGTCTTCACTAAGAAAGTTCCAAATGTTTTCATCAACACTCCAGGAGAGAGCCTCCGTGTCGCCTGTTTTACAAACATACGAATAATTGTTTTTTAGCGTCCATCCGACCGTTTTAATCCGGAGAAATACATAACAAGCCATTTCACTGCCTTCAAAATGCACAGCAGCCTTCTTTTTAATATCGACTCCCGGGATTACGGTCCACTCATTCGGTTTTGTAAAGTTTCCTTCTTCCTCAATAGTTATGTTTTTAATATAAGCAACCCTTGCCGAGTCTCCGACCGCGGTTCCGGTCACATATTTTGAAAATGTCACACCGGACAGCAAAACGACAATTAACAGAAGGTACATAAAGACGGCTGAAAACGGCAAATTGATTTTTCTGTTTGAATGTTGAAATTTGTGTTTCATTTTCCTACTCCCTTTCGGACCTATTGCTTATTCTTTATGTTTTTTAAAATAATTTGCTATGCTCGGAAACTCAATAATAAGAGCCGTCAGGCACAAAAAACAGATAATACCGAGCGGTGTACGAACAAACCCGAGCAACGCGCCGATTTTCGGAATTACAATAATAACCTTTCCTATAACAGCACTTTGCTTTACAGCCTGCGCGTCCGCCGTATTATTTGCATCCCCTTTTGTGCGGTAGCCCTCCCCGTCCGCCGCAATAATTCGGTGGGTTACGGAGGAGCCTTCCGAATCAAATGTAATAATATCTCCGACAGTGTAGCTATCTTGTTTATGCGTAAAAACTATATCGTTCGGCTCAATAGAACCCGACATACTGCCTGTCAGCACAACCGCGGAAGAAAAACCGAAAAGTGTGGGAGCCTTTTGTCCAAAAACATTTTTCTTGACTAATAAGCAGATGTTCCCAACCAGCAGCACCGTAATCAACGCAAGTACCGAAACACGCAGGACCTGTCCGATAAGTCGGAGAAATCGCTTAATTTTCATCCTGATTTCCCCTCTTTCGTGTAATTGCCAAAATCACCGTCATACTGCCACTGATTATCATTAAGACCACATACCCGCCAAGCATTGTGTTATCCCCTGTTTTCGGCGACGGTCCGACATCCCCTCCGTCGTGTACTACTAAATAAAAGCCGAGTGTCGCTTCGTCAGCCTCTCCGTCAGCGGATTTATTGCCGAGATAAGTATCGATTTTGTCCCGGGCTTCTGTATCGTTTTCATCCTCAAACGCCCAAAACCAGTTGATATCGAAATCTTGCATTTTGTTTGCGCCGAGCGACCCTTCGACCGTGCGGATAACCGCATTCTCATCAATTCCTTTCGGTAAGAAATTTCTTGAGGTATCCGCAAAACCATTACCGGAAAGGCTTGCGTTTATATCAAACTCCGGCGTATCTGACAGCTTGTAAAGAATCGCCGTATAGCTCAGATTTCTTTTTGTGTTATTCTTAAGCCTAATAATGCTGTCCTTTTCAGTACCGGGAGCCAACACCCTTTCGGCGTTTTCCGCATTCACATTCTTATATAATGCTTCAAAAAAAGAAAGACTCGCGGAACCGTCAGGGCGCACCGAGGTATCCTTATCCCAAACAAGCCGACCTGTTGTATAGGTAAGGATGTGTTCAGGCCGCTCACTGCGCGTAGCATATGTAAGACCTATCATAACCGGCAGCAGGACGACCTGCAATATAAACAATATCAAAATCACGGGGAATATCCATTCCCGCAGCTTAGCAGTTTTCATTATGGGTTGCCTCTTTAAAAAATGCCATAGGTTTCGACCGAGATTTGATAAATCCTCGAGTCATATTCAAAGCTCCCGAAAGTATTCCGAGGATTTTGAATACACCCCGAAGATATCCCCCACCCGCCACATGACGGGGGATATTCGGTGGTAAATCAGCCTTGAAAGGCTTTAGATTAGTCAATCTGAGTTACGGTTGCAGTAAGTTCAATATCGATCTTGCCTGCGTCATCCACATTTTCAGCCGCACGATTTCCGAGTGCTGTATCCTTAACGTCATTTTCATCAGAAGTGTGGAAATCCCATTTCCAGCTGATTTTGAGATTATCGGCGGTTTTGTTCGAAAGATCGGTATTAGCTTCGTAATCTTTGGTATAACCGTTGACCGCATTAACAACAGCTGTTTTCAAGCCTGCAACATTAGTAATTGTAGTACCGTCGATTGAATAATCGGTTCCGTTCACGGTAAATACAAGCGGACAATATTCCTCTGTGCCATCGGTCGTCCAGTTTGTAAGATCAAACTTCTTCAGGTCATAGCTTACGCGCACAGCCACTTCGGGAGTACCGGTCAAACCGAACTCAGCCATATTCTGAGATGTACCCGGAGCAACCAATTTGTCATTGTTAGAAGATACTACTGTATTTGCAGCCAAAGTAAAGCTGGTATCCTTCTTAGCATATTCCTTGCTGAACATACCGGTGGTTGCAGTGATGTTTACACCGAACTTGGCAACACGCGCGGTATCGCTGCCGCTTTTACCGGTCACATACTTTGCAAAGGTCCCGCCTACAAAGCATGATGTGATAAGTACGAGAGCAAGCAAGAGAACCGCAGCTCTCATTGTCCAATTCTTTTTATAAGTCATTGAACATTCCTCCTTGAAACAGATAAAATTTGTCAAGACGATAAATCGTCATTTTTTCGAGATGGCAAAGCATCTCTGTGTGAGGAATTGCCCTCACTGTATATATCACTGCTTTTTGCGGCTGTGGCACCGAGTCGGCAGAATATATTGAAATCTATTGCTCCCCGTTTTTCTTTCCGGCCTCGGCACGGAGCTTTTCAAGCTCCGCTCTCAGTTCTTCGTTTTCCTTGTCGGCTTTACCGGAGCTTTTTTGGCGGCGGATAATATCATATACAATAAAAGCACAAACCGGAATTCCTATGAACACCGCCATACCGAGCGGCTTTTGTAAGAACATAGCGAAATCTCCGAGCTTTGCAATCCGCCCCTTATAAAGACCGAACACCGCGTCCTCGCTGACTGCCGGATCCTCGGTATTGTTGGCGTCGCCCTTAGTTATAAAGCTGAGCTTTCCGCCCGATTCGGTTTTTATATCAATAATGCGGTGAGTTACGGCTATATCTCCCTCCATATAGGAGATAATATCGCCCTTTTTAAGCTCCGCCGTATTCGGTTTGACTGTGAAAATCAAGTCTCCGACTTCAATATAATCATCTGCATTGCCGCTCATAGAGCCGGACTGCACGACCATCGGCGTAACCCCGAACACCGAAGGCGGTGTTTCCGGATTTATTACGCCCTTAATAATGATTGTCAGATTACATACAAGCATTATTGTGAATAAACAGCATAGAATTGCACCAATAATAAATATGATTTTCTTTGTAACCTTGCTTTTTGCCATTCGGTTATCCTCCGTTCGAATCGTTTTCAGATTATTAATTTTTATGCAGAAGCTTTGCTGAGGAAAATCGCTTTGTGTGTTTACGACAGCTTATTTCGTAAACAACAATATTTTCGCAGAGTTCGACACTC
>DKDS01000071.1 GCA_002451855.1 Ruminococcaceae bacterium UBA6842 | reverse complement strand
ATCTTCATTTTGTCTTTGATAGCGTGAAGTTCTGCTACTGATTTCATTGTGCATATCCTTTCAAATTATGAATTAAAATACTGCCTGTGCAGGTTGTCTTTTATTGCTTTGTGATTCTGAAAAACACTGCCTGTAAAATCGTCTGTATCAAGAGTTATCACTTTGCTTTTCGTTCTGTGGGAAAAGATTATCCGCGCGTCTGACGCCGAAAGCGCAAGCACCGTTGCGGTTATATCACCTAAGGGAACAAAATCGATATGCGTCTTTTTAAGCGTCGCGGTAACTGCCGTTCCGCTTTTTGAAGATTCGATATCAAACGTTCCGCCCGTGCGGAGAGCCTCATCTTTAAGCATTGAAAGCCCCAAACCCACCGTTCCTTTTGTTGAAAAGAACGGGTCGGCGGCGCGTTTAAGCGTTTCCGCGTCCATTCCGCAGCCGATGTCCGAAATTTTAAGCGTCAGCGTATCGTCGGTTTCGTTCACGGTAATTTCCGTAAGCGTAGCCCCCGCCTTAACCGAATTTTCAGCTATATCAAGTATATTAAGCGATATTTCCTTCATACCGCACCCCGTAAATAGTTTATAAGCTCCCGTGCGGCGTTTTCCCTGCCGCAGTCAAGCTCTATGTAAGCGCCGCGCTCGTTTATATCCCAAAGATAGTGAGCGTCGGAGCTTGTTATAATTTTTTTACCGTATTTTTTGGCATATTCCGCAGTCTTTTCCCCATCATGTACTTCCGCAAACGGGAAGTACGGTTTTTCGGGGAAAGCGCCCAATACCGCAAGCAAACCGTTTGCCTGCCTATCGATATGCGCCGGAAAGCACACGCCGCCGAACCTTTCCGCTGTCAGCGGCACTTCCTCAAGCGTGATATTAACGGCATTTATAAGCAGATTTTCCTCATACCCGATTATATTGTCGCAGTCATCGGTTATTCTCTGTTCACCGAATATATCGGGACGATTTTTAACGGGCACCCGTCTCTTTTCAACAGCCTCGTTAAACTCCATTGCGCCGCAAAGCTCGCCGAAAAGGCATACGATATGTATATCCTCAGCCGTTGTAAGCTCCATACCGGCTATCGGGATTACGCCGTGCCTGTCAGCCGCCTTAAAAAAGGCAGGACAGTTTTTACAGCTGTTATGGTCGGTAAGCGCCATAATATCAAGACCGTTAAGCTCGCCAATACCCGCAATGCTGTCAGGCGTCATATCGTTGTCTCCGCAAGGCGACAGACACGAATGAATATGCAAATCGTAACAGTATTTCATATCAAGCCGTGCAGTCTTACCGCAGCCTCGTAAGAGGAACCGTCAAAGCTTAAAATATTAATACCCTTAGCATCAGCGGTGCTTTTTACACCGTCGGGCATAGCCACGCCCTCCGCCGCTATTATGCACGCCGTATCGGCAAGAGAAGCAACAGCCACTATATTTTCGTTTGACATAATGGTTATCCATGCGTCACCTGAGTGCGCTCTGCCCATTACCCAGCTTAACAGATCTCCGATATATACGCCTGTTATCTCCCTGTCAGGCTCGGGCATTGAAACCGCGGCAAAACCGTGGTTTAACAATTCACTCACCGTCATACGCTTCACCGCCGTTTCCTTTTTTTATCGGGCAGTTAAAGATGCCCGTTCTGCCCTTGATAACATCCTCCGCAAAGGCTCTGCAATTAGGCGCGCCGCAGGCTCCGCAGTCTATACCGGGCAGTCCGTCCTTAAGCCGTTGAATATCCGCCATCATCCGCATCGATTCCGCCATACTGTCGCTGAGTCTCGAAATCGGATGATATGTCGGAATTTCATTGAAAATATAATTTTCAGGTATATAGTTTTCGTCCTTTTCCAAAAAGTTTTGCGAAACGGGCAGATATCGCCTCAAGGTCTGAAGCCTTGCTTTTGCGATAAACGGGTTTTGCATTGTCATAACGCCGCCCACGCAGCCACCGGGGCAGGCATTAAGCTCGATAAATTCAAGCTGAGGTATATTCCCGTTTTCTACCTGATCAAGCACACGGATAACATTTTCTATTCCGTCCGCCGCAAGGTAGCTTTCGTTGAATATCGCGGTTGCCTCGCCGCCTGTTGCCGCCCATCCTATTCCTATCATTCCCGAATTTGAAAGTGACTTAAGCTCCGACTGCGGCTGCATTTTTGCAATAAGCTGAAAATATATATCGTTTATCGAAACAACGGCGTCCACACGGCTTTTGTATCCGGCAAACCCGTTTTTTACATAGCTTACCTTTGCGGGACAGGGCGAAATAAAACAAACGCCGATTTCATCCTCGCAAAGCTCCGGATGCTCTTTTTTAGCCCTTTCCCTTGCAAGAAAAGCCGCAACCTCCATCGGAGGAAGCATATGTATAATATTTTCGGTAAGCGACGGGAAACGAAGTCCGATAAGCCTTACTATAACTGGACACGCCGAGCTTATGACCGGTTTTTTCACGCCCTCTGTTTTCAGATAAAGACGGGTGTACGCACTTACCTTTTCGGCGGCGGCGGAAACCTCGTAAACATCGTCAAAGCCGATTTTAAGCAGTCCGTCAAGGATATAGTCCACATCCTCAAGATTATCGAACTGACCGTAAAGCGACGGTGCGGGCAGCGCAATCTTCCACTTGAATTTATCCATAGCGGAAAGCTTTTCGCAAACCGCCTTTTTTGCGCCCTGCGGACAGGTTCTTATACATTCGCCGCAATCAATACATCTGCTGTTGTTTATAACAGCTCTGCCGCCGTGTATTCGTATTGCCTCGGTAGGGCAATGCTTTAAACAGGCTGTACAGCCGCTGCACTTTTTTTCATCAAGGTAAACCGAGTGTTCATATGTATTCATTTAAACACCTGCCGAAATATTATTTCAAAGCATAACTCGCATAGTAATATCCGTACCCTTGCCGACCGCGGATTTTATATCCATATAATCCGTATAGCGTTTCATATTCGGAAGTCCCATTCCGGCACCGAAGCCCAAAGACCGTATTTGGTCGGACGCGGTGGAATACCCCTCCTGCATAGCTCGGTCAATATCCTTTATACCGGGACCCGTATCGTGCAAAAATATTTCCACACAGTCCTCAGTTACGGTAACATCGGCTTCTCCCCCGCCGGCGTGTATTACCATATTAATCTCGCCCTCATACATAGCGATAGACACTCTGCGTATTATTTCGGGCGGAAGTCCCAACTGTCTTAAATTCTTTTTTACCTGAACCGAGGCTTTTCCTGCCGAAGTGAAATCCTCGCCGTCCACGATAAAATGGAATTTCAGCGCCTCAGGCATTTTTTACCTTATTCCCGACAAGTCCGTTGCTGTAAAGCAAACCGCATGCCTCATACATTCTTTTATCGGTGGCAAGCATCACTATGCCGCAGTCCCGTGCCAGCTCAACCATTTCGGCAGTGGGCATTTTTGAGCGGACAAAGACTATGCAATTCATATCCATCATTTCCGCGGTTCTTACAACCTGCAAATTCACAAGTCCCGTAAGCAGAACCGCCTGATCCTTGACATATGCCAAAACATCGCTCATCATATCGCTTCCGCAGGCGGAATAAACATGACGGGAAAGTCCGTCCTCACAGCAGATTACCTTTGCGTCAAGCAAATCCCTTATAGTGCATATCTTCATAGCTTTATATCCTTTCGGTTGGGATTTGTAATTTATTTACCGAAACCGTATTTTTCAAGTATGCCGTCAACATCGTCTACTGTCAGTCTTCCGTATACCTCATCGTTAACGGTAAGAACGGGAGCCAGTCCGCAAGCGCCTATGCAGCGGCAGGCGGTAAGTGAAAATCTGCCGTCCTCAGTACATTCGTCGGCACCGATACCCAAGCGTTCGCTCAGCTTATTGAATATATCTCCCGAGCCCTTAACATAGCAGGCGGTGCCAAGACATACGGATATATTGTATTCACCCTTAGGCGACAGTGAAAACTGTGCGTAAAAGGTTGAAACACCGTACACCTTTTCAAGCGGAACATCCATTCCCTCGGCAATCATTTCCTGAACCTCCATGGGAAGATAGCCGTAAATGTCCTGCGCCTGCTGCATAACCGCCATCAAAAGGCTTTTATCATGCTTGTTTGCGTCAATGACTTCTTTAAGCTTCTTTTCCTGTTCAGCCGTTCCCTTAAACGGAAGCTTACTGATTTTCTTTTGCATTAACCGAATCCTCCTTCGATTTATTCTATGCAGATTATGTCAATTTCCGACTTATGTACTAATCTACATATACCTATGTAGTATATCATATATTATTGTTTTTGAAAAGTCTTTTTCGATATTTTTTTAACGAAATTTACAAGAACTTTTGATTAAATATAACTATTAAATTACACGGTGAGGAAAAACCGGACGAAAATATGTATAAAGCGTTGAAAAATAAGACCTTATGTAGTATAATTAATTGAGTTTTCTTTAGTGCGGCAGTACTATGCTTACAAGAGGTAATCATATGAAACAAATTATCAAGTTCATTGCTTTGGCTTTGTCGGTGCTTGCTGTAATTTTGACCGCAGGCTGTAACGAAAGCTATCAGGACGCAATTATATATTTTGAAATACCCGAAAAACCGTTCTCTCTTGACCCGCAAACGGTCTCCTCCGATTCCGAGCTTGCTGTCGTAGGCAATATCTTTGAGGGATTGCTCAGAAAAAACGACGGCGGCGCCATAGCGGGCGGTATGGCGGAAAGCTTTTCGAAGGACGGGCTTACCTATACATTTAAAATAAGGTCCGACGCCAAATGGAGCAACGAAGCTCCCGTCACTTCAAACGATTTTCTGTTTGCATTTAAAAGAGCGCTGCTTCCCGAAACCGAAGCGCCCTTTGCGTCAAGGCTTTTTTGTATTGAAAACGCGGAGCAGATTAATTCGGGAAAGCTCTCTGCCGACAGCTTGGGCGTATCCGCTCCCTACGATAAAACGCTTATTATAAAG
>DKDS01000011.1 GCA_002451855.1 Ruminococcaceae bacterium UBA6842 | reverse complement strand
GGTAAGACCGGCAAATCTGTTGTCCTTAACCTCTTTAAGCGATTTCATATTAAGCCCGAGGTTTTTAAGTCTTTCTATCATAGCGTGAGTTTCCGGCAGTGAGAAAAATTCATACGCCGACAGTGCCAGTACCGAGCCGAAGCCGTCTATCGCTTCAAAATCCTCTTTTTCAGCGTTTAAAACCGACTCCATATCGAAAAACCGCTCCGCAATAAGCGCCGCCGCCTTGCTCCCTATATGCCTTATTCCGAAAGCATAAATAAGCCTTGCGACATCATTTCCCTTTGAGCGTTCTATTGCGCCCTTAAGGTTTTCCACGCTTTTCTCTCCGGTTCGTTCAAGCTCACGCACCTTTTGGTAATCAAGCTCGTATATATCGCCTATATTCTCTATAAGTCCTGCCCCGAGCAGCTGTTCAAGCACCGCAGGGCCTAAGCCCTCTATGTCCATAGCGTCTCTTGAAGTAAAGTGTATCAGATGGCGCAAAAGCTGTGCCGGACAATCGGCGTTTGTACAGCGCACCACCGCTTCCCCTTCTTCCCTTACTACGGGAGAGCCGCACGAAGGACAAATATGTGGCATTTCAAAGGGAACCGCGTTTTGCGCGTGTACTTTTACCGCAAGCACCTCGGGGATTATATCGCCCGCCTTGCGGACTACTATCGTATCGCCTATGCATATTTCCTTTTGCTTTATAAAATCCTCGTTGTGAAGTGTCGCTCTGCTTACGGTAGTGCCTGCAAGAACGATTGGGTCAAATTCCGCCGTGGGTGTGAGCGCTCCTGTTCTGCCGACATTTATTTCAATATTTTTAAGCACGGTTTCCTTTTCCTCGGGCGGATACTTAAACGCCACCGCCCATTTGGGGTATTTTGCCGTACTGCCGAGTTCTTCTCTGTAAGCAAGCTCGTCCACCTTTATAACGGCGCCGTCTATATCGTAGGGCAGATTTCCCCTTGACTCGCCTATGCGCTCCACCTCTTCTATTGCTTCCTTTGCGCAAGAGCATTTTTTGTATGACGGCAGGGTATGAAATCCGAGAGATTTTATAAAATCCAAGGTTTCTATATGTGTTTTAAACTGCTTACCAGTTATGCGCTGAATATTGAAAACAAAAATATCCAGACCCCGTTCCGCGGTTATTTTGGAGTTTTTTTGTCTTAGCGAGCCTGCGGCGGCATTACGCGGATTTTTCGCGGGCGTTTCTCCCAAGGTCTCCTGCCTTTCAACAAGTCTTAAAAAGCTGTCTTTAGGCATATACACCTCGCCTCTTACCTCAAGCTCTCCGTCGAATTTAATAGCCTTGGGTATACTGCCAATCTGCATCAGATTTGCGGTAACATCCTCGCCCGTAACTCCGTCGCCCCTCGTAGAGCCTCTGAAAAACAGTCCGTCCCTATATTCAAGCGACACCGAAAGACCGTCTATTTTAGGCTCCACCGAGAACGCCGTGCGAGCCGTATCTATTTTATCGCAAAACGCTTCAAGTTCTTCAAAGCTGAAAACATCCTGAAGGCTCTCCATCTTAACCGTATGTGTAACAGGCGTAAAAAGCTTGAGTGCGGCGCCGCCCACCGTCTGTGTGGGGGAATCCTCTTTCTTAAACTGAGGATATTCATTTTCAAGCTCCTCAAGCTCTCTTAACATTGCGTCATATTCAAAGTCCTCGATTTCGGGTGCGTCCTCAATATAATACTTTTTATTATGGTATTTAAGAGTATCGCTTAAATATTTAATTCTGTCTTCGGCTGTTTTTATATCCATAATACTATCGCCCTTTGCTTTATTTTCCGGCAACTGCGCCGTAATCGTTTATAAGACCCGCGGTACTGTCTCCCTCTTCTTCTATAACCTGCGTGAATGCCTCGGGTGTCGCTCCCACAATAAGGCTCTGCATTGCCATAGCGGAGGTGGAAACATTTATCGGGTCCGCATATCCCGCGGTAACAAGATTTCCGCTTATATCCATATCTATCATAACAACATGCAGAACCTGATTTATGCCCGCCGATTTGAATTCGTGCGAAAAATTAACAAATGCCGTACCCGTAAGCTGCATTTTAAAGTGAAGCTTCGGTCCGAAGCCGCTTGTGTAGTTATTTGAGAAAAAAGTTCCGACAGGTATATATAAATCATAATATTCCTTACTGTCAATTATCGCGGACAGGCGCTTGGCAATCAGACTTTTAAGATTATTTATCTTAACCACATCGGTAACTACGCTTGTAACCTGCCCGTCCTCGCCCCGTGAAAGCTCCGCTATATCGTTGTAGGAAACATTTTCATCGGCAAGAACTTCAAGCACCGCTTCATTTGCCGAATCAAGGAATTTTGTTTCCGCAACCGACACGGCATATCTTATTATAACAGGGCGCATTTTATAAAAGCAAAGCGCCGAAATAAGCAAAAGCGAAAGCAAACAGGTCATAAAACCCACAAGAGAATTGTTACTTCTGTATCTGCGTCTTTTCATTCTGCACCGCCCCTCTATACATCTTACGGAAACAGGGAGCGTTTGCTAATAGATTATATCACTTTTTAACTCTTTATTCAATTATTTCCTTGACTTTTATTGTAAATTAAAGTAAAATAACCATTACCATTTAATATGCGGGTGTGGCGGAATTGGCAGACGCACCAGCCTTAGGAGCTGGCGCTTCGGCGTGCAGGTTCGACTCCTGTCACCCGCACCAAAAAGCGGCAAATCTCTGATGAGATTTGCCGCTTTTTACTTTTCACTGCCGCTTGCAAACGGCCTTACAAATACGAAACAAAGACCGACAAGAACGATTGTTACGAGCCATGACAGCGGGAAAGCCCTATAAAGTGTTTTAAGCGTGGGAAAAGCGGTAAAGACGGTGCAAATCCACACTATTCTGAAAGCGCAGGTGCCGACCATTGTGCTTACGGCAGGCAATACCGCATGCCCCGCACCCCGTAAGGCTCCCGACGGAATTTCATACAGACAGCAGACAGGCTCGAAAAGCAATATGCACATAATACGCAGACAGGCGTTTTCCAGCACATAACCGTCGCTTGAGAAAAGTCCCGTGAACCGATTGCGGAATATAATTACGGGAACGGTCATCAGAACGCTGCACAAAACCGAAAACCCAAGACACAGCCAAAGTATTTTCCGGCATCTTTCTATCTTCCCTGCCGCATAGTTTTGACCGATAAAGGTTGTCGCCGTCTGACCGAATGCCGTTATACCGTAATAGACAAAGTATTCAAAATTGACGGCTATTGTACTGCCGGCTATTGCCGCCGAGCCGAATTTATTTACGGACGCCTGCACAAATATATTCGCAAAGCAAAATACCGCTCCCTGCACAGCCGCCGGTATACCCGTTTTCAAAATTTCGGATATAATGCCCTGTCCGTCGGGTCTGCACTTAAAGGACAGCTTAAAGGCAGAGCCACTGTAAAGTTTGCAAATCACCATCACCGCCGAAATCGCTGTTGAAATGTCCGTCGCTATGGCAACGCCTGCCACTCCAAGACGGAAAACAATAACAAAAATAAGGTTCAGCAGTACATTCACCGCACCAGAAAGCAAAAGAACGACAAACGGATAACGGCTGTCTCCTTCAGCGCGCAGAATTGCGGCTCCGAAATCATATAACAGCAAAAAAGGATACCCGATCAAATAAATTCTAAGGTATTGCTCCGCGGATGAAAAAATTTCTGTCGGGGTTTTGATTATTCTGAGCAACGGTCCCGCAATAGCCTGACCGAAGAAGAGCCCTAAAAACCCGATAATTACAGCAAGAACAACCGAGATATGTACCACAGACGGAATACACTCGGTTTTATTTTTTCCTATACGGCTTGCCACCGCTATATTAACTCCTACGGACAATCCCTGCGAAAGAGTAACGATAAGAGCAATTATTTCGGCATTTGTTCCCACAGCCGCAAGAGCGTCGGAGTTACCGAAATAGCCTACGATAGAAGTATCGGAGGCATTAAATAATTGCTGTACTATACTGCTTAAGGCTATCGGAAGCGTAAACAACAATATCTTCTTTGAAAGAGGGCCGTTAAGCATATCGATATTTTTATTTGTTAATCTCATTTTTTGCACCTCAAAAGCTTCTTGAAATATTATATACAAGGCGCTATAATAAGAAAAGAGAATAATACTGATTGAATGTATCGAAAAAAGGAATGAAAATATGGATAATCATTTAGCTAAATACAAAGCCTTTGTCAAAACGGTTGAAAAAGGGAGCTTTACAAGGGCGGCAGAAGCTCTGAATTACGCACAGTCATCCGTGAGCAAAATGATTGCCGACTTAGAAAGCGACTGGGGCGTTACGCTGCTTGAAAGAAATCGGAACGGTGTTTTTCTGACTACTGCGGGCGAGCAGATCTTGCCGCTTATAAGGAGAGTTTTAAACGGCAATTCGGAGCTTGAGGGATATGTAAATCAAATGAACGGAATCCAAAGCGGAACAGTGAGAATAGGTACCTTTGCAAGCGTGGCTGTTAATTGGCTGCCGAATATTTTTGCAAGACTTCAAAGGGATTATCCCGAAATCGAATACGAAATGCTGATAGGAGATTACGGCGAAATAGAACGGTGGATAGCGGAAGGCCGTGTGGATTGCGGTTTTTTAAGCCTGCCGACAAGCGCCGACTTTGATACCGCAGTGCTTAAACGGGACGAATATATGGTTATAATGCCTGTCGGACATCCGCTCGCGCGGAACGCAACCGTTAAAATAGAGGCGCTTGAGGGCGAGCCGTTTTTACTGCTTGAGCACGGCGGTAAAACAGAGGTTTCGGCACTGCTTGAAAAAAGCCGAGTACACCCTAAAATAAGATTTACCACATGGGAGGATTTTGCGATTATGGCTATGGCGGAGCAAAATCTCGGAATAGGCATTTTGCCGTCTATGATTTTAAAGCGTATACCGTATGAAATTGAAATACGCCCGTTGGAAACACCGTATTACCGTGAAATCGGAATAGCCGTAAAGGACAAAGGCAGACTTACCCCGGCTACACAAAAATTTACGGAGTACCTTAAATTCCGTGAAATTCCCGCAACTAATTTTTTATAATTCGGTTGCAATTTCCTTTAAGTTGCGATAATATATGCTAAAATAATCATACAACGGAGAAAATTAAAATGTATTCCCTTTTGCTTGCTCTAATCTATATTGCTTTTATAAGTCTCGGACTACCCGATTCACTTCTCGGGTCGGGCTGGCCGGTTATGCATACAGAGCTTGGCGTTCCCGTTTCGTTTATGGGAATGGTCTCAATGGTAATATCGGGCGGAACTATTGTATCAAGTCTGTTCTCCGACAGGCTGACAAGAAGGCTCGGAACAAGAACCGTAACGGTAATCAGCGTGTTTTTGACCGTCATTGCCCTTTTCGGTTTTTCGGTTTCAAACAGCTTTTGGATGCTCATTGCCTTTGCCGTTCCCTACGGTCTGGGTGCGGGAGCGATAGACGCCGCGCTTAACAATTATGTCGCGCTCCACTATAAAGCGAAGCATATGAGCTGGCTGCACTGCTTTTGGGGCGTCGGCACTATCGTAAGCCCTTTTATTATGGGGTATGCCTTGAAAAATCTCACATGGAACGGCGGTTACCGCATAGTAGGTCTTATACAG
>DKDS01000083.1:724-4797 GCA_002451855.1 Ruminococcaceae bacterium UBA6842 | reverse complement strand
GAAATGAAGGAACGAAGGGTAATGTTACCTACAGAAGCTGCTATTCCGCACCTAAAAACGAGAAGAATTTCACCGGTGGCAAGTCAAACGGTACAAAAGCTACAAACTCATATGCAACATTTAACAAGAATTCCAAAAACACGACAATTTTAGGCGGATTGAATATCCTTGCGGTTGAAAGAATGACCGGAAGCGAAGCATTGCAGTTTATGAAAAAATTTGATTTCAATCAGGTTTGGCGTGTTGTAGAGGGCAGAACGCCTACGCTGCGTGTGTTTGAGCCAGACTTTAAGGGAACCGATCCCGAATTTGTGAATGACGCTTACGAAATGCAGGTTTATGACGGAGCGAAGCCCGGCGATATATGGACCGGGAGGATTTCATCAAAATATGCTTCAGGAACCGGTAAAAAGGATGATCCTTATATTATAGAGACCGCCGAGCAGTTCGCTCTGCTTGCCTACGAAGTTAATAATTCCTACTGGGATAATTATCTTACCGAGGGTGTTTACTATAAATTAACAGCCGATATAAAGCTTAACGATGTTTCTTCCGCTAATTGGTATGAAAACGGGAATTTAAACGAATGGTTTACGGGAGCATTGCAGGATCAGGCATTTTGCGGACATTTAGACGGCAACGGTTATGTAATAAGCGGCGTTTATATTAATTCGGAAGACGCTAAGCTTGCAGGACTGTTCCCGTCGGCAGGAAGAAAATCCGTACTCGAAAATATAGGTGTGATTGATTCTTATATTGTAACTGAAACAGGCTACAGCGGTGGCTTGTATGCCTATGTTGAAAACAGATCCTTCGATAAAAACTCACCCGTTGTATGCAACTGCTTTGTAGGTGAAAATGTTTATATTGATTCACCTTCAATCGCAGGCGGAATAGTGGCAGCACTGCCGTCCACTATTACAATAGAAAACTGCTATTTCCTCGGAGATTTCGGACCGACTACAAACCCGAACAGAATCGGCGGAGCGTACGGCCATTCATGGTACAGCGGTAAATATACATATAAGGACAGCGGAGAGATGATAAAGACCGTTGTTAAAAATATGTTTGTATGCAATACGGCTAAGGACAGGGTAATAGGCGGAAGAGGAAATCCGAATATCCCCGATATGGAATTTTCGAATTTGTTTGCGTTAAGAAGTCACGGCGGAGTTTCCACTATGATCGGCTTCTCGAATATGACCGATCAGAAAGCCGCTAAATATCTTACGGGATTTGATTTTAAAAACGATTGGGAAACGGTAGAAAAATCCACCCCGATATTGAAGATTTTCGCAAATAAGGGTCATGACATTTCAAGACTTGTAAGGGTTAAGGGTCCTGTGACTATCACATTTGAAACCTATGGCGGAACAGAGCTTGAGCCTATGTCTGCTTACAGCGGTTCTTCGCTTCAGTTGCCTACCCCCACAAGAAATAAGGATGTGTTTGACGGTTGGTATGTCTATCCGTTAAAAACATTCGATGTTCCGTTTAATTACGACTTCTTCCCTGATGACGATGTTACGCTTTATGCAAAGTGGATAGACGCCGGCATTACACAGGATTTTGAAGAATACACATATACTGCCGATGAAGACGGTATGGAAGAGGGCTATGAAGTCTTCAAACCGGGCTCGATAGGATATAACGGCGAATATGTCAAAGGCGGTATACGCTCATTGCACAGGCTTAATACCGTAGAGGAATACAAAAATGCCTGCATATTCAGCGCCAAGGATTCTAAGCTCGTTCCGGGTACGGAATATGAAATTTCAATGTATGTGTACTTAAAGGATAAGCCTAAAGCCGACGATAAGATAATGCTTGCATATACGCAGTATGCCGACTGGGCATTTGACGAAAATGCAACACAGGAATTAGGTAAGCTTTCGGATATAAGCACAGGCTCCTGGCAGTATGTTAAATATAAATTTGTCGCATACAGCGAATATGTTGCCTTCAGGCTTCCGGCGGTTGAGATGTTTATAGACGATGTTTATATCCTTACAACCGACAGAGCGAACCTTAAGTCGGATGCGGTAAAATCTCTTCCCAAAACCGTAACCACGGTAATTGATGTCGATAACAGTAGTGCAGATACCAAGACAGGCAATACGGATAATAATACGGTAAAGACCGGCAAGAAAAAAATCATCAGAAAGATTATAAAGAAAAGAGCCAATACGGATAATACAAATTACACATTGTATTTTGTTATTGCCGGAGCGGCTGTGGTACTTGCGGGTTCTGCGACAACGGCAGTTATTGTGGTAAGGAAAAAACGCAAAAATATTAAAATCTAATTCGGCAGGTAAACCCGTGTAATTTCAGGTATTGCACGGGTTTACCATGCAATATATCATCAAATAACTGAAAACTTGTCGCTTTTTTGTCCAAAACGCAAAAAAAGTCTATATAATTGCTAAAAAAATTCCAACTCAAGGGATGAAGATATGGTAAAATTACTGTATTGAAGGAGGCGGTTTTCAGAAACAGGATAAAATCTTGTATCCGGCGATTTTCAAAAAATTTATGAAAAGAGGAGTAATAAAAAATGTTAAAAAAATTCACAGGCGTGTTGCTTTCGGCAGCGCTTATTGTCTCCGCGGTCGGCGCACTCACAGCGTTACCTACTACCGCAGCGAGCGGTTCTTTCACACCCCAGCATATGGAAGTTAATTTTAATGATTATGTAATAAATGATGATACAGCTGGGAAGGCCAATAATACTTACCCCGCCGATAATACAACATCAGGAACTAAAACTTCCAAAACCATATGGCAAATCGGCGTAGAGGACGACAACAATTACATTTATACAATAACAAACAGTAAAGTTTGCAATAATGCAAATCCTGCAAACGGACTCTACACATTCATTCTTAATCCTACAGGTAAGGCAGGAGACTCAAAAAGCGGAGACAACATTAAGGCGGAAGATGCAATATATAAGCTTGAAGACGGTGTTCGCTACAGAATGACTTTCAGGTATAAGTTCCAAAACTGGGATAAAAATACAACAACAGGCGAGTATAATACCGAAGTAAAGGTTAAAGTGGGAGCCAGTGCCACAGGTGTATGCGGTTGGAATGACGGCGGTGCTAGATTCACACTGCAAGACGGGGAGACCGCATTGGCATTACAGAACACCACTGAGTGGAAGACTGCGGAATTTGAATTTGTCGCAAACATGAGCCAGGGAAGTAGTTGGGGCGGTACTTGGATGGATTCTATGATGGTAGCATTTATTCCTTATAAGGTCGGCACCAGTACAATTAAGGCTGCCACGGCGTTTAATTTGTATCTTGATGATTTTGTTGTAGACCGTGTTGCCTCAGCTAATATAGTTAAGAACGGCGCGACCGAAACGGTTTACGGTGCTCCGGCTTGTGATAGCGAATACAGAGAAGGCTTCGGCACTTGCGAAGCAGACAAAATACCCACTGTTTCGACAAATGGCAATACCGTTGAATTAACAGCGCTTTACAGTGACGCTGAATTTAATAATCTGCCAAAAGATGAACCGGTATTCTCCGCAACAAGCGCAGATACATATTACGCGAAAGCAATAGCTCCGAAGAAAACGGAAGTTTATGTAAACGAAAGTTCGGCTAACAAATATGATTTGGGAACAAATGCATTCGGAACAGGTTTTGCGGAAATCAAAGCAAATTCCTCTGCTATTTCCGGCGCTGCGAACATCAAATCCGGATTTATTATTTGGACAAAGAAACTTCTTGGGGAAAACACGCTTGATATAACTTGCGTAGGCGTAGGCAATAAGGCAATCAATGTGGAAACAACAGGTATTGGTAATTTCGCGGATCTCAGCGATGAGCTTTACGGTATTCTTTTGTGCAGTGATGCGGCAGACGGCAAGGTTAGTGACAGATACAGTGGCATTACTTATGCGGTTCGCCCGTATGTAAGCTATGAAATTGATGGCAATACATACTATGTATACGGCGATACAATTTATTCTAAGTAGGAGGAATTTGTAGTCAATGAAAGAATTTATGAAACCTCAAATTGAAATTATTTGCTTTACTGCTGATGTTGTTTATACAAGT
>DKDS01000083.1:0-718 GCA_002451855.1 Ruminococcaceae bacterium UBA6842 | reverse complement strand
CCCTGAAAACAACACCGTAGAGGGAATCGATCCCGGTTGGGATGCATAATGAACCGTTCAAAACAAATTCTGGTCGCGGCTGCGGCGCTGTTAGTTTTAACGGCGTCGGGTTGCGGCAAAAAGGATAATGACAGGATTCCGGACGGCGGTTATGAGATTTCAAAACCGAGCAGTGCGGTATCTTCCGAAGAGAGTGTTGTTTCGGAAACAACTGCTTCAAACACTGAGAGTTCGAAATCTTCGGTTAAAAAGCCTGCAAAGGCTTCGAACTCTTCGAAGACAGCCGGCAGCAGTTCTGTAACAACGAGCTCCGGTTCTTCAAAACTTGAAATTACTGTTCCCGATGCATGGTATGACGGCGGTTCTTCAGATTCGGGTTCCGGCTCTGGCTCGGAGAAAGACAACCATTCTTCAAGCGGTTCATCTGTAAGCGAAAGCTCACGGGCTGATACTTCTTCTCCTGATAAAAAGGATGACAGCCCGTCGGATTCTTCAAAAACAAACTCAAAACCGCAAAAAAATGAATCTATACTTTCGAGTTTGCCTTCGGGCTTTGTTAAAAAGAAATAGTGTTTATATAATATAACATTTGTCTTTTTAAAACAGTTTGATTATGATAAAATAAAACGATGAAGGAGATGAATATGTTTTCATCTCCTTCATTTGGTTAAAGTGACAGATTCAAGACCTGTCACTCTAAGCAAAGCCGACAAGTTCG
>DKDS01000065.1:13226-14483 GCA_002451855.1 Ruminococcaceae bacterium UBA6842 | reverse complement strand
TGCCGCGTGACGGCTCATTTTCTCATATGTTTCTGCCGTTATAAATTTCATATATCAAATCCCCTTGTAAAGCCCGTCGTCAGCCATTTTATTTAAAGCCGATGACACCATAGCCTTATCCTCTTTATAGGTAACTCCGTACCATTTATCCTCGGCAATAAGAACCTTGACGCGCTTTTCGCCTGTTTCGATAAGCTTTGTTACCACGCTCGGCAGATAATACTCGGATTTCGGAGCATTGATTTTTTCCTTTAAAAATTCCTTAAACCCATCCTCCGCATAGCAAAACAGGTCGGGCATAAAGCCCCACAAATTCATTGAAACCACCGTATCCGGCGACATTGCCGTCCATGTCTTTCCGTCGTCCTCGGTGTATTTGCAGTCTACAATTTTAGTTCTTTCGGTAACGGATTTAAGCTCGCCGTTTTCAATCTCGCATACGCCTCTTGAAACGGAACCGTTTTCGGTAAGGGTGTTTGAAAGCCTGAAGCCTACCATACAGTAATCCTTATCGTTGTTTCTTAAAAAGTCAGCCATATGCAAGAAAGCTGTCTTGCCGTAATAATCGTCGGCATTTATAACCGCAAACGGCTCATTTACAACATCCTTACAGCAAAGCACAGCGTGCGCCGTACCCCACGGCTTTTCTCTGTCGGACGGGCAGGTAAATCCCTCGGGCAGCTTATCGGTCTCCTGAAAAACATACTCGGTCTTAACCATTTTCTCTATATGCTTTGCGGTAACAGCCTTAAAGTCCTCTTCAATGGCGTGCTTTATAACAAAAACAACCTTGTTGAAGCCTGCCTTTACCGCGTCGTATACAGAATAATCAAGCAGTATTTCCCCATTCTTCCCGATGGGCGCTATCTGCTTCAGTCCTCCGAAGCGGCTTCCCATTCCCGCCGCCATTACTACAAGCGTAATATCTTTATTCATAAAATCCTTCCTTATCCAAATAAGTTATCAGTTCTTAACATTCTTAAATTCACGCATTACAAACTCATTAATTTTATCCCACTGTGCTTCCATGTCCGAAACAAGCTTGAACTGTGTTCTGCACCTGTCCAAATTATGTTCCTTTCGGGAAATTTTGAAATATGTATCTCCATCAAGATAATCCGTCAAAAAACGCATTCCGCACTCGAGCGTCATAAGCTTTGCACCTATTGGTAGTGATATTGCTTCCTTTTCGGTCATGGTCTCTCCGCAAGCGTCAAAAAATCCCTTTGTATAGCTTTCAAAAAGAGGAAATGAAAA
>DKDS01000065.1:0-13189 GCA_002451855.1 Ruminococcaceae bacterium UBA6842 | reverse complement strand
TCACTTAAATCGGGCTCGTCCTCCGCTCCGGTTGAAGCACCGAAGCGTATTGAATCTCCGTAATCGTAAGCTCTGAGCCCCGGCATCACCGTATCAAGGTCGATAACACATATCGTTTTACCGCTTTCCTTGTCAAACATACAGTTATTAAGCTTTGTGTCATTATGCGTTACTCTTAACGGTATTTCACCTTTTTCAAGCATATCTGTAAGTGCCGACATTTCTTTTGCTCTCGCATTTACAAACTCGATTTCTTTTTGCACGGCACCTGCCCTGCCGCAAGCGTCTTCTTTTACAGCCTTTTTGAAAGCCTCGTACCTTACCGGAGTATTATGAAAATTCGGAATAATTTCGTGCAGCTTTTCTGCCGGAAAATCCGCAAGTAAATTTTGAAAATTACCGAATGCATATCCGCAGTTATAAAAGTCCTCGGGTTTCTCTATTTTTTCATAGCAGACCGCATCTCTTATAAAAATATAACTGCGCCAGTTTTTGCCCTCTTTATCGGTAAAATGATTTTTTCCGTCTTTTGTTTTAACAATATTTAAGGTTTCTCTTAAAATATCTCCGCTTTTTTCGGCTATTTTTGTTTTTAAAAAAGAAGTTACATTTTCAATATTTTCCATTAAGGCGTCTGAATCAGGGAAAATGTTATTATTTATTTGCTGTAAAATGTACAGGGCGCTTTTTTCACCGTTCCTACATTCCACTTTAAAGGTCGTATTTATGTGTCCGTTACCGTACGGTATACAAGTAATCGGTTCTCCGTCATAGTTGAATGCTGATAGTACATTTTCCATTTTTTACCTCTCAAATAATAATTATTAGAATTGCATTTTCATTCAAGTTGTCTTACCGTAATCGTTTTCATGTTTTTAATCACATAATGCTTGCTATAACTCCGCCAATTCTCTCCGCCATAAAATACATTCCCAGATCATTCGGATGACAGCCGTCAACCGTACAATCGTGCCGTGCAACATCGGGAAAAAGCGAATAGCCGTCGATAAAATATACATTTTTATCGCCGTTTTGTCTGGCTGACATATATGTAGCAAGAACAGCGTCGCGCCGTGACTGATTTTCCTCGTCCAGTCCTGCGTCCGGTTTTGTTATGAAGATTACCGGTAAATCCGGTTGCTTTTTTCTTATTATCTCAAAAAATGCTTTGTGAGTATTTAAAAGATGTTTGGTGTCAGGCGCATTGTGATCATAATCCATAACAAACACGCTCATTTTAAGTCCGGCTATGTATTCTGCAAGCACCGGCTCGCCCTTTGCCGATCCGGAAAAGCCTAAATTAATGAAATCGCAGTCAAGTTTTCTTGAAATAAACGCCTCATACATATTTCCGGGTCTTGAAGCGGCATATCCGTTGGTTATGGAAGAGCCGTAAAACACCACAGGTGTTTTATGCTTATACTCTTTATGTTCAGATAGAGCACTTCCCCTTTTAAGCCCGATTTCAAATTCCGAAACCGTAGTACCCGTAGGCATATATACCGTTATTTCGCGTTCTTGTGCATTTTTGAAATACTTTATGCCCTCGCACTCCTCTTCTTTATCTATCGGAGGATAATAGCTTGCAAAATATGTTTCCTTTCCGTCCGCGCTTAAATAAAGGTCCACGCCCAGGCTTGAAAGTCTGGACAAATGCGGAGAGCCGTTGTTATAAGGTCCGTGCTTAACCCTTATAGCTATATACGGTGAATCTGTTACAAATCTTATTCTTCCGCCCGAACTATTTTTTGAATGAGGCGCTACGCCACTCGCGCTTTTTGCCACTTCAATCGGTAAACGGTAATAATTTATTTGTGGATTGCATAGCCCATATATTTTAAACGGTGCTTTTCTTATATCAAAATATTCTGTATCGGTCTCTTTGTTTTTAAGACCTTCCAAGCAATATCCTTGCCACATATTATCTCTTCTTTCTGAATCAAATATTAAGTAATCTGCCAAACAGCGGTTCCGCATTCATTGCAGTACGGCTATCCGAATGTTTTTCACATCGCCCGTTTTTTTAATTTCGAATTTAAAAAAATTGCATTTACAGCTAATACCATTATCACAGCCCATATTATAATGATTCCATTCCAACCGACTGCGCTCATAGCCAAAGAAAATATTATATTTGCTACGGTTGCAACAGCATACCCCGCCGAATCTATGACCCCGTTTACACTTGAGACTAAACCGCTTTTTGCAAGCCCCGGTATGTAAATGCTCCAAACAGCACCCACTGCACAGCCGGAAGCCATTTTTGCAATTAAGAATAAAAATATATTTACAACAGGCAACTTTAAAATCAATAACAAAAAAAACGAAATACCCGATATTGCATACATAATACAGGATAGGTTTACCCCGTTGTGAATTACTTTTTCATATATAATAAGGGTTATGAAAGGAGCAAAGAGCCCCGAAAAGGATATTACGGAATATGCCGTATACGCCATATCTGATGCAAGTCCTAAATATTCGGTCATATATGTAGGAATCCAAAAGTTTACCGAAGTTCCCACTATTTCTCCGATAGCGCTTATAAAAAGATATATCCAAAAGTCCTTCAGCTTGAATACCTTCAGATAAGCGCTTATATCACTTCTTTTTGCCGGCACGAAATTTATTTGCCCGGTTTTTTCTAATTTGCATATGAAAGAAATAGCTAATGCTGATACAACTGCGGTTAAAGCACTTGCTGTTATAAATATCATACGCCATTTCAAAAATATTGCTAAAATGCTTGCGACCAACGGACTTAAAAACGCTACTGCACTTAACAGCGTACAAATTACACGTGCGCTTTTTTGATCTGTATTTTCCGCAACAAGCTTTGTCAAGGGACCGCGCACCATTGAGAGGGCAAAACCCATAATTGCGAAGCCGGCAAAATGTATCGCCTTATTTTCGATAATCGGAACAATAAGCAAGGATAAACAGCTCGTTTCAAGTCCTATTGCAAGCAAAAATTTCGGCCGTACTCTATCACCAATAAACCCGTTAATAAGCTGCCCTGCAGCGTAAAAAATAAAATATACCGATGAAAGCAGTCCTATATATTCTTTTGTGAAAAAATCCTCTTTAATCATAGCGGGAGTCGCTACACTTAATACGTTTCTTAACACATAGCTGAAAAAGTATGTGATTACGCAAATTCCGCCGATTTTTCCGACTTTTGTAACATTATTTTCCAAAAAATCACCTAATAGAAAGAATTACTAATCCGCAAAATACAAATCCCGACCGTTATTTATACAATCAAGGTTATACTCATTATCTTCAAAATCAGAGCGCTCTGTCCATTTGCCACCGGTAAAATCCGGAAAAGCAACCGGAAGTCCGCCCATGGCTATCGAATCCTCGCTGAGCGCCGTTATACACATATAGGTTGCCGCGTCATATATGTCAATCGGAGCATGAGCTTCAGTTTTAACAGCGTTTATAAACGCAGCAAATACAAGGTGATCTATACCGCCGTGCATATCTTCGCCGAGACCGCCGTTTTTCCAAAGCGGATGATTGTATTTTTCCTCATATTTTTCGGCATTGCCCCACATAGGTTTCCAATTCCATTCATTCTTTTCATGTTCTTTATCGCCGTCAAGAAAAATACTGTCATTGTCCTCCATATACATTCCCTTTGTTCCGTGAACTTCAAAACGGCGCGAATATGCGTGCGGAAGTGTTGTGTTAAGCGTAATGCAAACTGTTTGACCCCCGGCACATTTAAGCACGGTTGTTATAACATCTCCCTGCGCAAAATCAATTTGCGAAAGCGGATGTGACAAACCGTTTTTATCAACTATATAGTCATGCAAACCTTTTGCCGCAGAAGAAAACGAAGACAGAGTCAAAAACCTGTTGCCGTTATTAATGTTAAGCAGTTTAGCAATCGGACCTATTTCATGTGTAGGATAATTCTCACAGTTTCTGTGAATATAATTGCGGAGTCTGTAATGACGATTTTCCTTACCGTCCGCGACTTCTTTTCTTAAATCATGACAGTAAGCGCCGTTGCAGTGCATAATATTGCCGAACACGCCCATACGCACCATATTAAGCGCCATGAGCTCGCGTTTGCCGTAACAGCAATTTTCCATAAGCATGAGCTCCGTGCCTGTTTCCTCATATGCTCTGACAAGCTTATAACAATCATCGACCGAATATGCTCCGCCTGCCTCAAGTCCTACATATTTGCCTGCCTTCATCGCATCAATGGCAACCTCAACATGAGTTTCCCACGATACAGAAATATATACAGCGTCAATTTCGTCTATTGCAAGCAGTTCTTTATAATCTGTTATTTCTTTTGGACGGGCAAAGCCGGCGTTTTCGATTCTGTCAGCCGCAAGCTTTACTCTGTCCTCAAGCGGATCACAAACCGCAATTATTTCAATTCCGTTTTCAAGCATTGGAATTATGGGATTTTTAAGCATACATTTTCCGCGTGAGCCAAGACCGATAATTCCCAATTTAACTGTTTCTTTCATATTTTACCACTCAGCCTTTATTTGGTTAGTTTGTTTATTAAATCACCCATAAGCGGATTTCGATAAATCCTGTCCACATAACACATAGGGATTTCCTCTTCGCAATCGTGATATACGCCGTCATAGCCGGGGAGCTTAACATTTTCAATGCGCCCGTGCATATATCTGCCGTTTTTATTAAGCAGCCAGCCTATCGCCGTTACATCCCAAATTGTTCTTGCCCACGGAAGATGCGCCACATGATCGTCGGATATGGCAATAGCATAATCACCAAGATAATCGGCAAGCGGATTTTTACCTGAAAGCCAATGAAGAATTTCAGGCTTGCTTATTTTGAATTCACTCACACAGCCTTCGCACGGCAACTGAACAAACGGCACACCGCTGCCCATTACAACACGCGCCGCGGCAATATCCTGCTTCATATTAAATTCATATACATCGTTAAAATGCCAGGCGTGTCCGCCAAGCCACACTACGACTATATTCTCTTTAATCTCCGGTTTCATAAGCAACGCCGACGCTATATTTGTTATAGCGGCGATAGCGACTACATAAAGCGGTTTTTCGGGTGAATAATTCATTGCTGTCTTGCAAAGATGCTCCGCTGCAGGTGAAACAACCGGCGTTTTTTCATCCTTTAAATATTTGTGGCTGCCCTTATAAACCTTATCATTCATATCGGTGCGTTCAGCAAGCTTTAATACATGGAAAATTTCATCATAGCTCTTTTCCATACCGTCTTCTGGTCCCGTGCTCTTATCGTTGAAAAACGGGGCGGCATATATTGCCACCGGGTTTAATTCGGGTGAGTTCAGCATATATGCTATTGCAAACTGATCATCGACCTCGTTATATGTGTCTGTATCAAGCACCACGTCCACATTGCCTTCGGGCGGTAATAAATTTTTTAAAAACTGTTCTTTTTTCATATCAGATACCCCTTTCCGTTTTCTTTATAACATCTGCAAGCACGGGAATAGAACTTGCTGCTCCCTGCTTTTCGATAGCTAATGCCGCAGCGGCAGAAGCTGTTTTCAAAGCTTCGGCAGCAGTTTTTCCCTTGCTTATCATTGCGGCGAAATACCCGGTAAAGGTATCGCCTGCACCCGTGGTATCAACGGGATTGGCTTTAAACGACGGTTGCATTACAGTATCTGTACCGTCGCTGTAAATACTGCCGTTTTTTCCTAAGGTAAGCACTGTTTTTGTGTGCGGATATTTTTTAAGCAGCGCATTTAAAATATCCTCAGACTTTTCTTTGCCTGTAAGTGCTCTGCCCTCGGTTTTGTTTACAATAATGTAATCGCACATTCCTATCGCGTTATCCGTAATCTTTTCATTCATAGGCGAGGGATTCCATATAACCGTCATTCCGCACGCCTTAGCCTGCTTTATTATAAAGTCTGTGCACGGAGTCTCGTTTTGCAGCATACAAATATCGCCGCGCGCAAAATCAGCCGTTACACTTTTTATATAAGCCTCGTCAAGCAGTGCGTTTGCGCCCGCGGAAACTATTATGCAGTTTTCCCCGTCTCTATCTATCTGGATAATAGCGTTACCGGTTCTTGCCTTGTTTATTTTAAGATATTTTGCGTCGGCTCCGCTGCTTTCAAGCAGCTCCTTTAAGAACAGCCCGTCCTCGCCTATATTTCCAGCAAAAAACACATTTCCGCCCGCTCTTGCGGCGGCAACCGCCTGATTTAAGCCCTTGCCACCCGGATGCTCGGAGGTTGACAGCGCCGATATCGTTTCCCCTGCTCTTACAAATTCGCTGACATTATAAACATAATCTATATTAGAAGAACCGAAATTAAGTATTTTCAAGCTTTATTCCCCCAAAACTACATCAACAATGTGTGTATCCCCCGCGGCAGTCGGCTTTAAAAGATTGCCGTTTACCGTTTTGCCGTCAACTGTCATTTTTGAAACTCCGCAACAAACATTATTTGGGTTTTTAACGTTTATTATAAATGTATTTCCGCGGAATTTGCGCGTTACGGTAAATTCCATATTATGGTTGCAGCACGGGTCGATTATAAGCCCGTCATAATCGGGTCTTATGCCCAGAATAAACTGGGACACCGCAACAAAATTCCACGCCGCCGTGCCTGTAAGGAATGAGTTTTTAGCCTCGCCCGGCTTTTTGGCATATTCTGGCTTACCTGCCACCATTTGGGCATATACATAAGGCTCAAGCCTGTGAATTTCACTTATATCCTCTATATATGCAGGCGCGGTTTTCTTGTATATTTCAAAAGCCTTGTCGCCGCGGCGCGCTATTGCTTCTGAGCATACAAGCCACGGATTATTATGGCAAAACACACCGCCGTTTTCCTTATATCCCGGCAAAAACGACCCTATTTCCCCTATTTCGGGGTCAAATTTTCTGTACGGAGGATCCAAAAGCACAAAGCCGTAAGGTGTTTCAAGGTATTTCCACGCACTGTCAAGTGCTTTTAGCGGCATATTCTCTTCTTTTCCTACCTGAGCCATAGAGCACCAAGCCTGAGACTCAATAAATATTTTTCCGTCCTCGCATTTATGCGAGCCTAACGGGCGGCTCTTGTGGTCGTATGCTCTTAAATACCACTCACCGTCCCAACCGTGGTTTATAACAGCCTGCTCCATATCGTAAATGTAAGCTACGGCAGCTTTTGCCTCGTCATTTTTTCCCTCAATTTCGCATATTTTCACAAAATCTCTGCCGTAATAAATAAACTGACCGGCAATCATTAAGCTTTCAGCGGTTTTGCAATCTGTATTTTCGGTAAATTGGAATTTTTCTCCGGGTGTGTTCGAAAGGCAGTTAAGAGTCAGTGTATCGTTCCAATCAGCTCTGCCTATAAGCGGCAGACCGTGAGGTCCACGGTTATTAACAACATGGTAAAAAGCGCGTTTTAAATGTTCAAACATAGTATCTGCCAAGGCTTCGTTATTATCAAACGGCACGCTTTCCTCCAATATTGAGGTGTCTCCGGTCTCTTTAAGATACGCCACAACAGAACCCACAAGCCACATCGGATCGTCACCGAAATTACCGCCTCTTTCAGCATTGCCTTTTTTTGTAAGGGGCTGATACTGGTGATATGCGTCGCCGTCCGCCATAAGCGTTGAGGCAAGATCTATAAGTCTTTCCCTTGCCCTTACGGGATCGAGATGCACAAATCCAAGCAGATCCTGATTGCTGTCTCTGAAGCCCATTCCTCTGCCTATTCCGCTTTCAAAATACGAGGCGCTGCGGGACATATTAAAGGTAATCATTGTCTGATACTGATTCCATATATTAACCATACGGTCAAGCTTTTCGTCGTTACTCTTAATTGTAAAGGTTTTAAGCAGCTCGCTCCAGTAAGCCTTTAACTCGTCAAGCGCAGCGTCGGCTTTTTCGGCGGTGTCAAATTCGGCAATCATTTTATATGCCTTTTCCTTATTGATAACATTAAGCGCAGTCCATTTTTTGTCCTGCTCGTTTTCAATATAGCCGAGTACAAAAACAAAGCTTTTGGTTTCCCCTGCGTCTAAGGCAACATTAATACAATGGGAAGCCACCGGCGCCCAACCCACTGCAATAGAATTTGACGGAGCTGTATCGAAAACCGTTGCCGGACGGTCAAAGCCGTTATAAATTCCGAGGAAATCTTCACGATCGGTATCAAAGCCCGATATATCCGCGTTTACACTGTAAAAAGCATAGTGGTTGCGGCGCTCACGGTATTCGGTTTTGTGATATATAACATTTCCCTCAACCTCAACCTCTCCGACGGAAAGATTGCGCTGAAAATTAGTCTGATCGTCAAGTCCGTCCCAAAGACAAAACTCTAAAAACGAATGTAATTTTAAATTCTTTTTACGGTCTGTATTGTTGGTAATTACAACCTTGTGTATTTCACATGCGGTGTTAAGCGGAACAAAATAAGTACAGTCTGCCGAAACGCCGTTTTTTTCGCCGTGAATAACTGTATACCCCATACCGTGACGGCATTCATACTTATCAAGCGGAGTTTTTGTAGGCTTATAACCCGGATTCCATACAGTATCACCGTCTTTAATGTAAAAATACTTTCCGCCGTCGTCCATAGGAACATTATTGTAACGGAAACGGGTTATTCTTCTGAGCTTTGCGTCCTTGTAAAAGCTGTAACCTCCGCCCGTATTTGAAATCATTGTAAAAAAGTCCTTGTATCCGAGGTAGTTTATCCACGGGTAAGGGGTATTTGGGGTTTCTATTACATACTCTTTAGCCTCGTCATTAAAATGTCCGAATTTCATTTTTTATCCTTTCCGCCGTTGTCAAAACAGCACTCTTTAATAATTATATTTTTGCTTTTTCAAGGGGGCAGCCAAAACTGTACCGTCCGTTTCCGATATTTTTTTCTTCTCCGTTCGGCAAAGTCACATCGGCGCGGCAATTACACGGTATTAAAATCTCTAGAATAAAATTGCCGTCTTTAATTCGGTAATGCAATTCAAATTTACCGTTAACCGTATAAAAAGAGAAATCAAGCTTTTTTATATACCGCGAAAGCACAGGTTTAATTTTAAATTTCTTAAATCCGTTATCGGCCGCCGTCACACCAGCAAGCGTTGTGTAAAATCCGCTTACCGCACCTGCGAACATTGCGTGATTGTGCGATGACATATCGCCCTTTCCGCACCACTGCTCCCAAAGAGTAGTTGCGCCCTTTGCTATTTGATTAGCAAAACTCGGGTACTCCGGATTTATAAAACAGTCAAGCGCTGTATCCGCCGCGCCTAATCTGCCAAGTTCTTCAACCAGATAGCCTATTCCGTAAATTCCGAGATCCAAGCGATTTCCTTTTTCCAGAATTGATTTTATAAACTTTGCGGCAGTGTTTTTTTCCTCGTTATCGGAAAGAAATCTGTTTGCCAACGCATAAAGATTAGGAGCTTGCTTTCCGTTAGAAAAAGTGAATTTTTTTCTATCATAAAAGCATTGCATATATTTTTCCGCAGTCTTTTTTGCAACAGACTCAAAATACGCCGCTTCATTTCTTTTCCTTAAAACCTTCGCCATATCAGCCATCATTTCGGCAGTTAAAAATTTTAGGTGATACTCCGTTTCGCTTACCGAAGAAAATGAGGTGAGATAATTTCCGTAATCGTTAGGCGCACACCAGTCTCCGAATGTGCCGGACGGCACAGTTTCCCCGCACTGAGACAAATATTCAATATACAGCCGTTTCAGTTTATTGTAGTATCTTTTAATAAACACGGAGTTACCGTAATAACGGTAAAAATACAAAGGAAGCGCAATTAAACATCCGCTCCATGTCATATTGATTTTTCCTTTTTTTATTTTTTCAATATCATTGGTTTTTAAGTAACGCGGGTAATAAGAGCTTGGCGCTAACATATACATTGCCGATTTTAAATAGCAATATAAATCCATAGAACAAGGAGTTCTCTCATCGCGAGCCGCACAGTCAGACGGAAAGGACATACTGTTTGAACGAACAGACCAAATAGCATTAGAATGTATTCGGTTTATCATTTCGTTATCTGTTTTAAAGCTTACATACCCCTCAAAATCAGTATGCACTGCACAGGCTGTAATTTCTTCTCCGCTCGGTCTTTTATCGAGCCCGCATATTTCGGTATATCTGAAACCGTGATATGTAAAGTGAGGATTATAGGTTTCCGTACCCTCACCGCTCATTATATAAGTATCCGTTGAAGCCGCTCCCCTGTTTGTAATAAACTCCAGTTCGCGGTCGTTTTTGTCAATTTTAATTTCTTCCGCAGTTTTTATTCTTATTGCATTTCCGCGTTTCCCGCTTAATGAAATGCGTATAAATCCGGACATATTCTGCCCGAAATCAAGTATATATCTTCCATCCTTACAATCGTATATTTTTTCAGGCTTTCTCGTTTCCGTAATTTTTATATAAGGTCCTATATCGCAGTAAAGTCTTGACTTTTCCTTAATCGGCGATACAGGCATTAAATTCCATTTTGAATCATCAAAATCAGTGTTTTGCCAACCCTTAATCTCGCGGGTGGCGTCGTATATTTCGCCGTTGTAAATATTATTTTTAATCCACGGCGTATCTAATGTAAATTTCCATGTGCCGTCTGTTGCAACCGTTTCTACCGTTCCGTCCGTTTTGTGGAGATTTATGCAAGCCTTAAAGCGCTTTGCCCCTTTAAATCTTCCCATATAAATATTTGCGTTATTATTATAGCCGTCGCCCAATATAAGCGAGACCGTGTTAAGATCATTTTTTAACAGATTCGTAATATCATATGCCTCGTAAAACATCAACGAATCATAAGAGCCTTTTGAAGGTGAAAGTATGCGGTCATCCGGCTTTGCACCGTTTAAAAACACCTCATACCAGCCATATGAACAAACAAAAAGCGTAGCGTATCGAATTTCCGAAACCTTAAAGCTTTTTCTTACAAAAGCACAGTTTTCGGGGTCGGTTCTTCCCTTTTTTTCGGTTGTAAGCCAACAACCCGGCATTTCGGTATTTAAAAGACCCGTTGTAAAGCTTGCGGCCTCCGATTCGGTAAGCTTTCCGTTTATAACCGCAAATATCTTAAAGGTATACTGCGTATCGGAGCAAAGCGGTTTTCCGCCGTATTCAACGCATATCGTATCAGCGGACTTAACCGTCTTGCTGTCCCATACTATTTCACCTGAAAAATCGCCGTTTTTGGTTACAATTATGCGGTAGCTTTCCTGAAAAACATCTATTCCGTTTCCCGAAATCTGCCAGGAAAAAACCGGTTTTTTCTCGTCAACTCCGACAGGGTTTTTAACCCCTTCAACTTTTATGTTTGTGATCTTCATTATTCTCTCCGTTATATTTTGTGCTTGAATTTTAAACGGGCAGAACCGAGAAACCCGATTCCGCGGCCCTGCCCGAGTCAGTATTTAGGTGTTGCGGTTTATTTAATAAAATCGTTTACATATACCAAATCGCATATGTTTTCTTTGCCGTCTGAGTTAACATCGTATACATAGCCTTCTACCGCAGTATTGGTAAGAAGATATGTCCTTAATGCATTTACATCATCCGTGTTTACGGTTCCGTTGCCGTTAACATCTCCGACAACTGTTCCGCCGTAAAGACCGATATGTGATATGTACTGTGCTTTACAACCTACGGAGCTTTCGTTTCCAAAATTATAAATGCGGATACTTACATATGAAACAACCTTATCCTTTAAGCTGCTGAGATCAATCAAATCTCCCTTTCTGTCACGCGAGGCATCATAAACTTCAGCTACTTTGTTTGCATCATCATAAAGACCATCCCTCGTATCAGACATATATACAGCATAATGCTTTGAAGCTCTTCCGTCATAATTGAAAGAAAAAACAAATTTTTCAGGATTGCTGATTGTTGCATTTAAGTCAACAACTAACTCACGGTAAGCCGATGTTTGGAAGATATCATTTAGCATTGTCGTTGTCCGGCAATTATCAACAGTTTTTGCATTATGCCATCTGGATATGGCACCCGAATCACTGCTCGTTTTAATATCCTTGGAGAAAAAATCGTCGGCCCAACTTGAAATTTGTTCAGTTCCCTGATTAGTATTATCAATATAGAATTTTGAAGTTTCGTAAGTCTGTTCTGCAAGCCGATTTGTTTCAAGCGCATCTATTTGAGTTTTAACATCATCCAGTGAAGAATAAGATTCGTGTTTTGTTATTACAGAGTTATCGGTTTCAACTGTTCCGCCGAAAAATCCGAGTTCATTGATATGCTGACCCATAACGGCCCATGATTTATCATTCATAGCTCTATGATAAATTCTTACTTCAACATACTTTATGCCGGTGAGCTTTAAAGTTTCTACATCAATATAATCTCCAAAGCCATTCGTATCTTTAATCTCAATAATTTTGTTTTTCTCTAAATTTTCATATGTGTCTGAGGCAAAAACAGCATAATGCTGTGATCTGTTAGCTTCGCCGCTTTTGTGAAAGTTAATAAGGAACCCCGTAGGATTATTTAAGGCTCCGTTAATTTTAAAACATAAACGCCAATAGCTGGTTGTTTGCTCCGTATCATTGTTAGTATCAGTAATGCTGCCGCTGTCCTTTGATAATACGATGCCGCTGTCTTCCCGAACGTCACAATTTGTCCATTTAGCTTGTAAACCGGCACTAATATAGTTACTTACGACATCCGTAACCTTACCGTCCTGCCAAAAACTTACATCGCCAAAAGAATCTTTAAGATTATTTCCGTTCGTCATATACTTATCAAAAGTATACATAGTTTTCGGCTTTTCGGTAACAGTTGTTATTGTATTAACAGCCGTATCCGCTGCCGACGTGGGCAAACCTATACCAAGCGCCGAAACAACCAATGTGAGTGAAAAAACCAACGATAAAAACTTATATTGATTTTTAATTTTCATAGTTTATTCATTCCTTGTATAATAAAGTTGTATTTTTTTCTGTCCCTCTCCAAGGACCCATACCTTCAAATCGGTCGGAAATTTGCAGTTGTGTTTAATTTTTGAAAACATTTCTGCTGTAATCTCCGTTTTAGACCAAAGTCTTTTGAAAACAGCTTTATTGCTCCGCGGCAAACCACGAATTTTGCTACGAACGCCAAAGCGGAATTCAATATTAAATTTTCCATTTGCCCCAATCATCCATAGAGTCGGAACTGTCCGGATCGCTTTCGGTTAATATATCCGTTACCGAAACC
>DKDS01000066.1:1035-24040 GCA_002451855.1 Ruminococcaceae bacterium UBA6842 | reverse complement strand
ACACTCAGGTATTGTCATCAACCCAAAGTCCTCCCTCGCCCGGTTTCTGATATAGTCTTATGTAGTCTATATAGTACTCAAACGGGAAAGTCGATTTGTTATATTCAACATCCTTCTCCTTAATATGATTGTTTATCATTATAAAGAGAGGATTCCTGAAATCGTTCATATCGGGATCGTCGTCAATACTTTCATTCAAATTAAAGGTGCAGTATTCTTTACCGTCGTAATACATTGTTATATCATTCTCGGTAAACTTGCATCCGATAAGGTGGTAGTTCTCGGTGAACTCTGTTCCGTCATCCGCTCTGTATCTGCCCGAAACCCTGCCGTTTGTATTGTTATACTCAACATGGGATTTTCCGTCGGGAGATTTATACCCCTTCATATACCATTTGTGTATATTAGGAACAAGCGTATCCGCTATTTCGGAAGAGAATATTTCGAAAATATCAATTTCCGCAAAGAACTTTGTATCGTAAATATTTTGCTTAAGTCCCGCCGGTGTGTCCTTATTGGTAGCCTCAGCAGTTTCGCCGGATATCCAAAGCGACGGCCACGCTCCGTTTTTACTCGGAATTCTGGCGCGCATTTCAAGGTAGCCGTACTGGAAGTTCATATGAAGCTTTGACATTACCGTATAAGGAACGCCGTAAACAACATTCTTATCGTCAGGGTCAAACCAATGGCGTGAGGTAAGCTTCAATCTGCCTTCGGATACATTAAGTATCTGCGGATCGTCGGAAAGCTTGAGCGCCGAGGTACCGGTCATATGAGATGTCAGCGTCCACTTTGTGCTGTCAAGCGTGTCGCCGTCGAACTCGTCGCCCCATACATATTCATAGCCGTCCTTAGTAGGCTCGAAATCAAATTTTCCCGTAAGAGCGTTTACCTCGCCCTTTTTATATGTAAAGCTCCTGAACCATGTCGCCGCTTTTACCGCACCTAAATAATGTCCGCCCTCGAAAATCAATTTGTTTCCGCTTAAGGTTACGGCATATTCATCGGCAGAAAGCGAGGAGGTTCTGCGGTTTGTATTGCCTACGAGTATTTCTTTTGAAGTTTCAGCCGCCGAGTCGCTTACAACATTAAGCTCGACCCCGCAATTTGTTTTAAAATATTCCGCAAGGCGCTTCGCCGCATTCTTAAGATAACCTGAGCCTTCGGGGTACACGACCGTATAACCGGCAGGTCCGTCCCACGATACCGCCTTAATCTTGTATTCGGGTTCGATTACATCCTTGTACTCCTCATCTTCAGCCGAGGGAACATACAGTGAGCGGCGTATCTTTTCTTCAGAGCTTAACGAATCGTCATCCGAAAAGTCGGAAGAGTCCGAAGAATCCGTAGTATCGGTTTGAGACGAATCGGAATTCTGAATTACAATAATCTTTTTCTTCTTTTTCTTTGAAGAACCGCTGTCGCCTCCGCACCCTGCCGCCGTTGCGCACAGTAAAGCCGCAAGTATTACGCATACCGCTTTTTTGGCAGAAAACATAATATCATTCCTTTCGGTTTTTTGTAGAGAATTGCCCGTACGGACGAACACCATATTCGGCAATTTACACAAGTATCCAACGATACATTTTTATTTTACACATTAAGTTGTCTGTTGTCTATTCGAATAATTTACTAATTAGTCAAAAAAACTGACCTCAATTCCGCAAATTTTCCATTAGTTGTCTTTTTTGTCAAATTTCGTATAATTATTATGCTTAGATTAAAAAACAAGTTGATTTTATAAAAAGTTTTATGTATAATGGATATAGATATAGGCGTTATTCGGCTTTTTGCACGAATTTATAAAAAAATTACGATTTTTCATAATTTTTGAGTGACGAAAAAAATGTATTTTAGGTGGGATTTCAGACGGACATCAAAATAGTTTACAGTTATAAGGACATTTTTTATATGGCGGGAAAGATTCCGAATACCGTTTCAGCAGTGCTTTCGCAAACGAAAATACCTGTTCCGAACCATAATATTTCTCTTGTAAATCTGCCCGACAATGTATATAACGGTTCCGCTCTCTTTAACCTTAATGCCGCGGCTCATTACACGGTAGGCGGCGGACATATTACGCGCAGAAAGGACCGTAACGATTACCAATTAATTCTCACGGTGAGCGGTCAGGCTCATGTCACATATAACGAAAAGGAGTATCTTCTGCTCCCCGGCTCCGTTATGCTTGTTGACTGTCGGCTGCTGCACGAATACAGGGTCGACGAAAAAGACATATGGGAATACAAGCACATTCACTTTAATACGAAGTACCCGGAGGCGCTTTTGAACGATGTGCCGGTATTTCTTGATTCCTGTCCGCTCGCGTTTTATTTCTTTGACGAAATAAAGAAGTTTTCAAATTCGCCGGACGCAGGCGGCAATATCGCTCCCTATGTATATTCCAATCTGTTGGACAATCTGCTTACGGCGCTTGTTAAAAAGAATTACAGTATGTCGTCGGATAAGCTGCGTATTAATTTTTCGGAAATACTCAATTACATTCATCAGCATTACAGAGAAACAATATCCATTCCGATGCTCGCAAAGCAATTCGGGTATTCTGAAAGCTATTTTATAAGGGCGTTTAAAAGGAATTACAATTACACTCCCCACCAATATATACTGAAATACCGCATAGAAAGGGTGTACGAGCTTCTTTTAAACGGCGAAACCGTTCAGTCGGCGGCTCTTGCCTGCGGCTTTAACTCCGCAAGCTCTTTTTATCACGCAATTAAAAAGAATATCGGCTGAGAAAAAAATGTTAAAAAATATTTATTGATACTGCGGAAGTTTTATGTTATCATATTAGGGTCGGTCGGATAATCTGTTACGGGGTTATCAGCCGGCCTAATATTAACGGAACGGTGGACCAATGAAATTTCTGATAAGTGTGGTTTATGTGGCTGTCATCGGAATTCTTGCCCATTATATCGGCGAATCCCTGCCCCGTTGCTGGTTCAATGAAGAAAAATTCCCGTACAAACCTATGGGTTTCGAAAAAAACGGGAAGATATATGACCGCATAGGTATAAAAAAATGGAAAGAAAAGCTTCCGGATATGAGCCGCGTTATGCGCGATATGCTGCCTAAAAAAATATCATACGGCGCGACCGGCGAAAGTGTGGGCGCGCTCATAAAGGAAACCTGCGTAGCCGAATGTATACACTGCTGCTTAAGCGTGCTGTCATTTGGTATTTACTTTATTTGGAAAAACTATATAGGTATACTGCTTGTAGCGGTCTTTATTATTTTGAACACACCGTTTATTCTTATACAGCGGTATAACCGACCGCATTTGATAAAGCTTAAAAAACGACTTCTTAAAAGGGAGGAAAAAGCCAACCGTGCGCTTGCTGATACTGTCCTGTAACACCGGCGAGGGTCACAACTCCGCCGCAAAAGCTATAAAGGAACAATTTATTAAACAAAACGCCGATTGCGATATAAAAGATGCCCTTTCTTTCTGGTCGCCCGAAAAATCAAAGCTTATAAGCAAGGGTCATGTATTTATATACAGAAGACTGCCGAAGCTCTTTGGAGTGAGCTACCGTTTTGAGGAAAACCATCCCCCGAAAAACGGCGATGAGTCCTTAATATATGAGCTTGTCACCAAGGGGTGCGATTCCCTTTCGGAATTTTTGGCGGAAAACAGCTATGACGCAATCATCTGCACCCATGTTTTTTCGGCTATGATGGTAACGGAGCTTAAACGCAGGTGCAGGGTATCGCTGCCGAGCTACTTTGTGGCTACGGATTATACCTGCTCACCGGGGGTCAATCAGACCTCTATGGACGCGTACTTTATTCCGCATAAAAGGCTGATTGAGGAATTTGCCGAAAACGGTCTTCCCGTATCAAAGCTTGTTCCGTCGGGCATACCCGTAAGAGAGGCATTTTACACGAAAACCGAAAAAAAAGCCGCCAGACGCGCTCTTGCTCTGCCGGAAAATCGAAAAACCGTACTGCTTATGTGCGGAAGTATGGGCTGCGGACCCATAAAATCGCTTGCGGAGGAATTGCCGGAATATCTTCCGCCCGACGCAACGCTTGTAATAATCTGCGGAAGCAATGTAAGGCTTTTTAAGCTGCTTACAAAAAAACAACTGCCTGAAAATTGCCATGTAATAGGCTTTACAAACAAAATGCCTCTTTATATGGACGCCGCGGATCTTATTCTTACAAAGCCGGGGGGACTAAGCACTACCGAAGCCGCAATCAAGGCACTCCCGATGCTGTTTATAAACGCGGTTCCCGGCTGTGAAACACGGAATATCGAATTCTTTTTGAATAACGGCTGTGCGGATATGCGCGACACCGACCTTGAGCTGTGCGACGCAGTCTGCGATTATCTTGAAAATCCCGACAGGCTTAAAAGTATTTCCGAAACCCTGTCCGAGGAATTTTCGGGCAACGCAACCGAGTATATATATGAATATGTGCTTAGTGCGGCAGGGTTCAAACCTGTCACGCCCGCGAAACAAAATTAATACATTGCCTAAAAACTTGAAATACGGCAGGATTTAGAGTGTGCATATGGTAGATTACAGAAAATTAAGACCGGGGAATATCCGCTCCCCCGAGTTTAAGCATTTACTTTTGCTTCTTTACTGGCCGGTCTACGGGCTGGCCTTTTTGCTGCTTGAGCGCGGACTTAAGCTTTCCTATCATACTGTTGAAATCGCCTTTGACAGTAAAATACCCTTTTGCGAATACTTTGTTATTCCCTATTATTTTTGGTTTGTTTTTCTTGCCGGAATACACATTTATACGCTTCTTTTTGATGTCCCCGCATTCAAAAAGCTGATGTATTTTATAATTATCACCTACACAATAACTACGATAATTTACATAGTGTATCCGAATAAGCAGGAGCTGCGTCCGACAGAGTTTTTGCGTGATAATATATTTGTGGACATAGTAAAAAAGCTGTATAATTTCGACACCAATACCAATGTATGTCCCTCGCTTCATGTTATCGGCTCGTTTGCGGTGCTGTTCACAACATGGCAATGCAAGCCGCTTTTGAAGCCGTCGCTGCAAATTCCCATTGTCATTTCAACCGTACTTATAAGCATATCGACGGTATTTTTAAAGCAGCATTCCGCAGTCGATATTATAGCCGGTCTGGCAGTTTGCGCCGTTGCCTACCCGTTCGCGTATATACTTCCGTCAAGGTCCGCCAAGGCAAAACGGAAAAAGGAAAAAATCAAAAAGGATATAACGACGGGCAACCAGCAGCCGGAAACATAGCAATGTTCACAAACTGTTAAAAAAGTATTGTAATTCCCCGAGAATTGTGGTATCATTTACGAAGTGCTATTTACCACAGTCCCTTGGGGAATTTTTTGTTCTTTAAAGGACAGAACGGAGTTTGAGATGAGAGCAGACGGGAAACGCCTTAGAAATACCGACCCGATGTACACCGTTGCGGCGTATGTAATGAACAAAAGGGTCGATTCAATGAATATGGTCACACTTAATATCCCCTACGACCCTATTCAGGAATACCTTAACGAAAAACGCAAGCAGGGCATCGCAATAAGCCATTTGGGGGTTATTATTGCCGCGTATCTCAGAACAGCGGCGGAATTTCCCCTTTTAAACCGCTTTATTATGAACTGCAAGCCGTATGCGAGAAATGAGTTTGCGGTGGCTATGGTTGTACTTAAATCGGGCGAAATGGACAACGGCACTATGTCTAAAATGTACTTTAATATGTCCGACACCATATTCGATGTCAACAATAAAATAAACGAGTATGTTTCGGAAAACCGCAACGTTCCCGAAAAGAACGGCACCGAAAAAATGATAAAAATTCTTTTGGGGGCGCCCGGTGTGCTTCGGGTAGGCGTAGGTATTTTTAAGTTTATGGATAAGCACGGTCTTTTGCCGAAAAAGGTAATTGATATGTCCCCTTTCCACAACAGCCTGTGCATATCAAATCTTGCTTCTATAAGAACAAACCACATATATCATCACTGTTATGAATTCGGTACTACGAGCGTGTTTATAACGCTCGGCAACCTGCGTGAGGTCCCGAAGCGCAAAAACGGTGAAATTGTGTTTGAAAGATGTATGCCGCTCGGAGTTGTTATGGACGAACGCATCTGCTCGGGCAGTTATTTTGCCCTTGCTTTCAGGAAAATCAGCAAATACCTCAAGAACCCCGCACTGCTTGAATTGCCGCCCGAGGTAATAAACGAGGATCCCGGTAAATAAATACTTGATTTTATCAAAGCTTTGGTATAAAATAGAGATAGATAATTTTTTAACAACGGAGGAATCGTTATGTTAGTATCTGCAAAGGAAATGCTTACAAAGGCAAAGGCGGGCAAATATGCCGTCGGTCAGTTCAACATCAATAACCTTGAATGGACAAAGGCTATTCTTCAGACTGCCGAAGAGCTTAAGTCGCCTGTTATCCTCGGCGTATCCGAGGGTGCCGGAAAATATATGTGCGGTTATAAAACCGTAGTCGGTATGGTAAACGGAATGTTAGAGGAAATGAAGATTACCGTTCCGGTAGCTCTTCACCTTGATCACGGCTCATACGAAGGTGCTAAGAAGTGCATAGAAGCCGGATTTTCTTCAATAATGTTCGACGGCTCGCATTACCCGATTGAGGAAAACATTGCCAAAACCAAAGAGCTTGTTGAAACCTGCAATAAGTTAGGTCTCTCTCTTGAAGCCGAGGTAGGCGCTATCGGCGGCGAGGAAGACGGCGTTATCGGCGGCGGCGAGGTTGCCGACCCGAAGGAATGCAAAATGATTGCTGATTTGGGCGTTACAATGTTAGCGGCAGGTATAGGCAATATTCACGGTAAATATCCCGCAAACTGGACAGGTCTTCGTTTCGATACCTTAGCTGAAATTCAAGAGCTTACAGGCACTATGCCCCTCGTTCTTCACGGCGGCACCGGTATTCCTGCCGATATGATTAAAAAGGCTATTTCACTCGGCGTTTCAAAAATCAATGTTAATACAGAGTGCCAGCTCGCCTTTGCGGCGGCTACACGCAAATACATTGAAGCCGGCAAGGACCTCGAGGGCAAGGGCTTTGACCCGAGAAAGCTTCTTGCTGACGGTGCTCAGGCAATCAAAGACACCGTTAAAGAAAAGATGGAGCTTTTCGGTTCGGTCAACAAGGCTTAATTCAATAAAAATTATGAGACAGAGCATATCGTTTGATATGCTCTGTTATGTTATTTAATAATAGCTTTTTCCTTGACAAAAACCCCGTTTTGTTATATCATTAACAAGGTCGGTCAGACCGTTATGTAGGTTTTAGTTATTTGCTTTTTAACGGAGGGATAGTTATGTCCATACTTATTACCGGCGGTGCCGGATTCATAGGAAGCCATACCTGTATTGAAATGCAGAATGCGGGTTACGATGTTGTTGTTATAGACAATCTTGATAACAGCAACAGCAAATCGCTTGAGCGTGTTGAAAAAATCACCGGGAAGCCCGTAAAGTTCTACAAAGAGGATGTACGGAACAAGGAAGCCTTAAGAAAGATTTTCAGCGAAAACAAGATTGAAGCAGTCATACATTTTGCGGGTCTCAAGGCTGTGGGCGAATCCGTCCGTGAGCCTATAATGTATTATGATAACAACCTCATCAATACCATTTCGCTTGTTGAGGTTATGACGGAATTCAATGTAAAGAAAATTGTATTTTCTTCCTCCGCAACCGTTTACGGCGTAGCTACGCAAATGCCGCTTGTTGAGGGTATGCCCCTCGGCGCAATCAATCCTTACGGCAGAACCAAGCTGTTCATTGAACATATTCTTACCGATTTGTTCACAGCAGATAACGAGTGGTGTGTGGCGTTGCTTCGCTATTTCAACCCCATCGGCGCGCATAAAAGCGGACTTATCGGCGAGGACCCCAAGGGTATTCCGAACAATCTTATGCCTTATATCTCACAGGTTGCGGTCGGCAAGCTTGAAAAGCTCCATGTTTTCGGAAACGATTATAAGACTGTTGACGGAACGGGCGTCCGTGATTATATTCATGTGGTAGACCTTGCGGTAGGCCATGTCAAGGCAATCGATTGGGCTCTTAAAAATAAAGGCTGCGAGGCGTTTAACTTGGGCACAGGCAACGGAACGAGCGTTTTACAGCTTCGTGATGCCTTTGTAAAGGCGACAGGCGTTGAAATCCCCTATGTTATAGACCCCCGCCGTCCCGGCGACCCCGATGAGGTATACGCAAACGCAGATAAAGCAAAGACCGTCCTCGGCTGGACCGCAAAATACGGAATAGACGAGATGTGCGAAGACACATGGAGATGGCAGAAAAATAACCCCAACGGTTACGAAGATTAATAAAAACGGGGATGATTATTCATCCCCATTATATCCGCCTGTGGCGCAGCTGGATAACGCAGCAGATTCCGATTCTGAAGAACGGGGGTTCGAATCCCTTCAGGCGGGCCAAATAATTGTCCCGATAAACAAACGCGTATCGGGACTTTTTTAATATGGGTAAAAAGGGGAAAAATTATGAAAAAAGCACTGCTGGTATTATTATCGGTAATATTAATTCTTGCCGCTGTTCCTTTCGGTGCGTTTGCCGCCGGTAGTTATTCTTTAAGACAGGACAGCAACGGAGTGTGGTACTACGGGGACGAAGGCTATACTGACACCTCATACACAGGTCTTGCCGAGTATTACGGCTCCTGGTATTATGTGGAGAACGGTATTCTTAATTGGGGATATACCGGTCTTGCCTCTTACGACGGAGCATGGTACTATGTTGAAAACGGCACTGTTAACTGGAGCTATTCAGGACTTACCTGCTATTACGGCACATGGTACTTCGTTGAAAACGGAAAGCTCAACTGGGGATACACCGGTCTTACAAATTTTTACGGTACTTGGTACTATGTTGAAAACGGAATACTTAACTGGGGATATACCGGCATTACATATTACTGCGGAATTTGGTATTATGTAGAAAATGGCGAGCTCAACTGGAATTATGCGGGGCTTACGCAATATAACGGCACTTGGTATTATGTTACAAACGGTGAAGTCAACTGGGGATATACCGGTCTTACCAATTACTACGGAACATGGTATTATGTGGAGAACGGCGCTCTTAAATGGAATTTCACTGGGCTTACCGAATACTACGGCACCCGGTACTATGTAGAAAACGGCACTGTTAATTGGGGCTACACTGGCTTTGCGGAATATATGGGAGCAAGATACTATATAGAAGCCGGCATAATGAACAATAAGCTTATCGGTCTTAAGGAAATAAACGGTGTATGGTATTATTTTGAAAACGGTGCATTAAACACTGGGTACAGAGGGCTTACCGAATACTACGGCACTTCGTATTTTGTGCAGAACGGTACTATTGATTGGAGCCGCACGGGGCTTACCGAAATCGGCGGAGTTTGGTTTTATATAGAAAACGGCGCATTGAACCGTAATTACAACGGGCTTGCGGCTTATGACGGAAAGTTCTTTTATGTTGAAAACGGTACGATAAATTGGAATTATACCGGTCTTACCTGCTATTACGGCGTTTGGTATTATGTGGAAAACGGAAAGCTCAACTGGAATTACACAGGACTTTCCGAGTTCTACGGAACAAGCTATTATGTTATGAACGGCATTATTAACTGGGGCTTTACAAGCCTTGTCCAGCTCGATGAAGACTGGTATTACATAGAAGGCGGTATTTTCAGTTCCGGATATACGGGTATTGTAGAATACGGTAATAAACGCTACTATGTTGAAAACGGTAAGATTAACTGGGGCTACACAGGATTTTCAAGAAACCGCGGCGGAGATTATTACCATGTAACAAACGGTCAAGCCGATATAAACAATCCCGCCATCAGGGCAAATCAAAACCCAAAATTCGGCATCGATGTATCCCACTATCAGGGAGAGATTGATTGGGAAAGGGTTAAGCCTCAAATCGATTTTGCGATACTTCGGTGCGGTCTCGGAGATGATATGAAATCTCAGGACGATAAACAGTTTGAACGGAATTACAACGAATGTATGCGCCTTAACATACCCGTAAAAATATATTTCTTTACATATGCGGTAAGCAAGGACAATATAGACAGCGAAATCGCGCATATTCAAAGATTGCTTGCGGGCAAAACCGTAACCTCGCCTGTTTATATAGATGTCGAGAATACAAAAAGTCTCGATTGGCGTACCATAAGCAATGAAGAGCTGCTTTTGATAATGCAGGAGTTTAATTCGAGACTTAACGCTCTCGGATATAAAATGGGTATATATTCAAGCCGCTCTGCATTTTGGAACGAAAAAATGACAGACGGATGGTACGCAACCGTAAGTAAGTGGGTTGCGGAATATGACGACTGCGTTAATGATTTCGACAGAAGCTATGATATTTGGCAATATACCTCAAAAGGCAGTATCGACGGTATCGACGGCAATGTCGACCTTGACGTCTGGATAACTCAAAATTAAAATTTTGCCCCGTTTATCGGGCGCCCGACGGCGTTTTGGATAAACGGGGCGTATTTTTTGGTTGAAATTTAATAATTTTATGGTATAATAACTTTATATTGGCGGCGGTGGTACGCCGCCAAAGCGCATACTGCGCTAAGAAAATCGGAGATTTTCGTATAAAAACATTGTATCAAAACAGCCGCCGTGCTGCGGCACGGCACGGCTTACGCCGTAAAAGACCTTTGGTCTTTGCAATTATGGTATAATAATCTGTACGCTGAATAATGCGGCAATATAAAAGCAACAGCAAAACCGTGTAGGGCTCTGCCCGCACAATGCTTGAAAGGAATGCTGATATATGGCTTTGAGAAAAGCATGGAACAATGTTCTCGGCTTTTTTACAAATACTGTACCTGAATTTTTTAAAAATAACTTTGAAGCTTCTTCAACCAAACGCTCGAAGATAACAGGCGCTTCAATATGCGTGATAACGCTTATCGCCGTAATTCTTGATGTTAACGCATACACATCGCAGGATTTTTCCGCAAAATGGATACTCCTCGCGGCAACTCTCCTGAGCACATTTGTTTTAGGTCTGACCGCGGCTTATACCGTAAAAATCAAGAACGACCTGCTTAATAAAATATGGCATCTTCTGTTTTTGCTTCTTATGCCGTTTGTAACGATAACTATGACGGAATGCCTTAACAATGTGTTTATTTACAATATGACATATTTGGGATTTCTCGGAAATTATCTGCTTGTTATAATCCTTTATTTCTTGGTTTTCGCGCTTTCGGGAAGTATCAGGCTTCCCCTGCTTATTGTAAATCCCATACTTTTCGGACTTGCCGTTGCCCACAGCTATATTATGGACTTCAGAGGCACTCCGTTTTTACCGATGGATTTTTTGAGCATAAAAACCGCCGCGGGTGTTGCGAATACATACAACTACACCCCTACCTACAAGGTAATGACGGCATCTATGATATTCATTTTCACGATAATTCTCGGCGTGAAAATGAGAACTCCTAAATACAATACTTTAACAAAGGTTATTTCGCGCGCGTTTGCGGGCACATTTTCATCCGTGCTGCTTATACTCTTCTATTTTACAAGCGTTTTTGCCAATGCGGGCGTGCGTCCCGATTTCTGGAATCAGACAAGAGGATACCACAATTACGGCTTTGCCTTTAACTTTTTCTGCAACACGAAATATTTGTATATGTCGGAGCCGAACAACTATAACCCCGATGAAATCAAAAACTATGTAAACAGCGTGGTCGATAAAAACAGTTCGAACACCGACAGCACAAAAGGCGACGATGATTATACTAAGCCTAATATAATCTGTATAATGAACGAGTCGCTTTCCGACCTTCAAGTGCTCGGAAACCTTACCACAAACGAAGATTATATGCCGTTTATGCACAGCCTCACAAAAAACACCATAAAGGGTAATTTATATGTGCCTGTAATAGGCGCCGGCACATCAAATACGGAATTTGAGTTTTTAACCGGCCACACGACCGCGTTTTTGCCGTCGGGCAGCAACGCATATATGCTTTATATTAAGAATCCGCTGGCGTCGCTTGTGTCCACACTGAAAGCCCAGAGCTATTCGGCTCTCGCGCTTCATCCGTATTACGCGGTAGGCTGGAACCGCACCGATGTTTATAAATATATGGGCTTTGACAAATTTGTCAGCCTTGAAAATATAATGGATATTTCGCTTATGAGGGAATATCAGGCAAACGGCAGCGACCCGAACTATTTACAGCAGCGTGTTGAAGAGGTATATCCGGGTGAAAATATGCTCATCCGTCAGTATATAAGCGATTCATACGATTATAAGCTGCTTATAAGGGATTACGAGCAAAGGGATAAGTCCACACCGTATTTTGCGTTCAATGTAACGATGCAGAATCACGGAGGATATACCACAAGCTGTGTTAATTTCGACGAGAGCATTTACGCCACCTCTGTTTCAAAGAATTATATAAAAGCAAACAAATACCTATCGCTTGTAAAGGCAAGTGACAACGCCTTTAAAGAGCTGATTGAGTATTTCAGCACCGTTAAGGAGCCTACGGTTATTTGTATGTTCGGCGACCATCAGCCGTCGGTTGAAACAGAGTTTATATGCGAGGCGCTCGGTGTTGACAGCCTTTCGGGTCTTACTCCCCAACAGGAGCAAAGCCGCCATATTACCCCGTTCATTATATGGGCAAATTACGACATAGGCGAACAGCAGATAGACCGGCTTAGCGCAAATTATCTTTCCTCGCTTGTGCTTAAGACTGCCGGGGTTAAGCTTTCGGAATATAATCAGTATCTGTTAAAGCTTTCGGAGACCCTGCCCGTAATAGACACCGTGGGTTATATAGACAATGAAAACAATTACTATAAATGGAGCGATGTTTCGCCGTACAGTCATTTGCTTGACGAGTACGAGAAAATTCAGTACAACAATATTTTCGACCAAAAGAATATTGACAGGGATGTATTCTATATAAACGGCTATGTCCCCGAAGTGACTGAAGACGAAAGCTCCTCATCGGAGAACGAATAATGCGCAACACTACCCTATGCCACATTGAAAAAGACGGATGCTACCTTATGCTCCACCGCATAAAAAAGGAAAATGACCTTAACCGTGACAAATGGGTCGGCATAGGCGGTAAATTTGAGGATAAGGAAAGTCCCGAGGAATGTAACCTCCGTGAGGTATACGAAGAAACGGGGCTTACTCTTAAAGACGCAGAGTACCGTGGAATTGTAACCTTTGTGTCGGACAAATGGGAAACCGAATATATGCATATTTTTTATTCCGACAGCTTTTCGGGAAAAATCAAGGATTGCGATGAGGGCGTGCTTGAATGGGTTAAAAAGGAACGGCTCTTTTCCCTGCCTATTTGGGAGGGCGACAAGATATTTCTTCGCTTGCTCGAAGAAAATGCGCCCTTCTTTTTGTTAAAACTTGAATATATGGGCGATACCCTTTTAAAAGCCGTCTTAAACGGAAAAATATTAGATATCAAATCAGGTGTGCTATGAATATTTGCGTATACGGCGCTTCAAGCAGCGTTATAGCCGGTGTATATATAAAGCCGGTAGAGATTTTGGGGACAAAGCTCGCTCTAAGAGGTCATACCCTTGTTTTCGGCGGCGGTAAGCATGGACTTATGGGTGCTGCCGCACGGGGCGTAAAAAGCGGCGGCGGCAAAATAATCGGCGTAGTGCCGGAATTTCTCGCTTCGGGCGGAGTTATATACGAGGAATGTGACGAAGTAATATACACCGAAACCATGCGCGAACGCAAAGCAGTCATGGAATCAAAGGCGGACGCCTTTGTAATTACTCCCGGCGGACCCGGTACGCTTGACGAATTTTTTGAAATTTTCACGCTTAAACAGCTCGGCAGACACTCAAAGCCGATAGCTGTTCTTAACACCTGCGGATATTACAACAGTTTGATAAAACAGCTTGAATCTTCTGTACTCAAGCACTTTATATCGCCCGATAATTTAAAGCTGTTTGCGGTATTTGACTCGCAGGACAAGCTGCTTGACTATCTTGAGGCAAATCCGACGGCAGACTTTGTGACCGAGGAACTCAGATACACCGCAAAGGAGACGAAATAAAAGTTTTTTGCTTATTTAAAAAACTTTTTATTGACATAGGTACAGGCTTTGAGTTATAATTTATACTCGATAGGTTATGGCTTCTTGTCAGGACTTTGTATTACGGTCCGCATAACCGCCAACATACTGATTCAAGGAGGTTTCGCAAATGAAAAGGACATATCAGCCTAAGAAGCTCCACAGAAAAAAGGAGCACGGCTTTTTAAAGAGAATGGCAACATCCAACGGCCGCAAGGTTCTCGCAAGACGCAGAGCTAAGGGCAGAAAGCAGTTGACATACTAAAGCCACTTCACCGTGGCTTTTCCTTTTATAATGACTAACGCGTTTCGGCGCTGTTCTGTCGTTATTATAAGCGTTAAGCCTGCGGTTGCCCGTTTTACGGGACTGACCCGATTATTTTCTTTCGGGCGTGATACAGACAGTTATGAAGAAAAAACTAATTAAAATCAAGGAAAATTATATTTTCCGCCGTGCATACAATAAGGGCAAGGCTTTTGTTTCACCCTATTTTGTTGTGTATGTAATGAAAAACCGTTACGGTGTGCGGCTTGGGATAACAGCGGGAAAAAAGCTCGGCGGCGCCGTACAGCGCAACCGCGCAAAGCGTGTTGTGTATGCCGCATTCCGCGAATGTCTGCCTGCCTTAAAGGACGGATACGACTTTGTAATCGTAGCAAGAACGAAAATACTGACTATTAAAAGCACTGCCGCCGCCGCGTCTATGAAAAAACTGCTTAATGACGCCGGCGTTACGGAAAAGACTCAGACAGATGAAAAAGCTGTTAATTCGAATAATTAGGTTTTATCAAAAGAACATTTCTCCGAGCAAGATACCGTGCTGCCGATTTACCCCGACCTGTTCATCCTATGCTATTGAGGCGATAGAAAAAAGGGGTGTAATAGTCGGCTCCGTGCTCGCTTTGCGGCGCATTTTGCGTTGCAATCCGCTTTGCAAGGGCGGATATGACCCCGTGCCCGAAAAACGGGTGCGCACAAAAAACAAAAAATAACCGTTGCCGTGTTTTCGGCACGAATGGACGGTGTATAAATGCAAACACTATTTAATATTATAAATATTCCTTTCGGCTGGGCGCTTGAATTTTTGTCCGGTCTTTTCGGCGGCAATTTTGCCGCTGCGGTTTTTATGTTTACACTGCTTATCAATGTCCTGCTTATACCGCTCAGCATTAAAAGCCAAAAATCCTCGGTACAGCAGACCCGTATAAAGCCGAAGCTTGATGAATTAAGGAAGAAATACGGCGACGATAAGCAAAAGTATAACGAGGCTATGCAAAAGCTTTACCAAGAGGAGGGCGTGTCGCTCTCAGGCGGCTGTCTGCCGATGGTATTGCGCCTTGTTCTTATGATGAGCATTTACTACCTCATTATGTCTCCCCTTACCTATCTTGTACACATAGATTCATCTGTAATATCCGAGGCGGCAAAGCAGCTCGGCACAACAGCCAACGCCCGTGCGGAGCTTCAGATAATCGAGGCTGTAAGAAACGGAACAATAGATTTTCCGCAGATTGCCGATAAGCTCGGCGCCATAGATTTCAACTTTTTCGGAATAAATCTTACCCAGACTCCGAAGTTTTCGTTTGACATCTTCCACGACGCTCAGCCTATATGGATAATGCCTATAATAGCCTTTTTGGCTCAGATGCTCACAAGCGCAATTTCGCTTGTAATGCAGAAGAAGATAAACCCCGATTCTCCCAATATGGCGGGAATGATGCTTACTATGCCCCTGCTTTCACTGTTCATCGGCTTTACACTGCCGGGCGGCGTTGCGTTCTATTGGGCGTGCTCTTCTCTTATCGGCGGTCTTATTCAGGTCGGCGTTCAGCAGTTCTACGGACCGCAAAAGATGCTTTCCCGCGAAAGACTTAAAGAGCTTAACAAGGAATGTGATTTTGAAGCATCGCAGCTAAAGAAAATAAAGGGCACTGCCGAAGAGTAATACCCCTGAAAATACAAAAGGAGGATCAACTTGATTAAAGAAGCAAGAGGCTTCGGTTCAACAATAGACGAAGCAAAGGAAAAAGCCATAGCAGACCTCAATATGTCGGAAGACGCAGATATACAGTTTGAAGTAATTTCAACCCCTAAAAAGAAAACCTTAGGGCTTTTCGGCGGCCGTATGGCAGAGGTTCGTGTGTTTGTGGAGCTGCCGGACGAAAAGCCTGCCGCACGCAAAAAGAGCCGTCCTCAGAAAGAGGATAAACAGCCTGCCCGTCAGGAAAAACCGCAGGCAAAGCCTGTAACTAAGGCAAAGGAAGCCGCTCCCGTAAAAAAATCGGTTCCCGAATACGGAGAAACAGTAAGCGCGGATTCCGTTTCGCCTGACTCGAAGGCAGGAAGAGCAATCGCTTACTTAAAATCCATACTTAAAAACCTCGGCTGTGAGGATACTGAAATTAAAATTGCCGAAAAAGATAATTCCGCTCTCATAGAGCTTAACGGCGAGGGTCTCGGCGTGGTTATCGGTCACAGAGGCGAAACACTTGATTCTCTCCAGTATCTTGCAGGTCTTGCCGCAAGCAACGGCGGCGGATACTATAAGGTTACGCTTGATATAGGCAATTACCGTGAAAAGAGAGAGGAAGCTCTTAAGGGACTTGCAAAGCGTATTTCCGACCAAGTTTTAAAAACCGGCAAATGCCGCAGTCTTGAACCTATGAACCCATATGAGCGCCGAATAATACACACCACCGTTCAGTCTATTGACGGAGTTATATCGGGTTCCTTCGGAGAGGGTCCCGCACGATATGTCGTTATAGGCATTGAGGGCAAGGAATTAAGACCGTTACGAAGAGACAACAGAAGAAGAGACGGCTATTCACGCCGCGCACCCCAATCGAAGCAGGTGTCGGTTAATGACCCGTCCCGTGAGCCGAAGCGTGACAGCGACGCTCCGCTGTACGGTAAAATAAACTAACAGAATACAGATTTTTTTCACTGACGGATTACGGTTTTCCCTATATCCGTCAATTTTTTAATTATAAATTGACAAAATAGCATATTATGTATATAATACTATATGTTGCTTATATTACTTAGTATATACGCAACGGATTGAAACGGATTATCAGGATAAACTATATATAAATCTTATGTGACTGGGAGTGCCTTATTTGGAGAAATTCGTAATTAAAGGCGGCAATGCTCTTAAAGGCGAGGTTCGCATAAGCGGCGCCAAAAACGCGGCTGTCGCTATACTTTCGGCGGTTCTGCTGTCAGACGAGCCATGTCTTATTGAAAACCTACCAAACATATCCGATGTTGCAACACTTTTAAAAACTATGCATTCATTGGGTGCGCAGATTAAACCTATAAATAAATCAAGCGTGGAAATTGACCCTCGCCATGTAAACTCCTTTGTCGTTACAAAAAAGATGGCTGAGGGAATGAGAGCGTCAAGCTATTTTCTGGGCGCTTTGCTCGGTCGTATGCAGAGAGCAAGAGTGGCTCCTCCCGGAGGTTGTGATTTCGGCGTTCGGCCTATCGACCAGCACATTAAGGGCTTTGAGGCTTTAGGAGCTAAAATGACCATTGAAAACGGTATGGTAGACGCCAAGGCACAGCGTTTAACAGGCTGCTCTATATACCTTGATGTTGTTTCGGTGGGCGCTACAATAAATATAATGTTAGCCGCGGTAAAGGCTTCCGGTCTTACGGTTATAGAAAACGCCGCCCGCGAGCCGCATATTGTTGACCTTGCGAATTTTCTTAACTCTATGGGCGCCGACATTATGGGCGCCGGTACAAGCGTTATTAAAATACGGGGCGTCAAGCATATGCACGGCACCTCATACAGCATAATTCCCGATCAGATTGAAGCGGGTACCTATATGGCGGCGGCAGTCGCTACAAGGGGCGATGTACTTGTCACCAATGTAACGCCCAAGCACCTTGAATCAATAATAGCAAAGCTTGTTGAAACCGGCGCTAAGGTGACCGAATATGATGAGGCCGTAAGGGTTCAGATGACCCGCCGCCCGCATAAATGCAATATCAAAACTATGCCGCACCCGGGTTTCCCAACGGATATGCAGCCCCAGATTGCGGTGCTTTTAAGCATTGCCGAGGGTACAAGTATAATTACCGAGGGCGTTTGGGACAGTCGCTTCAGATATGTTGAGCAGCTCACCTTAATGGGCGCGGATATACAGGTTGACGGTAAGATGGCGGTTATAGCCGGTGTCGAAAGGCTGCACTCCTCTCCTGTAAGAGCCGTAGATCTCCGCGCGGGAGCCGCAATGATAATTGCGGGACTTGTAGCTGACGGAGTAACTGAAATTGAGGAGATTGACCATATCGACAGAGGCTACGAGGATGTCGTTGAAAAGTTCTCGGGTCTCGGGGCTGATATAAAGCGTGTAAATGTACCCGACAATGTCCCGATTTTAAAGCAGGCGTGACAGCTATTAAAACAATTTGAACCGATATTACAGCGAAATGCAATCAAGAAATTTTGCTGTAATGTCGGTTTTTTCAGAAAGGAATTTTAAATGTCAAGAATATGTCCGCTTTTCAGCGGTTCATCGGGAAACAGCACCTACATAGCGTCCGAAAGCGGCTCGCTTCTTATTGATGTCGGAGTTTCATTCCGCGCGGTTTCGACGGCTCTTGATGCCGTCGGCGGCAGTCCCGAAGAAATTTCCGCAGTTTTAATCACGCACGAACATACCGACCACATTAGGGGTCTTAAAACCCTTTTAAAGCATATTAAAGTACCGGTGCTTGCGTCTGAAGCTACATTGAACACGCTTGTTTCCCTTGATATTATACCGCCGGAGACAAAAATGCTCCCTCTTAATGAGGGCAACGAAGCAGAGCTTTGCGGTTTCGGAATAACCCGTTTCCCCACCCTGCACGATTGCGCAGGCTCAAGCGGTTATTCGGTTCAAACAGCAGACGGCAGAAAAATATCCGTATGTACCGACCTCGGCAGAGTTACCGATTCGGTAAGGTCGGCAATTTCGGGCAGTGATGTAATTTTAATAGAGTCAAACCATGATATTGATATGTTAAAAAAGGGACCGTACCCCCCTGCCCTTAAAATGCGTATTCTTTCGGACAACGGTCATATTTCGAACAACGCCTGTGCCGCCGAGCTGCCGAACCTGCTGAAAAACGGAACAGAAAGATTCATTCTCGGGCATTTGAGCCGTAAAAACAACAGTCCGCTCCTTGCGTTCAACTGCGCGCAGGCGGCTCTTGTGGATTGCGGAGCAAAGGACGGCGTGGATTATACCCTTTCGGTAGCCGCGCCTACGGGGAACGGAGTTACGGTAGTATGATAAAAATAAACATTATAGCCGTTTCGGGACTTAAGGAAAAATATCTCCGTGATGCCGCCGCCGAGTATCAAAAAAGACTGAGCGGCTTTTGCAGTCTCACCGTTACCGAAATCGAACCCGTAAAGCTGTCGGAAAAGCCCTCCGTCGCGGAAATAGCCGCCGCGCTCAGCAAGGAGGCGGAAAGCATAATTAAAAAAATTCCGAAATCCGGCGCTGTTATAACGCTCTGCATTGAGGGAAAGCAGTACTCAAGCGAGGAATTTGCGGATTTACTCGAAAAAGAAATCAATATCGGAAACAATATCACCTTTGTTATCGGCAGCTCCTACGGACTTTCCGACAAAATCAAACAGCTTTCCTCGGTAAAGCTTTCGTTTTCAAAAATGACCTTCCCCCATCAGCTTTTCAGAATACTGCTTTTAGAACAAGTCTACCGAGCTTTCAGAATAAACGCGGGAGCGTCCTATCACAAATAAAAAAGCCTAAAAAAGTGCTTGACCTCAGGGGTAATGTGTGTTATAATGACATTACCTCTGAAAGGTTCTTTTTTTTTGTAAAGAACCGGTTGACGGTAAATATCCGCGCAATGCTTTCTGTCGCTAAGGCGTCAGGCGCGGCAGATTACCGAACCGAGGGAGGCGTTTACTTTTACGGCGGGTTTTGCCTGCCGAGTAAAAGCAAAAAATATTTCCGTAAAGCGGGAGGTGCCGTTATGAGAGTTAAAATCACACTCGCTTGCACAGAATGCAAGCAACGCAACTACAACACAATGAAAAACAAGAAAAACGATCCCGATAGGCTTGAAATGAACAAGTATTGTAGGTTCTGTAGAAAGCACACCCTACACAAAGAAACTAAGTAGGGGGACGAACGGATGAAAACTGTAAATAGAATCTGCCAGATTCTCGCAATCGTTTTAGGCATAGGTTCGGTTGTACTTTTCTTCCTGCGCTTTGCTACAATCACAAGCTCCGGCAGCGATGTATCGTTGGTCGGCGCTCAGCTTGGTTTCGGCAGTAAAATTACCGCGGCCGGTACAGAGTACCGTATGGCAAAGTCGTCAGATATTCTTTTCTGCTTCTTGCTTACAGTGCTTTCGGCGGTTTTCGGTACGCTTTCATTTAAGTCGAAAAAGCTTCGTTACTTCGCACCGGCAGTCGGCATAATAGATGCTGTCTATATGCTTGTAATAGCGTTAAGCAATCCGAATAAGTTTGTTGACGCCCGTCCCCTGCCCGATGTTACCGCAATTTCTTACACCCCGTTCGTACTTGTTACGGCAATAGCGCTCTTTGCGTTCACCGCATTCGCAGTCGCTTATCTGCTCATAGACGACTATATCGAGGTCAAGGAATCAAACGGTTCAAAGCTCACGATAATGAAACGCATTGTCCGTTTCTTCCGTGATTACAAGAGCGAAGTTAAAAAAATCGTATGGCCCGGCTGGAAGGATGTTATTAAGAACACCGTAATCGTTCTTATCATGTGCGTCCTTGTAGGCGCGTTCATATGGTTGGTTGATTTCGGTCTCGGACGCCTGCTCGAACTTGTTTTGGGCGTGTAAAGGCGGAGGTAAGCAATGGCTGAAACACAAGAAGCTAAGTGGTATGTTGTTCATACCTATTCGGGTTATGAGAACAAGGTAGCAAGCGATCTTGCAACAATGGTCGAAAGCCGCGGTATGCAGGATTTAATACAGGATATTAAAATCCCTACCGAAATCGTAACCGAGATAAACGAAGACAAAAAGCGTGAGGTTGAACGCAAGATTTTCCCGGGTTATGTCCTTATAAAGATGATTGTTACAGATGACAGCTGGTATGTCGTCAGAAACATAAGAGGATGTACGGGATTTGTGGGTCCGGCTTCAAAACCGGTTCCTTTAACTGAAGAAGAGGTTGTGGCACTCGGCGTTGAAAAGCACAGCGTACAGGTAGGCTACTCCGAGGGAGACAATGTAAAGATTATAAGCGGTCCGCTTGAGGGTTACACCGGTGTGGTTAAATCGGTAGATACCGCAAGCAACAGCGTTTGCGTCGTTCTCTCGATGTTCGGCAGAGAAACTCCGGTTGAATTTGAACTGGATCAGATTTCTGTTGATGATTAATTTTGTTAATACGCAGAAATGCATATTATCGTCCGTAAATCGGACGGGTTACCCCGGCACGGGAATGTGCCACGGTGGGAGGGACGGAATATGACCGTTCCGCCAAGTACCGAAAGGTACGGTTACCACGAATAATGGAGGTGCAAATAAATGGCTCAGAAAATTACAGGTTACATTAAATTGCAGATCCCGGCAGGAAAAGCTACCCCTGCTCCGCCGGTAGGACCTGCTCTCGGTCAGCACGGCGTCAATATTATGGCGTTCACCAAGGAGTTTAACGAAAGAACAAAGAACGATGCCGGTCTTATAATTCCGGTTATCATCACTGTTTACGCAGACCGTTCTTTCAGCTTCATTACAAAAACTCCGCCTGCTGCTGTTCTTATCAAAAAGGCTTGCGGCATTGAGAGTGCTTCCGGCACACCTAACAAAACAAAGGTTGCCAAGATTACCAGAGAGCAAGTGAAGAAGATCGCAGAAACAAAGATGCCCGACCTTAATGCGGCAAGCATTGAAACGGCTATGAGTATGATAGCCGGTACAGCTCGCAGCATGGGCGTAGAAGTAGTCGATTAATTCTCTCTCGTGGGAGGAAAATTCCGATTTAACCACTTATTGGGAGGTAAACAATGAAACACGGAAAAAAGTATGTTGAAGGCTCAAAGCTCATCGAAAACGGAAAATTTTACGATACCGATGAAGCTGTTGAGATTGCCGTTAAAACCGGCACAGCAAAATTTGATGAAACAGTAGAAATACATGTTCGCTTAGGCGTTGACTCACGCCATGCCGATCAGCAGGTACGCGGTGCCGTAGTTCTTCCGAACGGAACCGGTAAAACAGTAAGAACTCTTGTTTTCGCAAAGGCTGATAAGGCTGATGCAGCTAAGGCGGCAGGTGCCGATTATGTCGGTGCTGAAGAGCTTGTTGCAAAGATTCAGAATGAGAACTGGCTCGACTTTGATGTTGTTATCGCAACACCTGATATGATGGGCGTTGTAGGTCGTCTCGGTAAGGTTTTGGGACCCCGTGGTCTTATGCCTACTCCGAAGGCAGGAACCGTTACTCCGGATGTTGCTAAGGCAGTAACCGAAGCTAAGGCAGGTAAGATTGAATACCGTCTTGACAAAACCAACATCATCCACTGCCCCATCGGCAAGGTTTCTTTCGGTGCTGAGAAGCTTCAGGAAAACCTTGACGCTCTTATGGGCGCTATTGTTAAGGCTAAACCGGCTTCAACAAAAGGTCAGTACATCAAGTCCTGCGTTATCGCAACAACGATGGGTCCCGGAATTAAGCTCAATGTAGCTAAATTCGGTGCTTAACTGAAATTTTACAGCGTCCGGTAAATTGATTTTCCGGACACTGTGCTTTCCTTTTTTAATTTCAAGTTTTTTTAAAAAAAAGTATTGCATTTTCAAGGCATTTAGTGTATAATAGTATCGTAGCAAATGAGAGAAAAATATCGCGGAGTGGAGCAGCTGGTAGCTCGTCGG
>DKDS01000066.1:0-1002 GCA_002451855.1 Ruminococcaceae bacterium UBA6842 | reverse complement strand
GCTCGTCGGGCTCATAACCCGAAGGTCGTTGGTTCAAGTCCAGCCTCCGCAACCAAGTCAGGGTACCGGAAATCCTTTATTTAAAAGGATTTCCGGTACTTTTCTTTTTTTCACTGAGATTCCTAAACGTCTATTTGACACCAATTTTGACACCAACCGTTATATTTGACACCAAAAACTATTTGACAAGCATACAATTATTTAAGTAATGCTTTTTTGATTTTTTAGGTTTGACACCAATTTTGACACCAATAGCTATTGGTGTCAAACTACAATTTCTACCCTTTTGCGGTTTGCAGAAACGCTAAATATTAAAGTAATATTCACTCATTTTATCCATACTTACCTTTCTGTGATTAGCTAAGGCATGAGCATAAAGATTTAATGTTGTTGACGCCTGCGCGTGACCCAAAATTGAAGAGAGAACCTTAATATCGTTGTTTTATAAGGGAAAGTATTACCGCTTTCCGATAGCGCATTCCGTATATGAGGGATAAAACTTCCGATAAGAGATATTTTATCCTTACATTGTTTGCGATAACGTTTGAATCAAAGAAGCGCCGCCATACGGACGAAACCTGTGATATAGAGCTTACCGCCCGTTCATTTCGGAACTAAATACGAAAAATCCACAGAATACTTTTTACACAGAGGTATTATTGATTTTTCACTTGACGGTATTAAGTATTCCGTAAATATAACCGATGTCACTTGCTTTCCGCAGGCATATGCCGCAATAATACCGATGCTTCAGCAAATACGGAACTATCCGAAGGCTATTATAATTGATATAGGCGCTTCACGTCGGATTATATGATAATGAAAAACGGCATACCGCCCCTTTCGTCTGCGCCTCGCTTGAAAACGTCGTTATAAACCTATTCAACAGTATTCGTTCAAAAGTAAGCAGCAGCTATGATTTACTGCTTGAAAAACCGTTCGGCAAGATACTTAATAAGTAAAAAAATCCTGTCTTTGCTTTAGAGCAGAGACAGGATTTTT
>DKDS01000064.1:232-4010 GCA_002451855.1 Ruminococcaceae bacterium UBA6842 | reverse complement strand
CGGGGATAGAGTGCAGTCCGAAAATCTTTGATTTTCGAGCGAGCGGCATTCCCATAGGGGAGCGTGTCGACTTTTTCGACACGCTCAAAAAGTGGGTTTACCCCACTTTTTTGTGTTATAAAAGAACATTGCAACGCCCGAGCCGCATATTAAAACATAGCCTAATATACTTAATATGTCGGGTATATCGCCGAAGAAGAAAAATCCGAGTATTGCGGCAAACACAACCTGAAAATAATCGTAAACCGAAATTTCCTTTGCGGGCGCCAATAAATACGCCCTTGTAATTCCAAGCTGACCGATACAGGCAAAAGTTCCCGCGAGTATCAGATACAAAAGCTGTAAAAGCGACATATGCTTATACCCCGCTATCATAAACGGCAGACACAAAAGACACGAAAAAGCCGAAAAATAAAAAACTATTCTTTTACTGTTCTCGTTTTTCGAACCGAGCTTACGGACAAAGGTATATGCCGCACCCGCGCCGAGCCCGCCTAACACCCCTGCAAGCGCCGGCACGACAGATGGGCTGTTAAACCCCGGCTTTATAATAAACACGCTTCCGATAAACGCAACCGCAACACCGAGCAGCTGTACTATGCCGGGCTTTTCCTTAAGCAGTATAACCGAAAAAAGAATTGCAAAAAACGGCGAGAGCTTATTAAGCATATTCGCGTCGGAAAGATTAAGCTGACCGATAGCATAAAAATTACAGAGCAGACCGAGCGTTCCGCAAATACTCCTGCCGAAAAGCGCAGGTATATTCCCTTTTTCGGGTACAAAGCTTATTTTTTCTTTTAACATCATAAAAAGGATAAAGATAAGAGCAATGAAATTCCTGAAAAATGCCTTTTGAAAAGCGGGCAGATCGCCCGAAAGCTTGACAAACAGGGACATAACCGAAAAACCGAATGCCGCAATTAAAATGCAAATTATTCCCTTTACCTTGTTATTTAATTTAACCATTAAACCACTTTTTTCTTAATTTAATCACATATAAATTATATATGTAAAAGGAAAAAAGTCAAGAGAAAGGACCTCCGCCGCAGCGGAGGCCCTTTTAAAATACGATTTAAGAATTACATAAGACTTTTGTATATCTCTGCAATTTCCTCAACGCTTGTATCTCTCGGGTTACCGGGACGGCAAGCGTCGGCATAAGCGGATTCCGCAAGTGCGGGAATGTCCTCTTCCTTTACTATACCCTTTAATGTGGTGGGGATACCTACATCCTCGGCAAGCTGTCTTACAGCCTCAACTGCCGCCTTGCGGTATTCTTCCTGAGTCATACCGTCAACGCCTTCAACGCCCATTGCCTTGGCAATGTCCTTATACTTTTCACCGGTGTACTCTGCGTTATAAGCCATAACAGCCGGAAGAAGTATAGCGCAAGCCTTGCCGTGCGGAGTATCGTAATAAGCCGAAAGAGTATGAGCCATAGAGTGGTCAACACCGAGACCTACGTTGGAGAAGCCCATACCGGCAACATACTGACCGAGAGCCATTCCCTCTCTGCCGTCCTTGCCGTTTTTAACGGCGTCACGGAGCGAACGGGCAATAATTTCGATGGCCTTTATATGGAACATATCGGAAAGCTCCCAAGCGCCCTTTGTTATGTAGCCCTCGATTGCGTGGGTAAGAGCGTCCATACCGGTAGCGGCGGTAAGAGAAGCCGGCATCGTAGACATCATATCGGGGTCAACAACGGCTACAACCGGAATGTCGTGCGCGTCAACGCAAACGAACTTACGCTTTTTCTCAACATCGGTAATAACATAGTTGATAGTTACCTCTGCGGCAGTACCTGCGGTGGTAGGAACCGCGATAATCGGAACACATTTGTTCTTTGTAGGCGCTACGCCCTCAAGAGAACGGACATCCGCAAATTCAGGATTTGCTATAATAATGCCGATAGCCTTAGCGGTATCCATAGAAGAACCGCCGCCGATAGCTACTATGCAGTCTGCGCCGCATGCCTTAAATTCGGAAACGCCGTGCTGTACATTTTCGATAGTCGGATTCGGCTTAATATCGGAATAGAGTTTATAATCTATACCGGCAGCCTCAAGAATATCGGTAACCTTTTTTGAAACGCCGAATTTAACAAGATCGGGGTCGGAGGCAACGAAAACCTTTTTAAAGCCTCTGCTTTTAATTTCGTCCGGTATTGCCTTAATAGCACCCGAACCGTGATAAGAAGTTTCATTGAGCATAAATTTGTTCATAAGGATTCACCTTTCCTTTTTTCTTTAATTATACACAGTAAAATCCGTATATTCAATTATAAAATTGTGAATATTATGTTACTTTTGAGAAGAAACACATAAAAAATGAATAATTATTAACTAAGGACACAGATTTGATTAATTAAGGTCGGAAAGCTTTTTGATAAGAGAACTTGCGGCTTTATAAATGCTGTTTATATCCTTTTTGTTTTCAAGAACCGTATCTGAGACACGGCGGCAGGAAATTTGAAGTCCGTCGGATAAATTACCAAAATTTTCCGTTGCGGTGGATTTGTAAAAATCCTCACCCAGAGCAAGCGGTTCGCCGTCAAATATGCTTGTGTTGTCCGAAATGCCCTCCAAATACTTATAGGAATCCTTGTCGGTTATATATATCAGCGCCTTTTCGTCCCCCGCAATCAGGGTCTGAAGCTTGGTAAGCATTGTATTTTTATACTGCACATTTCCCTTATCCGAAAAGCTGCAATTTATAACCTGAACCTTAACCTCGCCGTCATTATTGACATCTTCGGCGTATTTTTCTAAATACTCGGCAATTTTTTCGGTCTGCTCGTCAAGCACCGGCGTATATGTGAAATAAACCGCTTCAAAATCGTATTTCGGTCTTGAAACGCACTGTGCGATAAGCACCGCAAGCACAACGGTAACAGCCGTAACGGCTACAACATACCACTTGTACTGAAACCAGAAATTATCCCATTTCTCCTTCGGAGTTTTCGGAACTATCGCAACCTCGCTCGGCTTCGGCGGAGCTTCCATCTCACCGTGCTGCATTTTTTTAAGCTCTAAAAACTCTTCCCTTGCGCGGCGCTGTTCCTCTAATATTTCGTTTTTCTTATCTGCCATTCTTTACACCCTGTATTAATATAACACTTTTTCGGGCGCCGTGCAAGTAAGCATTGTTTCATATATGTAAACATTTTATAAACCAAAACGCCCCGTGCAAAGGCACGAGGCGTTTATCTTCCGTTTATACGGAATTAGATTTCAGCAAAGTACTTAATTGTACGAACCATCTGGCTTGTGTAGCTGTTCTCGTTATCATACCAAGAAACAACCTGTACCTGATAGGTGTCGTCATCAATCTTAGTAACCATTGTCTGTGTAGCGTCGAAGAGCGAACCATAAGTGATGCCGATAATATCAGAAGATACGAGCGGCTCCTCGGTGTAGCCGAAGGAAGCTGAAGAAGCAGCCTTCATAGCGGCGTTGATGCCTTCAACGGTAACATCCTTGCCCTTAACAACAGCAACAAGAATGGTGGTAGAACCGGTCGGAACCGGAACACGCTGAGCAGAACCGATAAGCTTGCCGTTAAGCTCCGGAATAACAAGACCGATAGCCTTAGCAGCGCCGGTTGAGTTCGGAACAATGTTTACAGCGGCAGCACGGGCACGGCGAAGGTCGCCCTTTCTGTGCGGACCGTCAAGAACCATCTGGTCGCCTGTGAAAGCGTGAACGGTGGTCATAATGCCGCTCTGAATGGGAGCATACTTGTTAAGAGTATCAGCCATAGGAGCCAAGCAGTTTGT
>DKDS01000064.1:0-121 GCA_002451855.1 Ruminococcaceae bacterium UBA6842 | reverse complement strand
AGGAGCAGAGATAACAACCTTTTTAGCGCCTGCGTCGATATGAGCCTGAGCCTTGTCCTTAGAAGTGTAGAAGCCTGTGCACTCAAGAACAACATCTACACCGATTTCTCCCCACGGAAGA
>DKDS01000059.1 GCA_002451855.1 Ruminococcaceae bacterium UBA6842 | reverse complement strand
GCAAATTTCACAAAACCCATCCCATAGCTGCTGTAACGGCTGTCATTTCCCTCGTGAATACGCAGTGAATCCCGCACACGCTGCGTGTGCATTCGGATAGCATGTTCGGTCAAGGCGGCTTTTAATTCCTCCATATTCCTGAAGGAAAAATAGATTGGCTGCGTGGAGCAACCCAATTTTTTTGCGACACTGCGGGCGTTGATGGCAGCGAATCCATCATCACGCAACACATCAATAGCGGCATCAATAATGTCATCTTTTGAAACTTTCTTTGCAGCAGGCATAATGATTATCCCTCCAACGATAACACATAGTTATGTATAACATATTGTTATTATATCGTTATATAATTCCGTTGTCAAGAGGCGTCCTCGCAATTTCTGACGGATTTGTCATTGCGCATTAAAAGCATCATATCGGTAGGTTAAAAGACACGTTACACACTCCAGGCACCCTTAGACCGTATTCATTTGGATAACAGGCGCAATTTCACATGAATATTAACTCGTTATTTACAATTTCATTCGCCAGATTTTGTATGATATTCATCTTACCGACCCACGCCATTTGGTCAGCTGCTTTTAACTGCTCGGTAATACCCTCTACCGCAGCCATCTGCTTTACCGGCATTTCAAACATTTTCTCAGCCTTTCGGTCAATATCGGCGAGGTAACTGTTTAGTTTACCGCTGATTTGCAGGCTTGACAAAGTAATTTGTTTGTTGCGGCGGAGATATTCGTGATGACGCTGTCCCCATATGCCGATAGGTTTGTGTTTTTCTTCCGACAATTTCAGACACGGCAAATAATAATCACCTTGCAGTTCATACCAAAGTCCGGTGCTTTCGTCATATTTATACTTTTTCATAATCAAATCCTCACTTTCTTATGTTTAATTGCTTTTATCAAAAGTTCGTCTATATCTTCAACGGGTTTCCCGTTGTCGAGAAATAATGACCTTGCTCCATTTAAGCACTTGATAAGCAACCGCCACTCAAATTCCGATAATTCCAAAAATCCTTTTTGTTCTTTCATAGCAAAATCCTCCTTTGCAAGTACATTGTACCGCAAAAGAGGACTTTGTGAAAATGTGCGTTTTGGTGAATATGATTGTACGCCCCGGCGTTGTTATTAAATCCTTTATGAACATCCGCACCAAAAATCTGCAAGCATCTTACGATGCTTGCAGATTTTGCTTTATTACCCAAATTTCGGCAGTAGCTTTTTCAAAGCAGCTTAACAAAAGCAGAGCTTTAATCGTATTGATTAGGCTCTGCTTTTGTTTTTTTACAGCATAAATTATCCCGTTATTCGGTGGCTGCGCTCTTAAGAACGCTCGGCAGTGAATTTTTAAGTATAACCGAAAGATATTCTACCGCCTTATCGGGATTATGCCCGTTTTTGTCGGTAAATTCGTCAATCAGCATACCCGCGATTGCTTCCGTATAAAAGTGCGCCAAAAATTCTTTAAATTCGCTTTGTACATTTATTCCGAGCTGATGTTCTGTGTTGTAAATAATATTACTTGTAATTCCGATAAAATCAGAATAGAAAAACCGTTTCATCTCGTCTCTGCCCATACTGTCATACGCGCAGCACAGTAAATGCTTGTTTGTTTTTACATAATCGAGTACAAACAGCACTGCCTCACGGTAATCTACCAGAAGATCAAACTGCTTTACTACATCTATGGCTTCTTCCTCAAGCATCCATTTAAGCAAGGAATAAATATCCTCAAAGTGATAATAAAAGGTTTTGCGGTTTACGCCGCAATCGGCAATTATTTCGCTGACGGTAATTTTTGAAAGTGGCTTTTTCTCCATAAACCTTTTTAAGGAAGCCGCCAGTGTTTTTTTTGTATTCAGGCTTGTAACCTCGTGTTTCATAGTTTTTCCGCTCCTTTTAGTTTATTATACACTTGACCGGCAAATTAATCAACGGACATATACAGGATATTTGTCCGTAAAATTCAAAGTATAACTTAATTTGCTCCACAATCGACAGCGGTTTGGCGGTTTTTTACCTAAAACAACCCTGTTTGACCGTTTTATTTATCTCGCCGACTTATTATACTGGTAAACGAACTAAAGGAAAGGAGCGGAAATATGGGCGAGAAAAAAATACCGCGTCAGCTTATCCGCGCCGCTCGGCAGGCGCACGGGTACGATGATTATTAAAGAAACCGACGGCAGAATAGAAGGCACTCTTGAAATGATGAACCGAAGCAACGCGCTTTTCGGCAGTATTTCAGGGGACGGAAAAATAGTGCTTTCGGGTTCTATTAAAACGCTTATAAGCACTGTAAAGTATACGGCCGAGGGAACGGTAAGCGGACACAAAATATTGTTGAATTTAAAAACGGCGTCGGGCGCATATTATCCGGTCTTCGGAGAGGAGCTTAATATTGATGACAAAATTCTATGAACACATTGTAAGTCACCGAAAATTAATTATTGCCGTATTTCTTATTTTATTTGCCGTTTGCGCGGTGTGCAAGCAGTTTGTAGCCGTAAATTACGACATGAACGACTACCTGCCCGATAAAAGCGCGTCCACACAGGCCTTGGATTTAATGGGCAGCGAATACGACGGCGGAATACCTAACGCACGCATTATGGTGCAAAATGTTTCGGTGCCGCAGGCGCTTGAATATAAAGAAAAGCTGCTTGCGGTGGACGGTGTTACCGATGTCACATGGCTTGACGACGCAGTGAGCGTTACCGTGCCCTTGGAAACAATAGACACCGACACTGCGGAAACTTACTATAAGGACGGAAACGCGCTGTTTTCGGTGACGGTTGACGAGGATAAGCGCATTGAAGCGGTGGAGAAAATAAGGGAAATTATAGGCGATGATAACGCTATGACGGGCAGCGCCGTTACAACAGCGGTTGCTACAACCAGTACTGTAAGCGAGATTTCCGAAATTGCCGTTATTGCGGTGGCGTTTGTGCTTTTTGTGCTTATACTTACCACTACCTCGTTTGCAGAGCCGTTTTTGGTGCTCGGGGGGCTTGGTATTGCAATTATAATCAATGCGGGCAGCAACCTTATGTTCGGTGAAATTTCCTTTGTAACCAATGCGGCGGGAAATATTTTACAGCTTGCGGTATCGCTTGATTATTCGGTTTTCCTGCTGCACCGCTTTGCGGAGTGTCGGCAAACTACCGACGACCCCGAAAAGGCTATGGTGCAGGCGCTTACCATGTCTACAAGCTCCATTTTATCAAGCGGGCTTACAACCGTTATCGGCTTTTTGGCGCTCTGCTTAATGCAGTTCAGAATAGGACCCGATTTAGGGCTTGCCTTGGCAAAGGGCGTGGCAATCAGCCTTGTTACCGTTTTTGTTTTTATGCCCGCCCTGATACTCTGCACATATAAGCTGATAGATAAAACACAGCACCGCTCGTTTATGCCCTCGTTTAAGGACTTCGGCAAATTCGTAAGCCGTGTAATGATACCTTTTGTAATTATATTTGTAATTTTAATAGTGCCTTGCTACTTAGCCTCCAATTCAAACAGCTTTTATTACGGCGCCTCGCACATTTTCAGCAGCGCCACGCAGCTTGGGTCGGACACCGAAAAAATAGAAAATGCTTTCGGTAAACGTGATACCTATGTGCTTATGGTGCCGAAAAACAGCACCGCAATGCAGGCGGAATTATCAGACGAGCTGCACGGTATTCCGCAGATTAAAAGTATTCTTTCGTATGTTGATACGGTGGGCGAGGTAATACCCGAGCAGTATTTGGACAGCGGTACGCTTTCTAAGCTGAACAGCGAAAAATACACCCGTATGGTTTTAACGGCAGGCGCCGCATATGAGGGAGACGAAACCTTTTCCTTGGTGGAAACCGTTCGCAAAACCGCGGAAAAATACTACCCCGGCGAGTGGTATTTAGCCGGTGAGGGAGTATCCACCTACGACCTTATGGACACAGTAACCGCCGATATGGTAAAGGTGAATTTGGTAGCAATAGGCGCGGTGTTTGTTGTGCTGCTGTTTACAATGAAATCGTTTATCTTACCTGCAATTCTTGTGCTTTCAATCGAAACCGCTATTTGGATAAATCTTTCCATACCGTATTTCAGCGATCAGGCTATTTTCTACATTGCTTACCTTATTATAAGCTCAATTCAGCTCGGCGCTACGGTGGATTACGCCATACTCTTTACCGACCGATACAGAGAAATGCGCCAAACCTATGCTAAACGTGACGCAATAATTCAAACAGTCTCGGCGGTGGCTGTTTCAATATTAACCTCGGCAAGCGTTTTAACCGCAGTCGGCTTTTTGCTCGGGGCGTTTTCAACCCACGGGCTGCTCTCACAGCTGGGGTACTTCCTCGGCAAAGGCACGCTTTGCTCGCTTGCAATAGTGCTGTTTGTATTGCCGGGTCTGCTGTATTTATTTGATAAAATTATTGTTAAGAAATCTAAGGAGGCTGTTTCACAATGAAATATACTAAAAAAATTACCGCGGCGGCATTATCCGTATTGCTTTTATGCTCTTTGGCGGTTCCTGCAATAGCCGAAACCGAACCGTCCGCAAAGGAAGAAGTTATTTATATTATGACCGACGGCTCGGGCAAGGTGACCGATATAGAGGCGGTCAATATCTTTGACGGCGGCAATATTACCGATTACGGCGACTACTCCGCTGTTAAAATGCTTAACACTACGGATAAGATTACACAAAGCGGCGATAAAATAACATTAACGTCTGCCGCCGATAAGGTCTACTACCAAGGAACGCTGAAAAACGCCGCTATACCGTGGAATATCTCCGTTCGCTACTTTTTGGACGGAAAGGAGTATTCCGCTAAGGATATTGCGGGAAAAAGCGGCGCGCTGGAAATTCGCTTTTCGGTGAGCAAAAATGAGAACTGCAAGGGTAGCTTTTATGAGAATTATGCTTTGCAGGCTTCTTTTACGCTGAATACCGACCTTTGCAAAAATATTGTAAGCGACGGCGCGACTGTTGCCAATGTGGGCAGCAATAAGCAGCTTACCTATACTGTTCTGCCGGGCAAGGGCATTGAAACGGTTATTAAAGCCGACGTTACTGATTTTGAAATGGATGCGGTTGCTATAAACGGTGTTCGCCTTAATATGAATTTTGAGGTGGACGACTCGGTGCTGACCGATAAGGTGAACGAGCTTGTTTCTGCAACCGATGAATTAAACAGCGGAGCTAAGGATGTTCGCGACGGAACAGGCAAACTTAACAGCGCCGCCGAAACACTTAACGGCAAGGTGGGCGAGTTTAACTCGGGCGTTGCCGCCCTTACAGGCGGAGCAGGCGAGCTTTATTTGGGTCTTGCAGATATAACGGCAAAGAACGGTCAGCTTACCGCCGCGGCTTACACGGCGTATGAGGGGCTTTGCAATGCGGCTGCGTCGGCGCTGAACAGTCAGCTCACGGCAAACGGTATGTCTGCCGTTACGCTTACCCCCGCTAACTATTCGGCAGTGCTTATGGGGATGCTTGAAAAAATGAACGCCGATACAGTCTATAAGCAGGCTTATCAAGCGGCACTAAAACAGGTGACCGAGCAGGTTGAAAAACAATCCGATACCCTGTACCGCGGTTATATTGAGTCGCAGGCGGATTCAATATACACGGCCTATGTTACATCGCAGGCTGATACTCTTTACACTCAGATTGCGGCGCAGGCGGTTTATGAGCAGCTTATTCAAAGCGGATATACCGAAGAGCAGGCTGCCGCTTTCCTGCAAACCCCCGAGGGTCAGGTTGCCGTTGCGCAGGCTGCGGCAGCCTTGACCGACGGACAAAAAGCGCAAATTTTAAACGCTGTGGTTGCAGGGCTTACGGATGAGCAAAAGGAACAAATTTTAAACGGAGCCTTGGCTTCACTCTCAGAGGAACAGAAATTACAAATCAAAGAAGCATATATCGGGCAAATGATGACCTCTGATGAGGTAACTTCACAAATAAATACCGCCGTTGCAAAAGTAAACGCAGCAGCAAAGCAGGTTTCGGAGCTTATGGGTCAGCTTGACAGCTACGGTGCATTTTACGGGGGACTTCTTGATTACACCGGCGCTGTAAGTAAGACCGCGCAGGGGGCAAAGGAATTAAAGCTTAATATGGATGCGCTGTATACCAACACAGGTAAGCTGAAAATATCGGTAGGGGAAATGACCGACGCCGTGGGAGAACTTTACGGCGGCACAAAGAAGCTTGCAAACGGCACGACGGAGTTCAGCAACGAAACCTCAAATATTGATGAACAGATAAGCGGTGAAATTGATACTATGATTTCTTCGGTTACGGGTAATAATGCCGAAACAGTATCGTTTATTTCTGAAAAAAACACCAATGTAAGCTCCGTACAGTTTGTAATTAAAACAGCGGCGGTAAAAAAGTCCGTGGCTGCCGCGGACAGTGCGGCGGCTGAAGCATCGCTTACCTTCTGGCAGAAGCTTCTGCGACTGTTCGGACTTTACCGATAAAATTCTAAAATATTGTTTTTGATGTTCGTGTGGACTTTTTCGGTGTATTGCGATATAATTTACAAAGTAAAAGCTACTTTTCTTCGGAGGGGAAATGCAGGATGACGTACATATCTGAATACCAGTCGCCGCTCGGTACAATCACACTCGCCTGTGACGGTGAAGCCGTTATCGGTCTGTGGTTTAACGGGCAAAGGCATTTCGGAAATATTTTGCCGGAGCAAATCGAAAAAAAGGAGCTTCCCGTTATATGTCAGGCAAAGCACTGGCTTGATGTATACTTTTCGGGGAAGGAGCCTGATTTTCTTCCGCCGCTCAGCTACGGTTCGACGCCGTTCCGCAAAGCAGTGTGCGATATTATGCTGACCATTCCTTACGGCAAAACTATGACCTACGGCGAAATCGCGGCAAAAACAGCCGCACGGCAGGGTATCAAAAAAATGTCCGCGCAGGCTGTCGGCGGAGCTGTCGGGCATAATCCGATTTCTCTTATGATCCCGTGCCACCGTGTAGTCGGTACAAACGGCAGTCTTACAGGCTACGGCGGAGGTATTGAGCGAAAGGTTAAACTGCTCGAATTAGAGAAAACCGATATGAGCGGCTTTTTTGTTCCGAAAAAGGGTACGGCACTGTGAGTGCCATAAAACGGTTTAATTATATTACAGTTATATCGTCAGGAAAGCTTTTCCTGACGATTTTTTTATTTAATAAAACTGTTGACAAAATTAATACTTCGTGATATGATGTATTACGCAACGGGAGGTATGCTATGGATATTCAGTTGAAACGGGGGCTTTTAGATGTGTGCGTGTTGGCCGCAATCAAAAATGAGGACTCCTACGGATATAAAATTATAAAGGATATGAAGCCGTATATTGAGCTTTCCGAATCGACCCTGTACACCGTTTTAAAGCGCTTGGAGACCGCAAATATGCTGACGGTGCGTACCGCCGAGCACGGCGGCAGGCTCAGAAAATACTATCATATTACAGATGTGGGACTAAAGCGCATTGAGGATTTTAAGGATGAGTGGAAGGAAATTACGGCTATATGTAAATTTGTAATTGGGGAGGATGATGGCAATGAATAAAAATGAATTTCTTTTGAAGCTAAAAGAGGGGCTTCACGGCTTGCCGCAGGCAGATATAGATGAACGAATTACCTTTTACAGTGAAATGATTGACGACCGTATGGAGGAAGGATTTACGGAGACTGAGGCTGTGGAAGCAATCGGCAGTGTAAGCGATGTTACGGCGCAGATCCTTGCGGAGACACCGCTTACAAAAATCGTCAAAGAAAGGGTAAAGCCCAACAGGACGCTGAGAGCCCGGGAAATCGTACTTATTGTGTTGGGTTCTCCGATATGGCTTTCGCTTTTGATAGCCGCAGCAGCCGTCATTCTTTCTGTTTACATTGTAATATGGTCTGCCGTTGTTGTATTGTGGTCGGCAGAGGTGTCTTTTGCGGCATGCTGGCTCGGCGGAATAGCCACGGCTGTGATATTTGCGTTTCAGGGGAACGGACTTTCGGGGCTTGTTATGCTGAGCGCGGGTATTTTCTTCGCAGGTTTATCAATTTTCCTGTTTTTCGGGTGTAAAGCCGCAACAAAGGGCATGGTATTGCTTACAGGAAAAATTGCTTTGGGTATTAAGGGCTTATTTGTCGGAAAGGAGAAGGCGCAATGAGTAAAGCAACAAAGGCTTGGTTAATTACAGCGTCGGCGTTTACCGCGCTCGGATTAATTCTTTTTGCGGCTGTAATGACAGTCTGTGATTGGGATTTTACCAAGCTCAGTACAGTCGAATACAAGACCGAAGCTTATAACCCCGACGGCGAGTTTGATAAAATATCCGTTGATACGGATACAGCCGAAATCGAGCTTGTACCGTCAGAAGATAAGGAATGTAAGGTTGTATGCTTTGAGTCTGAGAAAGCAGAGCATTACGCCGCGGTCGAAAACGGTACGCTTGTCATCAGAACAACCGATACAAGGAAATGGTATGAATATATAGGTATTTCCCTTAAAACGCCCAAAATTACCGTTTATCTGCCCCAAAACAGCTATAATTCGCTGTCGGTAGAAAGCGATACGGGAGATATTACCGTGCCTCGGGATTTTGCCTTTAAAACGGTTCAGATTAACGGGCATACATCCGATGTGGATTTATTTGCCTCTGTTTCGGATACCGTCCAAATAAAAACAGCCTCCGGTAATATCAGCGTGGGGTCGCTTACGGCAGACAGTCTGAGCCTTACTGCCGCAACGGGTGATATTAAGGCAAATTCCGTTTCGGTAAATAACGGCATCAACATTAAAACAAATACGGGAACAATAAAGTTGAACGATATTTCGTGCGGAAGTTTTCTTGCGGATAGCAATACGGGAGATATGAGCTTTAAAAATGTTTTGGCGACGGGCAGTCTTTCTGTCGAAAGCGGTACAGGTAATGTCAGATTTGATAACAGCGACGCCGATACGGTCTGTGTAAAAACAGGCACGGGTGATGTTACAGGTACATTGCTTTCCGAAAAGACATTTGTAACAAAGACCTCCACGGGTACGGTCAGAGTACCGAAAACAGCGTCGGGCGGAAAATGTGAAATTACTACCTCTACGGGCAATATAATAATCAATATACAAAAATAAATCATTCCGATAAAACAAAACGGCGGCATAGCTTTTACTATGCCGCCGTTTAAAATATCCTTACAGCTTCCAGTCCACTGTCTGTTTTTTACCGCCTACAAAGTCTGCGTAAATACCGGGTTCGGCAATCAACTGCTCGTGCTTGCCCTTTTGTACTATACGCCCGCGGTCGATAACAAGGATCTGATCGGCGTGACGGACGGTTTTCAGCCTGTGCGCAATCATAATTATCGTTTTGTCGCACGTCAGAGCCTCAATAGCCTTTTGCAGTCTATCCTCATTTTCGGGGTCGACATTTGCGGTTGCCTCGTCAAGAATAACGATAGGTGCGTTTTTAAGCATAGCGCGCGCTATTGAAATACGCTGTTTTTCACCGCCCGAAAGACTGGCGCCGCCCTCGCCGATAACGGTGTTGTAGCCGTCGGGCAGGCTTTCAATAAAATCATCACAGCAGGCGGCTTTTGCGGCGGCCGCAACCTCGTCGTGCGTAGCGCCCGGGCAACCGAATTTAATGTTGTTCTCAATCGTATCGGCAAACAAATAAACATTCTGGAAAACTACGCTGATTTGGTCCATAAGGGCTTCAAGAGTGTAATTCTTAACATCAAAGCCTCCGATTTTCACACTGCCGCTGTCCGTATCCCAAAAGCGCGCAATCAGATTACAGAAGGTCGTTTTGCCGCTGCCCGAGGGGCCTATTACCGCCGTTGTGGTTTTATCGGGCAGGGTAACGGAAATATTCCGTAAAATCGGTTTCTGCTCATATGAAAAGCTTACATTTTCAAAAACAATATCGTGCGTTTGGGGATTTAAGGTTTTGCCGTTTTCGTCCATACGGGGCATATTTTCCGTTTCCGCGGTGCGGTCAATGGCGGCGGCAGTCAAACGCAGCATAGAAACACCCATACCGAATGCCTTTATTTGATTGAACACAAGGAATGAAATTACAAGCACCGTAAGGGCGTTTGAGAGACTTAAATTACCGTTTATCCAAAGCAGTACGCCCGCAAGCATCATACCGACCTCGGCGATTTGCAGTATACCCTCCTGAAGAGCGGTATAGGGGGTGAGCAGCTTTGCGACCTCAATATTACTGCGGCGATTGTATTCAAGCGCATTTTGCAGCTTTTTATCGCCCTTGCCTGTCAGGTTAAAGGATTTGATTACGCTCATGCCCTGTACCGTTTCCAAAACGGCTTCTATAAGCGCGGTCTGTGATTTTTGCGTGTCATTTGCAATAACCGCGGACTTTTTTTCCATAGCCGAAACCGCAAGTAAATAAAGCAGGATACCCGCAAGCACGATAAGTCCTATACGCCAATCGAACACAATAATCAAAGCGGTAAAAACCGCCGCCTGAATAAGTCCGCCGAGGATATTTACAAGCACCATAGGCACCATATTCTCAATGCTGCCCACAACCGTTGTGCAAACACCCGAAATCTGGCCGAGGCTGTTTTGGTTAAAAAAGCCCATCGGAACGCTTTTAAGTCTGTCGGCAATGGAAATCCTGCGGTCTGCCGCCATAAAGTAGCCGGCATGGGTTTGCAGCATTTTTGAAAGGCTTGCGGTAACCGCTCCGCCGAAAATTGCTATAAGCTCGAAAACAAGCGCTATCCATGCGGTTTTTGCACTCTTTTCACCGTCGGTAAGCGCAAGCACGACAAAATAAATTGCCGCAACCTGAAACATTTGCAGAACCGCGTTTAAAAACCCGACTGCTACCGATTTATTTATGTTTTTTGTTTCTTCTCCGGCAAAATGCCATATCTTACGGAAAGCTTCTATCATTCCGCGTCACCGTCCTTTGCACCTATATGCGCCTGCCACATTTCATTGTAGAGGGCGCAGTTCTTTATAAGCTCCTTATGCTTGCCCTGTGCCTCAATGCGTCCGTCTTTTATCACGGCAATGTTATCCGCATCCGTAATAGTTGAAAGCCTGTGGGCAATTACAATCACCGTTTTGTTTTTTACAAGCCTTGCAACAGCCTTTTGAATAACCGCCTCGTTCTCGGGGTCGATGTATGCGGTCGCCTCGTCAAGAATGATGATCGGAGCATTTTTAAGTATTGCGCGGGCAATGGCAATTCGCTGTCTTTCACCGCCCGAAAGGTGTGCGCCGCCTGTGCCTACCCTTGTTTCAAAGCCGTTTTCCAAATCGTTTATAAAGCTGTCGCATCCGGCGGAAATTGCCGCCGCTTCAACCTCCGCGTCCGTTGCGTCTCTTCTTCCCATACGGATATTTTCACGCACGGTGTCGTCAAAAAGATAATTGTCCTGCGATACGAAGGCTATCCTGTCGTAAAGCTCATTGAGCGGAATTTCCTTTAAATCGTGACCGCCCATGGTAATCGTGCCGTTTTTTACATCCCAAAAGCCTGCAATAAGCTTCGCAAGCGTTGATTTGCCCGAACCTGACGGACCCACAAGCGCAGTCATACTGTTTTGAGGTATTGAAAGACTGACTCTATGGAGGATTTCTTTATCGTCATGGTAGCCGAAGGATACATTATTTACTTCAATACTGTAATCATTAAAATCAACGCTTTGCGTACCGTGCTCCTGCCCCTCAGCCTTTAAAATTTCGTCCACCTGTGAAACGGTGGTTCCTACCTGCGTCAGCGTATCGACAAAGTTGAATGCCGCCACGATGGGCGCTGCCATTCCGAGGGCTAAAATTATTACTGTGATGAATGTTTCCGCGGTCAGCGTGCCGTGAGTGTAAAAAAGCCAGCCGAAAGGCAAAACGGTCAGCATCTGAGCGGGGAAAAAGGCGTAGGCCATCGACATACCGAGCTGACTGCGGCGCATCCAATCGTAATAATACTGCGCATTTGCGCGTACCTTGTCTGTCAGCTTGGTATAAGACGCTTTGCCTTGGTTAAAGGCTTTTATGACCTCAATGCCGTTTATGTACTCAATCATAGTGCCGCTCATTTCGGCAGTCGCTTTAACCGCGCCCTCGTAGTCCTTTGCGTAGTTGCCCATAACCGTCATCATAAAAACAAACGCAATGGGGAATACCGCAAGTGACAGCAGTGCCAATCGCCAATCAAGGACAAACAGATAAATGACTGTCAGTACGGGAGTTACAATATTTGCCGTCATCTCAGGAAACAGATGCGCAAGGGTGGTTTCCATACTGTCTACCTGATCGACAATGATTTCTTTAAGCTTACCGCTCTTTGTGTCCATTACCGTGCCGAGAGGCAAACGGGGGAGCTTTGAAAGAAGCATTTGCCGAATTGTTTTCAGAATATTAAAAGTTGCGTTGTGTGAAATGCCGAGCGCGCCGTTATAAAGCACCGTGCGGAGAAGAAATCCCGCAAGCGCCGTTATAAGCCATGGCAGATATGATGAAAACGCGGTTTCCTTACCGAGCAGCAAAACGATTATTTTTGCCGCCGCAAAATAGGGCGCCATACCGAAAATTACGCCTATAACTGCAAGAATAACAGCCGTGATAAGCTTGCCGTGCTCTTTTTCGCCAAGCTCCCAAATTCGCCCGACAGGGCTTTGTTCCTTCATAAAAAATTACCTCCTGTGAATTAGCCTCGGCTAACCGCCGTGCTTATTTAAAGACCGCCTTTTACAGCAGTCTTTTTTTACTGCTTTATACTTCCTTTTTGCCGAAAATTTCAAGAAAACCGGTACGGTGATAACGGCTTAAAAGCTCTATGTATTCAGACGCTTCTTTTCGGTTCATTCCGTGACGGATTATCTCAAATATGCTTTCAAAACGAGATGTTGTGACAATGTGTAACAGCTTTTCGGTCAAAGCGTCACCGAAATTATCTGGGTAGCCGACTGTTTCCATATACTTGTATGTATATTCAACCTCAATGCGCACTAACTCGTCCACAAAATTATGGAACCGTGTGCCGTAGGACGAATCAAGCAACAGATGAAATTCGTCTAAATGCTCATACATATAGTCAATAAGCTCGTTTGTTCCGCCGTCGGCATATTTCGGCATAAGCTCGGCCTGTTTGTTCGGCGTCATCCTGTGAAAGCGTTCCTGAATTCTTATAAACCGCTCGGTCATTTCACTGAGCACCGGCTCTACGATTGCGGAGAACAGCCCTTCTTTATCGCCGAAGCGGACATAAATTGAGTTTGTACTGGTGTCTGCCGCCGCCGCAATGGTCCTAAGCGAGGCGTCAACATAGCCCTTGTCAAGAAATTCCTGTTTTGCGGCGGCTATAATACGGTCCGCCACACCTTCGATTTGTTTTGCCGTAGGCTCGCCCTCCTAAAATAAATAACACTGTTTCATAACAGTGTTATTATATATCCCTTATAATTAAATGTCAATAGCAAATCTCAAAATATTTATTATTTCAACTAAAGTAAGCTCACTTTATAAAGAGGTTGATATTTTTTGTTTTCTTCTGTATTCAAACGGGGACGCACCGCATTCTCTGCGAAAAGCGGCGGCAAATTTACTTTGGCTTTCATACCCAACCTTACCGGAAATTTCTATAATCGGTAAATCGGTCTCTTTAAGCAGTCTTGCCGCATATTCCATGCGTTTATGTGTTCTGTATTGCGGAATACTTTGCCCGAAAACACCGTAAAAGTAATTCTTTATGCTGCTTTCACTAACGGAGAACCGTTCGGAAAATTCACGCACCGTCTGTGAACGGGAAAGATCGGCGGAAATAACAGTTTCAATCTGTCGGGCAATTTCCACTTGAAAACGAGTGTAGTATACAAGCTTTTCTTCCTTACGCACAGGTTGACGGTATAAAAGCAGGGCGAGTAAATCTATAACACCGGTTTTCATACCTATTTTACCTGATGGCTCGGTTATATCGGACGCTCCGTAAAGTCTTTTGAGTAAATTCTCCGACAACTGAAATTCCGCAATAAAGGTTTCTCCGTTCGGACAATACCGTCGGCTCAGCTCTTTTGTATCAAGTCCGAAGCTTTCGTTAAGAACAGCCACTCCGTTCCGCGCTGCCGAAGGGTCAATAAAAAGCTCAATTCCTTCGTACAGACCGCCGGGGTAGATATATTGATTTTGCGCAAATCTTTCGGTAAGCGACAACTGACCCGAGGTTAGAAAAACGCTTGTATTATCGTTAAGCACAAGCTCACATCTTCCTCGGATGCAGTAGTTGATAATAAGCGGACCGGTGTTTTGGGAAACGGTATTTGCCGGTGCGGGCGCGGGCCATGTTGAGGCGTGAACCTCGATTAACGCTAAGGTGACGCCCTCAAACAACGGAATAAATTTCATTCTGCCGTTGCCTGTGTCGGAGGACAGTATCAGCTCCGCATATTCTTTTTCGGTTTTTACCGTTACGCCCGGAAGCTTACGGCATTGATTTATTATTTCCGCTGTGTCCATCAGTTTTTTCCTTTCGGTTTTATTTGTCAACTCGTTGCTGTTTTGGGACTGAAATAACTGTTCGGAATAGATTATCCCTTTTGCAGTTGATATAATATATCGAAGTTAGCGAACGCTAACCATTTTTTCTCGGAGGTAATTATTATGAACAACAAAATGCAGGCAAAGGATCTGATCAATATAGGTCTGTTCACGGTGCTTTACTTTGTGCTTGGGTGCTGTGTTGCCATTCCGATTGGCTTTGTGCCGATCTTTTTGCCGATTCTCGGTTCGCTTTGGACGCTTATCACGGGAATTCCGTTTATGCTTTTTGCCGTCAGGGTCAAAAAATTCGGAATGGTAACCGTTATGGCTGTTTTGTCGGGATTGCTTATGGGGCTTACCGGTATGGGCTTCTGGGGTATTCTTACCGGCGCCGTGTTCGGTTTGCTCGGTGATTTTATTATGAAATCAGGCAATTATCAAAGCGTTAAAAAGACGATTCTCGGTTACGGCGTATTCAGTCTTTGGATGATAGGTACATATATACCGATGTATTTTACGGTAGAGCAATCCCGTGCGGATTTTGCAAAGAGCTTCGGTGATGAATATGCCGACAGGGTTATGTCTGTTATGCCTCTTTGGAGTATTGTTTTGGTTATTGCGGGTATCTTCCTTTGCGCCCTGCTCGGAGGGCTTATCGGTAAGGCTGTTCTTAAAAAGCACTTTGCCAAGGCCGGAATTGTTTAATGGATTCAACTGCTTATACCGCAAAGCGGCGAGGTTTGCTTTTAGACCCCCGCACAAAGCTTATTATGCTTATTACCGTGACAACGCTTATGCTGTCAAGCGGCAACGGCGGTGTTATGAACATTGTAAAGCCGACGCTCAGTATTATTCCGTTTGTGTTGCTGTTAAGCGAACGCAGATGGAAAACGGCGGCGAAATATCTTGTACTGTATGCGGTGTGTTTTGCGCTTGAGCGTGCGGCGCTGTATGTGCTTTCAGGCGCTTTATCGTTTCTTCTTCTTGCGGTGTGTTCGGTTATGACACGCTTTGCGCCCGGCTTTATGATGGGAGCGTTTTTAATCTCGTCAACCTCGGTAAACGATTTTATCGCCGCTATGAAGCGAATGCATATCACCGAAAAGATAGTTATACCGCTCTCGGTAATCTTCCGCTTTTTCCCCACAATAGGCGAGGAAAACGCCGCGATTAACGACGCTATGCGTATGCGCGGTATTCGTTTCGGGGGAAAGCACCCGGGTAAAATGCTTGAATATCGGCTGATACCTTTAATGATTTCGGTTGTTAAAATAGGAGACGAGCTTTCCGCCGCCGCCCTCACAAGAGGGCTCGGCGCTCCCGTTAAGCGAACAGATATATGTAATATAGGCTTTCATATTCAAGATGTTGTTATGTTAGCATTATTCGCTTCGGGCTTTATTTTGACGCTGGGAAGCAGGTGGTTTGTATGATAGAAATTAAAGATGTTTCTTTTAAATACAAATCGGAAATTGCGTCCGGCGGAATTAAAAATATCAGCTTATCCGTTCCAAGGGGACAAACGGTTGTACTCTGCGGAGAAAGCGGCTGCGGAAAAACCACGGTCACAAGGCTTATAAACGGACTGATACCTCATTATTTTGAAGGAAAGCTGAGCGGAAGAGTGTTTATTGACGGGCACAATATATCGGAACAGCCGCTGTATGATACCGCAAGGCTTGTCGGCAGTGTTTTCCAAAACCCACGCTCGCAGTTTTTTAATGTGGATACTACAAGCGAACTGTCGTTCGGATGTGAAAACTTAGGAATGCCGAGGGATGAAATTCTCGACAGATTGAGTAAGACGGTATCGGCGCTTAAAATAGAACGCTTGCTTAATCGCAGTATTTTTAATCTTTCGGGTGGAGAAAAGCAGAAAATTGCCTGCGGCGGAGCGTTTATGATGGATCCGCAGGTATTCGTACTGGATGAACCGTCATCAAATCTGGATTCCGACTCAATTCTTGATCTCAGAGAAACCGTAGCTTATTTAAAATCCATCGGAAAAACCGTTATTCTCTCCGAACACAGATTGTATTATCTGCGCGGAATAGCCGACAGATATATTTACATAAAGGACGGCGAGGTTTGCGGCGATTATACAGCCGAGCAGTTTTACCGTATTCCGAAAACAGAGCAAAAGAAAATGGGTTTGCGCGCAAACGATCTTTCGTCTTTGACCGTAAACCGAGAAATCGAAAAAGCAACGGCTTCCGCAACGCTTAATAATTTTCGCTTCGCTTATAAAAACGCGCCCGAAAGCCTTAAAATTCAACATGCGTCAATACCCTTTGGCGGCGTGGTCGGTATAATAGGACATAACGGCGCAGGTAAAAGCACATTTTCCCGTTGCTTTTGCGGTCTTGAAAAGCGCTGCGGAACCGTTACGGTCGGAAAATCCGTTTTGCCGCCTAAAGAGCGGTTGAACAAATGCTATATGGTTATGCAGGATGTCGGTCATCAGTTATTTACGGAAAGCGTACTTGACGAGGTGCTTATAAGTATGTCCGAAGAAGACACGGATGCCGCAAAAGAAATACTTGATAAGCTTGATTTGTCCGCGCTTGCCGACCGTCACCCGGCGTCGCTCTCAGGCGGACAGAAGCAACGGCTTGCCATAGCCTCAGCCGTTGCGGCGGAAAGCTCCGTTGTATTTTTGGATGAGCCGACAAGCGGGCTTGATTATCGCCATATGAAAGAGGCGGCGGAATTGCTTAAATCCCTTGCAAATAGCGGCAAAGCCGTTTATGTTATCACGCATGACCCCGAGCTTATTTTCGAATGCTGTACCTATATTCTTCATATGGAGTCAGGAGCCATTGCCGAAAGCTATCCGATGGATGCCTGCGGAGCGGAAAAGATACGCCGCTTTTTCCGAATAGAATAAAAACCGTTATCCGCTGTTTTCAGACAGCGGATTTTTTTACCGTTTTTTCCCCGTAACGCGAAATGTCAGTTCAATCATAGCTATCATCAAAGCAAAGAAACCGAGCAGATAAAACGGCATAATTTCAAATCCTATCGAATTCCCTAAAAGTCCGAAAATCGGCGGTATGAATGTAGAGCCTACATATGCGCTTGCCATTTGTATTCCTATAATAGCTCCCGAATTTTCCGCACCGAAATTACTCGGGGTTGAGTGGATAATACAAGGGTATATGGGTGCGCAGCCGAAGCCGATTACAAGAAACGCCGCAAAGGCGGTAAGGTAGGAGGCTGTCGGAATAATCAATACAATAATTCCGCAGGTAAGCACGGCAGTACCTGTTAAAATCATTTTTCGGTCCCCGAGCCTATCAGTGATAAAGCCGCTTACAAATCTTCCCAAGGTTATTCCGATGTAAAACAGCGCCGCAAATGAAGCCGACCGCTCCGGCGGAATTTTTTTAACCTCGGCAAAGTATGTGCTTGCCCACTGCATAGCCGTAGCCTCTGCGGCGCAATAGGCGAAAAAGCCTGTCAGAAGAAAAGGAACACCCTTAATCCTAAGCGCGCCTATAAGCCCCACGCTTTTTCCGGTCTTTTCATCTGTTTCCTTGTTAACTCTCCACACAGGCAGTGTCACAAGCAAAAGAAGAGCTATTGCAAGCTGTATAAG
>DKDS01000104.1:6136-8081 GCA_002451855.1 Ruminococcaceae bacterium UBA6842 | reverse complement strand
TGGTAACAAAAATAAATTTTGTTTTTTTACCCGAATTTTCCATAATTTTTGACCTCTTTCTAATTTTCGTATGTTCTTATAATATTTTCTGCTATTTCTCCCCGTTTCGCACAGTTATCCATAGCGGTTTTTTCAATGTATTTGTGTGCTTCCTCTTCGCTCATATTGTATCGGTCTATAAGCAGCCATTTTGCACGGTTTATAAGCCGAATTTCTTTCATTTTCGCCTCAAGCTTTACGGCACGCCTTTCAAAAGCGGAAAGTCGGTTATGAATTGCGGCTGTAAGCTTGATTGCCCCTGTGATGGTCTGTCTTGTACCCGGTCTTGCAAAGGTTATAACGCCGTAATCCTCGACCTTATAGTTTATTTGCTCGAACAGCTCGTTTTTAACGAACAGAAGTACGCCCACGGCACTGTCCTGACACAGCTCCTCCGCAAATTCTATTCCGAAATCGTCGGGCAGAGGAGTGTTTATTATTACCAAATCGAACGGATTTTCAAGCTGGCGCCGCCTTGCGTCCGCAATGCTGACTGCCGCCGAGACCGGTGAAAACCTTAAATCCGAAAGAATATCCTTTAAATATTCCGTTGACTTTGAGGAAGCGGAAACAACAAGAGCGCTTAATGTAACTTTATCGCTGTACACCGTTATCCCCCCGTGATTTAAATGTTTTCCGTATAGCCTAAAGGCAGGACTTCCTTTATAAATTCGCTGTGAAGCGCAATGCTTTTTGCTTTTTCAACCGTATCGGGAAGACTTACAAGACCGTCCGTAACATCGTTTTCCGCAGTGAACAGGTCTGCGTTGTTAGGCTCCTCCGGTACAAGACCGCGTTTTATACCGTCAAGCCCTGCGTAGATAATCAGCGCATAGGCGATATACGGATTGGCGCACGGGTCGGGCGAGCGAAGCTCTATTCGGCGGTTCGCCTCGGATTTTACCGCGGGAATTCTTATAAGCTGGGAGCGGTTTTCAGGCGACCAAGTTACATATTTCGGCGCCTTTTTTTCGCCAAGTCTTTTGTAGGACTCCTTTACGGGGTTCAGAAACGCCGTCATTTCCACAATATGATCCAAAACCCCTGCCATAAAGCTGTCGGTCAGATCCTTGCCGCTTTCGGATTTTACCGAAACATTTATGTGTAAGCCGTTGCCGCTTTCGTGCATTAAGGGCTTAGGTGAAAAATCGGCGTAAAGACCGTTGCGGCGCGCTATTGTCTGCACGACCGATTTGAATGTGACGGCATTATCGGCGGCGGTAAGCGGAGCGCCGTATTTAAAATCTATCTCGTTTTGTCCGGGACCCTCCTCGTGATGCGAGCTTTCGGGTGAAATTCCCATCTCGAGAAGATTAAAGCATATTTCTCGGCGCACATTTTCGCCCTTGTCGTCCGGCGCTATATCCATATAGCCCGCCTTATCAAAGGTCTCGCCTGTCGGATTTCCGTTATCGTCAAGATTAAAAAGATAAAATTCAAATTCCGCGCCGAAATAGCAGGAGACACCTAAAGATTTGGCATATTCAACCGCATTTTTTAAAATATACCTGCCGTCCTTTTCAAAACGGGTTCCGTCGGGGTACTTTATGTCGCAGAACATTCTTATAACCCTGCCGTTGGACGGCCGCCACGGGAGTACGGAGAGGGTTGACGGGTCGGGATGAAGAAACAAATCCGACTTTACCACATTGCCGAAGCCCGGTACTGCGGAGGCGTCAAAGGATATTCCTTCCGTAAACGCCCTCTTAAGCTCCGACGGCATTATCGAAATGTTTTTCTGCTTGCCGTGAACATCGCAAAAGGCAAGCCTTATAAACTTTACATCCTCTTCCTCAACGAAGGTCATAACCTCATCATATGAATACATTGCCGCTCCTCCTTACAAATAATAAAAGCGTCCGCCGATGCCTTAAAGGGGACCGAAGCCCCCTGACATCACCGAACC
>DKDS01000104.1:0-6131 GCA_002451855.1 Ruminococcaceae bacterium UBA6842 | reverse complement strand
AACGCCGTTGCTCTGAAATTTACTTATATATTATAAGTATAAAGCCGTCGCTTGTCAAGTGGGTTGTTCTCTTAAATTTGATTTTAAGGCACGCATAACGGTCACAAACTAATTTTGTAATCCCAATATGCGGTTTTGCTTTACAAAATTTTGTGAAAAGCCGCAAAATAAAAAAATAATGAAAAAAACATATTTTTGCTTGACAAACCGAGGCGGCAGGCGTAAAATGATTGCGTTGAAACGGCAAGGGCGTCGGTAGTTCTTCTACCCGTCTGCCGTTTATTTTTTTAAAATTTCATAAAAACAGATAAAGCGGCAACGGCGTCGCAAGGGGATAATTGTCCCACGGCGCCGTTGCCGCTTTATTTGTTTAAAAAGAAAGAGGTTGTTGTTATGAGCAGTATGAACGAAATTTTTGCAAGCAATGTTTTTAACGACAGTGTTATGCAGCAACGCTTACCTAAGGAAACCTACAAAGCCTTGCAGCGCACGATTAAGGACGGCCGTTCGCTTGACCCGAATGCGGCAACGGTTGTTGCGAATGCAATGAAGGATTGGGCTATTGAAAAGGGAGCCACACATTTTACCCACTGGTTCCAACCGCTTTCGGGACTTTCGGCGGAAAAGCACGACAGCTTTATTTCCCCCACCAAGGACGGAAAGGTTATAATGGAGTTTTCGGGTAAGGAGCTTATACAGGGCGAACCGGACGCGTCTTCTTTTCCGTCGGGCGGCTTGCGCGCGACATTTGAGGCAAGAGGATATACGGCGTGGGACCCGACCTCTTATGCGTTTATAAAGGACGGCGTTTTGTGCATCCCCACAGCGTTCTGCTCCTACGGCGGCGAGGCGCTCGATAAAAAAACTCCGCTTCTGCGCAGTATGCAGGCAATCAATAAACAGGCTCTGCGTGTTTTAAAGCTTTTCGGAAATTCCGATGTGAAGTCGGTAAAAACAACGGTAGGACCCGAACAGGAATATTTCCTTATAGACGAGGATGTTTATAACAAGAGAAAGGACCTTATTTATACCGGAAGAACCCTTTTCGGCGCAAAGCCGCCCAAAGGTCAGGAGCTTGAGGATCATTATTTCGGAATTATAAAACCGAGAGTTCAGGCGTTTATGAAGGACCTTAACGAAGAGCTTTGGAAGCTCGGAATTCTTGCAAAGACCGAGCATAACGAGGTTGCTCCCGCACAGCATGAACTGGCACCGATTTTCACTACCACAAATATTGCGGCGGATCACAACCAGCTTACAATGGAAATAATGCAGAAGGTTGCTAAAAAGCATCATATGGTTTGCCTGCTGCACGAAAAGCCGTTCGCCGGAGTAAACGGAAGCGGTAAGCACAACAACTGGTCGCTTACAACCGATACCGGCGTAAACCTTTTAAATCCGGGCGATACACCGTATGAAAACGCACAGTTCTTGACATTCCTTTGCGCGGTTATCAAGGCGGTAGATGAATATCAGGATATGCTGAGAGTATCCGTAGCGTCAGCCGGAAACGACCACAGACTCGGCGCTAACGAAGCTCCTCCGGCGGTGGTTTCAATGTTCCTCGGTACCGAGCTTACCGAAATTCTTGAGGCTATCGAAAAGGATAAGCCCTACGGCGGAAAGGAAAAGGAGCTTTTGAAGATAGGCGTACATACACTTCCTAAGTTCCCCAAAGACTCGACAGACCGTAACAGAACTTCGCCGTTCGCCTTTACCGGAAACAAATTCGAATTCAGAATGTTAGGCTCCTCCTCTTCCGTATCCTGCACCAATGTGGTTCTTAATACGGCGGTTGCGGAAGAATTAAAGGAATTTGCCGATACGCTTGAGGGTGCGGGAGATTTCGAGGAAGCGCTCCACGAGCTTATCAAAAAAACCATTACGGAGCATAAGCGCATTATCTTCAACGGCAACGGTTATGATGACAAGTGGATTGCGGAGGCTGAAAAAAGAGGACTTTTAAATCTTCGCACCACACCGGATTGTTTGCCGTATTCCTTACACGAAAAGAATTTGAAGCTGTTTATTTCGCATAAGGTTTACTCCGAAACCGAAATGAGGGCAAGATACGAAATTCTTTCGGAAAACTACTGCAAGATAATAAATATAGAAGCGCTTACAATGATAGATATGGCTAAAAAGGACATTCTTCCCGCGGTAAGCAAATATTCTCATGAGCTTTCGGACACCGTTATCGCAAAGGCGGCGTGCGGCGATATAGACGCAAGCTATGAAAAAGAGCTTTTGGCAAAGGTAAGCCGTCTTAACGCTGCGGCTTACAAGAAGACCGAAAAGCTTGAAAAAGCGGTTGTAAAGGCAAAGGAGATAAGCGATACCACAGAGCTTTCAAAGTATTATAAGGACGCTGTTTTTGCGGCAATGAGCGAGCTGAGAATTACAGTTGACGAGCTTGAAACGCTCGTTCCGGCAACCGATTGGCCGTATCCGTCCTACGGGGAAATGCTTTTCAGCGTAAAATAATTTTAAAAATTTTTAAGGGATGATTTATATGAGTCAAGCAATTTATGACGCCATACACAGTGAAGTCTACGGCGTATGGTTTTTGATCGGCGCAGCCTTTGTGTTCTGGATGCAGGCGGGCTTTGCGATGGTAGAGACGGGCTTTACCAGAGCGAAGAACGCCGGAAATATACTGATGAAGAACCTTATGGACTTCTGTATCGGTACTGTAATGTTTATTCTTATCGGCTTTGGTATCTTTTTGGGCGAAGACCTTGTAGGTATTATAGGTAAGCCCGGATTTGATATTTTCACCGATTATGCAAATTTCGACTGGGCAAACTTCGTGTTCAACCTTGTGTTCTGCGCCACCACCGCAACAATAGTTTCGGGTTCAATGGCAGAAAGAACGAAATTCCTTTCATACTGCGTTTACTCGGCGGTTATCTCGGCGGTTATATATCCGGTTGAGGCCCACTGGACATGGGGCGGCGGCTGGCTTGCTAAGCTTGGCTTCCACGATTTTGCCGGTTCAAACTGCATACATATGGTCGGCGGTATCTGCGCTTTGATTGGCGCCGCTATGGTTGGCCCCCGTATAGGAAAGTTTGTAAGGAACAAGGACGGAAAGGTTACAAAGGTAAACGCTTTCCCCGGTCACAATCTTCCTATCGGATGTCTGGGCGTATTCATTCTTTGGCTCGGCTGGTACGGATTTAACGGTGCCGCAGCTACCTCGATTGATGAAATGGGCTCTATCTTCGTTACCACAACAATAGCTCCGTCCGTTGCTACGGTTGTCGCAATGATATTTACTTGGATAAAATACGGAAAGCCCGATGTTTCAATGTGCCTTAACGCTTCGCTTGCGGGTCTTGTCGCTATTACCGCTCCCTGCGATGTCTGCGATGCGTTCGGTGCGATAGTAATAGGTGCCGTTTCGGGACTTTTGGTTGTATTCGGCGTTTGGTTCCTTGATTACAAGCTTCATGTTGACGACCCGGTAGGCGCTGTTGCGGTTCACTTCTGCAACGGTATTTGGGGTACAATTTCGGTAGGACTTTTTGCTACTAAATCTGCTCCGGCATTTGCTCGCGGCTTCGGCGACGGCACAACCTTCGGCGCTAACCAAATCGCCGGCGAGGGACTTTTCTACGGCGGCGGCTTTAAGCAATTAGGTCTCCAATTACTCGGTATGTTCTCAACAGCCGCTTGGACAGCAGTTACAATTACCATTTCGTTCCTTATAATCAAAAAGATATTCGGACTTCGTGTTTCCCGTGAGGAAGAGATGGAAGGCCTTGATGTTAAGGAACACGGCTTGCAGAGCGCATATGCCGGAATCGCAATGCTTCCCGAATATATCGACGAGGGCGAAGAACCCATTGTTACGGGCGACACACCTGTTGCGGAGGCCGTTGAGGTTAAGGAAATGCCCAAGGTTGCCTCGGGTATTACGCCTAAGGCAGACGGAGAAAAGATTACAAAGGTTGAAATTGTCTGCAAGGAATCAAAGCTTGAAAGCCTTAAAAACGCAATGGTCGGCATAGGAATTACGGGTATGACCGTAAGCCATGTTATGGGCTGCGGCGTTCAAAAGGGCAAGCCCGAATATTACAGGGGCGCGCTTGTTGAAACCTCGCTTTTGCCTAAGATTCAGGTTGACATAGTGGTTGCAAAGGTTCCTGTTTCACAGGTTATCGCCACTGCCAAAAAGGTGCTTTACACCGGTCATATAGGCGACGGTAAGATATTTGTTTACGATGTTGAAAATGTTGTAAAGGTTCGTACCGGCGAAGAGGGCTATGACGCGCTTCAGGATGTAGAGCAGTTCTGATAATTTATAAAAAGCGAAAGCTTCCCGAATATTCGGGAAGCCTTTGCGCATTTAAAAATACTGAAATGAGGAAAAATTTATGTGTTCTATTATGGGATATATCGGAAGCCGTATTCCGAAAGAGGAATTTAAGCTCGGATTTGACATGACAGTATCAAGAGGTCCTGATATGTCAAGAATTGAGGAGCTTAATAATAACGGCTTTATGGGATTTCACCGTCTTGCTATAATGGGGCTTACCGACAAGGGTATGCAGCCGTTTTCCTATAATAATAATAAATTGGTGTGCAACGGTGAGATTTACGGTTTCCGTCCCGTAAAAGAAGACCTGATAAAACGCGGCTATACATTCGAAAGCGAATCGGATTGCGAAATACTTTTGCCGCTTTATGAGCTTTACGGTACGGATATGTTTAAAATGCTTGACGCCGAATTTGCACTGATAATATATGACGGCGATAAAAACGAGCTTATAGCCGCCCGTGACCCCATAGGTATCCGTCCGCTTTATTACGGACTTGATAAGGACGGTAAGCCGATATTTGCCTCCGAACCCAAAAACCTTGTGGGACTTGTGGGTAAAATAATGCCGTTTCCGCCCGGTCACTATTATAAGGACGGCAAGTTTATATGCTATAATGATATAGCGGCGGTTGATAAGGTCTGCACAGACAGCCTTGAGGCAGTGTGCGAAAATATACACGATAAGCTTGTAAAGGGTGTTGAAAAACGGCTTGACGCCGACGCACCGCTCGGATTTTTATTGAGCGGCGGACTTGATTCCTCGCTTGTCTGCGCAATTTCCGCAAAGCTGCTTAAAAAGCCGATAAAAACCTTTGCGATAGGTATGAGCACCGACGCCATAGACCTTAAATACGCAAAGGAGGTCGCCGATTATATAGGCTCCGACCACCGTGAGATAATCATTACAAAAGAGGATGTATTAAAGGCGCTCCCCGAGGTTATAGGCATTTTGGGAACCTATGATATAACCACAATAAGAGCGAGCATAGGTATGTATCTTATTTGTAAGGCAATACACGAAACAACCGATATTCGTGTGCTTATGACAGGCGAAATTTCAGACGAGCTGTTCGGCTACAAATATACCGATTTTGCGCCGAACGCCGAGGAATTCCAAAAGGAATCGCAAAAGCGTGTAAGAGAGCTTCATATGTATGATGTTCTCCGTGCCGACAGATGTATTTCCGTAAATTCGCTTGAAGCACGCGTTCCGTTCGGCGACCTTGATTTTGTGAAATATGTGATGAGCATAGACCCCGAAATGAAAATGAATAAATATAACAAAGGCAAATACCTCTTGCGCCATGCGTTCGAGGGTGATTATCTGCCTTACGATATACTGATGCGTGAAAAGGCGGCTTTTTCGGATGCGGTCGGTCATTCTATGGTAGATTATCTCAAAGAATATGCCGAGGCAAAGTATACCGACGCCGAATTTGCCGAGAAATGCAAAAGGTACACCTTTGCGGCTCCGTTTACTAAGGAATCGCTTTTGTACCGTGAGATTTTCGAGGAAAAATATCCCGGTCAGGCGGAAATGGTAAAGGATTTCTGGATGCCCAACAAGGAGTGGGAGGGCTGTAATGTAAACGACCCGTCCGCCCGTGTGCTTTCAAACTACGGTGACAGCGGAAAATAATAATAAAAAAATAAAGACTTGCAAGCCTTAAAACGCCTGCAAGTCTTGTTTTTTTACGCCTTAATATCGTTTTTTCTTTTGCCGGATAACATTTCGGGCAGTTGTGCCGTTATTATGGCGGCAAAAACCACAGCGCAGCCTATAAACTCACGGACGGAAAGCGCGTTT
>DKDS01000029.1:13954-16769 GCA_002451855.1 Ruminococcaceae bacterium UBA6842 | reverse complement strand
GCCGTCTTTACCGTCAACGCCGTCTTTACCGTCAGCGCCGTCTTTACCGTCAACGCCGTCTTTACCGTCAACGCCGTCTTTACCGTTAGTGCCGTCCTTACCGTTAGTGCCGTCTTTGCCGTCTTTGCCGTCGGCACCGTTTTCACCTACGGCGTTTCCGAGGTTAAGCTCGGTTCCGTCCGAAAGCGTAAGAACAAGCTGACCGTTTGCGTTAAACGAAGCGGTTTTAATACCCTGTATATCGCTTGAAGCAAGAGTGTTAAGGCTTTCTGTCCATTCCTTTTCCGTGCCGTTGTAGCCTGCTTCGCGCGCCGACTGATATGCCGACTTGCCCTCAAGCGATTTAAGCCAGTCCGTCACTGTGCCGTTATAACCGTTTTTAACCGCAAGCTCATAAGCCGACAGTCCGTTTTTCACCGTAACGGATGATTGCACGGAATTTCTCTTATTCACAACAATACTTGTGCCTGCCGCAAGCAGGATAACAAGTACCGCGGTAATAATGACCGTAAAAATTCCTTTCAGTCTTTTGCTTTTTAACATAAAACATCAATTCCCCTTTAATCAGTATTTCCCAAAAAGTACACTTATTGGGAAATCTCCTAAAAAGGAAAAAATTAAATAAAAAATTCCAAATTATGCAAAATATGTATTAAAGGTATTGATTTTCAACGGCTTTTATGATAAAATCTCCTTGTATGATACTGTCTCAAAAAGTGTACTTTTTGGGACAGCTTTTTATTTGTTTACAAGCTTGAATTCCCGTAATTTTCTGTAAAATGTCGATTTACTCATATTAACAGCCTCAAAAGCTTCCCTTGCCTGTATGCTCCCGTTTTCAAGCTTTTTAACTACTTTGGCGTAATTCGGCGGTAAAGGCGTTTCTGGTCTTCCGAACCTAACGCCCCGTTTTTTTGCCGCCGCTATTCCCTCGCTCTGGCGTTTTTTAATATTCTCACGCTCGTTCTGCGCCACAAACGACAGTATCTGCAAAACCAAATCGGCAATAAAAGTCCCCATCAAATCCTTGCCCTGTCTTGTGTCCAAAAGCGGCATATCTATAACGCATATATCCACGCCGATTTCCTTTGTTAAAATACGCCATTGATTTTGTATTTCCTCATAATTTCTTCCCAATCGGTCAATGCTTAAAACATAAAGCAAATCGCCCGAATTAAGCCTTGATACAAGCTTTTGGTATTGCGGTCTTTTAAAATCCCTGCCCGATTGCTTATCGGTATAAATATTTTTTTCTTCCACATTGTTTTTAAGCAGGGCTATAAGCTGCCTTTCGGCGTTTTGGTCTGTGCTTGAAACCCTTGCGTATCCGTAAGTATTCAATTTTATTACCCCCATAATATAAGCTATATATTACAGTAAGTAATTTTCCCCCTGTTTTGCAAACTTAATAAAAGAAAAAATTTACGGCACGGGATTTTTCCCGTGCCGTTTTTTTATACGCTGAACTTATGGAAAACCTTTTTGCCTTTTCTTAAAATAACCTCTTTGCCGAAGCTTTCTTTTTCAAGCGTAAGGGTAGGTTCAGTCACCTTTTCGTCGTTAATGCTCACTCCGCCCTGAACCACAAGCCGTCTTGCCTCGCCCTTTGAAGCGGCAAGACCTGCCTTAACCATCATATCAAGCACGCCGATTTTGCCGTCGGTAAAATCACCGTCCGTAAGCGTGGTGGTAGGCATATTTTCGTGCGAGCCGCCGCCCGTGAAAATTGCCCGCGCCGCGGACTGCGCCTTTTGCGCCTCTTCCTCGCCGTGAACAAGCTTTGTAAGCTCAAACGCAAGTATTTCCTTTGCGGTGTTAAGCTGACTGCCCTCCCATTTATCCATCTTGTCGATTTCTTCAAGCGGCAGGAAGGTAAGCATCCTTATACACTTCAAAACATCCATATCCGAAACATTGCGCCAATACTGATAAAACTCGTAAGGCGATGTTTTTTCGGGGTCAAGCCACACGGCGCCCGAGGCGGTCTTACCCATTTTCTTGCCCTCGGAATTAAGGAGCAGGGTTATTGTCATAGCGTATGCGTCCTTACCGAGCTTTTTGCGTATAAGCTCACTGCCGAAAAGCATATTTGACCACTGGTCGTCTCCGCCAAACTGCATATTGCAGCCGTACTCCTTATACAGATGGTAGAAATCGTAGCTTTGCATTATCATATAGTTAAACTCAAGGAAGCTTAAGCCCTTTTCCATTCTCTGCTTATAACATTCGGCTCTTAACATATTATTGACCGAGAAGCAAGCACCCACATCACGCAAAAGCTCGATATAATTCAGCTTTAAAAGCCAGTCGGCGTTATTTACCATTTGCGCCTTGCCCTCGCCGAACTCTATAAAACGGCTCATCTGCTTTTTAAAACATTCGCAGTTGTGCTGAATTTGTTCGGGAGTCATCATAGAGCGCATATCCGACCTGCCCGACGGGTCGCCGATATAGCCCGTACCGCCGCCGATAAGCGCAATCGGGCGGTTACCTGCCATTTGCAGTCTCTTCATAAGGCACAGTGCCATAAAGTGACCCACATGAAGGCTGTCCGCCGTGGGGTCAAAGCCTATATAAAAGGTAGCCTTGCCGTTGTCTATAAGCTCTCTTATTTCATCCTCGTCCGTAACCTGCGCTATAAGCCCTCTGGCTACAAGCTCGTCATAAATTTTCATACTGTTCTACTCCTATCCAATAATTCCTTTGCCGAATTATAGAGGCTCTCCGTCATTTCGGAGCCTGACATAATCCGTGCTATTTCATTTATCCGTCCCTCGTACGAAAGCGGACTTACCTTGGTAAATGTCCTGCCCAA
>DKDS01000029.1:0-13946 GCA_002451855.1 Ruminococcaceae bacterium UBA6842 | reverse complement strand
TTTTCAATAAGCAGATGGTTGTCCGCCATTGCGGCTATCTGCGCCAAGTGCGTTACGCAGATTACCTGACGGTTGACAGAAACCTTTTTAAGCTGTACGCCCACCTTGCCTGCGGTATATCCGCTTATACCCGTATCAATTTCGTCGAATATCATTGTGCCTACCTTATCGTTATCAAGCAATACGCTTTTAATGGCAAGCATAACACGGGAAAGCTCGCCTCCCGAAGCAATTTTCGCAAGCGGCTTTACGCTTTCGCCCTTATTCGCCGAAATCATAAATTCAATATTGTCGCATCCGTTTTTAGTGTATCTGCCCTTTTCGGCTTTAACGGTAAAACGAACCTGCGGCATATTAAGGTAATTAAGTATATCGCAGACTTGCGCGGAAAACCGTTCGGAAGCTTTTTTACGGACTTCCGTAAGCTCTTCACCCAATTTTATAAGCCTTTCGGTAGAACGGTCAAGGCTGTCCGACAGCTCGGCTATTTTTTTATCGGAAAAATCAAGCTTTTCAAGCTTTATTTCGGCGTCTGACAAATATTTTATCAGGCTTTCCTCGCTGTCACCGTATTTTAACATAAGCTTATCAAGAAAATCAAGTCTTGAATTTACGGCGTCTATATCAATATCCGAATATTCGGAATTATCGAGAAAATCCGATATAGCGGCGCTTACCTCTTCAATTTCCGCCCTGATGCCGTTAAGCCTTGCAGATTGTTTTTCCCACTCGTCAGCCTTAAGTCGGGAAATGGATTTTTCCGCCTCTGCCACAAGAGCCGCCGCGCCGTTTTCGTCGTCGTTTCCGTTAAGCGCCGTGTACGCTTCCGCCAAGGCAGAAACGGTTGCCTGATAGCTTTTTGCGATTTGGAGTTTCTGCTTTAACTTAGCATATTCCCCGACCTTTATATCAGCCGTGCTAAGCTCGTTTATCTGATATTTCAAAAGCTCCGTCTGTCTTACCTTTTCGTCTGCGTCGGTCTCCAGATCCGCAAGCTCCCGTCTTATGCGGTTAAGCTCTCTGAACTCCGCATAATACTTGCCCTTGATAGGGTCGTCGTCAGCTACGGCGTCTATGTACCCTATATGCTTTTCGGGGTCAAGCAGGCTTTGGCTGTCGTGCTGACCGTGAATATTAACAAGCTGTTTGCCGACAGTTTTAAGCTCGGAAACCGTAACGGGGCGGTTATTAAGCTTGATAAGCCCCTTACCGCTTTGCGAAAGCCGCCGCATTATCACTATGTTTCCGTCCTCATCGGGGGTAACTCCGTAAGAGCCTAACATTTCAAGGTCATCACTGCCGAAATTCCCGAAAACCGCGGAAACCTCCGCCGTATCACAGCCCGCGCGCATAAGCTCTTTTGAGGTACGCTCGCCCAATACCGCATTGATAGCGTCTATCACTATTGATTTTCCGGCGCCTGTCTCGCCGGTAAGCACATTAAAGCCCTCGGTAAATTCAATATCCGAAGACTCGATAACGGCTATATTCTCAATATGAAGAAATTTAAGCATTTTTAATTACCTTACTTTAAAAGCCTTTTAAGTTCACCCGTAAGCGCGGCGGACTGCATTTCACTGCCTGTTACTATTATTATCGTATCCTCACCCGCAAGCGAGCCCAACATCATATCGCCGAACAGCTCGTCAAGAGCAACGCAGGCGCTTGAAGCCATACCCGTATAGCATTTTATAACCACATTATTAAGCGCAAACGCAACGCTTTTTACCGCACGGGAAAATATATCGCGGTAATGCTCGTTGGAATGACCTGTCCCTGAAACGGAATCGCTTGCGATATAGCGGTAATTTCCTTCGGAATCGTGTCCCTTTACGATACGCAATTCCTTTATATCCCTTGAAACCGTGGACTGCGTTACATTATATCCGAGCCTTATAAGCTCGCTTTGCAGATCCTCCTGCGTTAAATAAATTTTTTCCTTGATAAGCTGCAGTATTACTTCCTGTCTTTTTCCTTTCATAGCTACATACTCCTGCCATCCCTGAATTTATTGGAAAGCGTTTTGTAAAACGACCTGTCGTTAAGACGGATAAGCTTTACAAACTGCTTTGATTTTGAAATATAAATATCCGTATACGGCTTAACGCTGCATACCTTTCTGCCGTCCACCGTAAGATAAATGTCGGTCCTTTTTTTTGAAAAGGCTTTAAGTTTTACGGTGTTGTCCGCGCCCAAAAGGATCGGCTTTGCCGAAAGCGAATGTGAGCAAATCGGCGTAATGCACATACATTCCGTAAGCGGATCGATAATAGGTCCGCCTGCCGACATTGAATATGCCGTAGACCCCGTAGGTGTGGACATTATCAATCCGTCCGCGCGGTAGCTTATCGAATCCCTGCCCAAAAAAACGGAAATATCAATAATCCTTGAAATAAATCCGCTTGTTATAACAGCGTCGTTAAGGGCGTTGTATTCGCTGATTTTCCTGCCGTTTTCGCAGACGGAAACGGAAAGCATCATTCTTTTTTCAACAAAATACTCTTTCTTTTTAAGCTTTGAAAGCAACGAAAGCTCGTTCTGCTCAATATTCGCAAGATAGCCTACCCTGCCCGCGTTAATGCCGAGTACCGGCTTATCGTCAAGCGCCGCGCGCTTTGCGTATCTGATAATTGTACCGTCTCCGCCTATTGTAATTATAAGGTCGGCGTTTTTATAAAGCTTATCCTCGGGCAGATTTTCAAAGCCTGCCGCCTTAATGCTTTCGGGCAGATAGGCTTCTATACCCTCGTTTTTAAGTATAACGCCGAGCTTATCCACCACTTCCGAGGAGCCTCGTTTATCAAGGTTCGGCAATACGGCAATCTTCATAACGCAATCACCTCTTTAAGTCGATATGCGAAGCGTCCGCAACCTGCTTTGCGGTAACGGTACACAGGTTTACAGGCGTGTCGCTTTTTTCAATATAGCATAAATACTCAATATTACCCTCGGGACCCTTTATCGGCGAATAGTCAAGCCCCAAAAGTGAGAAATTGTTTTCCTTTACAAGACCGATTATTTTTTCAATAACCGCAATATGAACGCTCTCGTCCCTTACAACGCCCTTTTTTCCGACAAACTCCTTGCCTGCCTCAAACTGCGGTTTTATAAGGCATACTGCTCTGCCACCGTCCCTTAAAAGCGGACGGAGAGCGGGAAAAATATGATAAAGCGAAATAAACGAAACATCTACCGAGGCAAAATCAAGCTTATCGGGCACCTGCTCCTCGGTCACATACCTGAAATTAGTCCTTTCAAGGTTTACAACACGACTGTCTGTTCTGAGCTTCCACGCAAGCTGACCGTAGCCGACATCGATGGAATAAACCTTTACCGCGCCGTTTTGCAGCATACAGTCGGTAAATCCGCCGGTCGAGGCGCCTATATCCGCGCATACGCAGCCGTTAAGGTCAATATCAAAGCTTTTTATTGCCTTTTCAAGCTTTAAACCGCCGCGGCTTACATATTTAGGGGTCTCGCCTCTGACCTCAATAATATCGTCATCCTTTACCGTGTTGCCCGGTTTATCGGATTTTTGATTGTTGACATATACAATTCCCGCCATAATGAGCGCCTTAGCCTTCTCGCGGCTTTCCGTAAAGCCCTTTTCAAAAAGCACGGCGTCAAGTCTTTTTTTATCACTCATCGTTTTTCACCGCCGAAATCATACTGTCTGTGTCAAGTTCGCACCCCGTAATAGCCGAGGTAACGGTTGCCGTCGGGACAAATTTATTATCCACCGCATGTATACGGTATATACCGTTATATCCGTTTTCAAGCAGCTTTGCCGCGCAAAGCTCCCCTATGCCGCCGTTTTTAACGCTTTCCTCAAAAAAGTGTATTTCACCGTAACTCTTAAGCGTTTTTATTAGCTCATCTGATATGGGGTAAATTTTATTAAGCTTGACAATATTAACATCGGGCACCTGCTCCTTAGCCTCAAGCGCGTCGGAAAAAAGTCTGCCGTAGGTAACTATCGCCTTCTTGCCCGAGCCCGAAAGCACCGTATAATCTCCCGTGTAATCAAGCCCCGGGTCTTTCTTTTCACAGCCTCTCGGGTATCTTACGGCGCACAGCCCGTCAAGCTCGGACGCCAGCCGTATGTCATATTCAAGCTCGCCATAATAGCACGGCGAATATATGACAGCGCCGGGAACCGATGTCAAAAACGAAACATCAAAAAGCCCCTGATGCGTTTCCCCGTCCTCGCCTACGATACCCGCGCGGTCGATAAGCAGCTTTACGGAAAAGCCGCCGATGGCAATGTCGTGTATCACCTGATCAAAGCCTCTTTGCAAAAAAGAAGAATAAACCACAAAAAAGGGTTTCAGACCCTTGCTTGCAAGTCCCGCGGAAAATGTAACGGCGTGCTGTTCCGCAATGCCGACATCGAAAAATCTGTTTTTATAAAGGCTCGCAAATTCCGTAAGTCCCGTTCCCGATGTCATTGCGGCGGTAATGGCGCAAATACGGTTATCGTCCTTTGCGAGGGCGCAAAGCGCTTTTCCCGCAATATCCGAAAAAGTTTTTCTGCCTGTTTCCTCAGTGCCGCGGCTCACATCAAACGGCGATACGCCGTGATAATCCTTAGGCGAGGATTCGGCATACGCATAGCCCTTGCCCTTGGTTGTTATAACATGAATGAACGAAGGTCTTGTATAGGTCTTTGCAACCTTAAAAAGCTGTTCCATAGCCTTAATATTATGCCCGTCCACAGGTCCTAAATAATTAAACCCGAGCGCCGTGAAAACATTATTTTTATAAACAAGACCCTTAATGCCCTCTTTAATCTGAAAAAAAGCATTATTAAGCGACTTTCCGATAAACGGAATTGCAAGCAAAAAATGGCTGAGCGCAAATTTAAAAGCGTGATAATGCGGTTTGTTACGCATTTTTGTAAAGGTTCTCGCCAGTGCGCCCACATTCCTTGAAATAGACATTTTATTGTCGTTAAGCACAACAATAAAATTGCTCCTGCCGGAGCCTGCGTTATTAAGCGCTTCATACGCCATACCGCCCGTCATTGCTCCGTCTCCTATTACAGCCACGGCAGTACCGCTTTCGCCCTTCAGCTTTTTGGCACGGTAAATTCCGTACGCCGCCGAGATGGAATTACTGCTGTGACCCGTAATAAAGGGGTCATGCTCGCTTTCGTCCGGCCGCATATAGCCCGAAAGACCGTTTTCGGTTCTTATGGTTGAAAATTTATCAAATCTTCCGGTAAGAAGCTTATGTGTATAGCACTGATGCCCTACATCGAATATTATTGCGTCCTCGGGTGAGGAAAAGCTGCGGTGCAAAGCAACCGTAAGCTCAACGGCACCTAAATTGGATGCCAAATGTCCCCCGTTTTTAGAGACCGTATGCACAATACAGTCCCTTATCTCCTGACACAAAAGCGGCATTTGCGTGTCGTTAAGCTCTTTTAAATCGTCAGGCGATTTTATTCGGCTTAAAAGCTCGTACTCCAATTATAATTACATTCCTTTAATAATTTCTGTTAAGTAAATATTTTGTAAGTTCCTTTAAATTTTCGGTGTCGCCGTCAAATCCGTCTAAAAGCATCAACGCACTGTCCGTAAGCTCAGCGGCAATTTCCTTTGCCCTTTGCATACCGTAAAGCGTGACAAAGGTTGTCTTGCCGTTTTTGGCGTCGCTCCCTACGGGTTTGCCCAAGGTTTTTTCATCCGCGGTGCAGTCAAGTATATCGTCGATAATCTGAAAAGCGAGACCCACGCTTTTTGCGTATTCGGACGCCCTTTTCACAGCGCCGTCATCAGCCCCCGCAAGCACGCAGCCGCACATTGCCGCCGCCTCAAGCAAACAGGATGTTTTCTTTAAATACATTTCCTTAAGCTCATCGGGCTCGGCACCGGTTTTTTCAAACCGCAGGTCCATAACCTGACCGCCTATCATACCGCAAACTCCCGCCTTGTCAGCCAATATACCTATTGCCCTTGAAATCCTGCCGTAATCTATGCCTTCTGTGTTTGCCGCAACAGAAAACGCAAGAGTTAACAGTCCGTCACCCGCAAGCAATGCGGTATCTTCACCGAAGGCCTTATGGCACGAAGGCTTACCGCGGCGCATATCGTCGTTATCCATACAGGGCAGATCGTCGTGAATAAGCGAATAGGTATGTATCATTTCAATAGCCGCGGCAAAATTCAGAGCATTTAGGTTCTCGCCGCCGCAAAGCTTATAAAATTCAAGCAGTAAAATCGGTCTTATCCGTTTTCCGCCCGAAAGCAGACTGTAACGCATTGCGTCACCGCAAGCGGAATATCCGCTTTTCGGTATTAAAGCGTCCAATCTTTCCTCTATGAGCGGTCTGTAACCGTCAATCAGCTTCATCATCATTTGCTTCCTTTTCCGCTTCGGTAAGCGTTACTATTTTCTGACGGGCATTCTGAAGCATTTTTCGGCAATCGTCCGAAAGCTTTATACCCTTTTCAAAGAGCTTTACCGACTCGTCAAGCGATATATCGCCCTTTTCAAGCTGAGCCACCGTTTTTTCAAGCTCGTCTAACGATTTTTCAAAATCAACACTCTTACTCAAATCAATCGTTCCTTTTTAATGATTTTACAATCGGCATTGCCGTCATTAAATCTTACATTAATTATATCGCCGTTATCAGCGTCATCAACGCTCCTTACCGTTTTACCGTTTTTGCTGATATACGCATATCCCCTGCTCATAACCTTAAGGGGACTTAATGCGTCAAGCCGCGCGGTGTTTCCCGAAAGGCGCGCGGCGCTTTTCTCCAAATAAGAAGAAAAAGCCGATATGAGCAAATCGGCGGCTTTGTCCGTTCTTTCGGCTCTTGTTTCGACAATTTCATTTAACGGATTTATTAAAAAAACAGAAGCCTTAGCTGAAAGATACCTTGCCTTAGACCGTTCGTAATTGGCGGTAAGCGCCGAGCGCAAATGCAGTCTGCCGTTTTGTATGCGTTCGTAAAGCTCCGCACTGTCAGGCACGGCAAGCTCTGCCGCCGCAGACGGCGTGGGAGCGCGCATATCCGCCACGAAATCCGCAATGGTAAAATCCGTTTCGTGACCGACAGCTGAAATTACGGGTACGGGCGATTCGTAAATCTTCCTTGCAAGCGTTTCGTCGTTAAATTGACTGAGGTCCTCGGCGGAACCGCCGCCGCGCCCTATTATTATAATATCCGCCGTACCGAGCGCATAAATACGGTCAAGCGCGTCAAGCATACTTGCGACCGCCGCGCCGCCCTGCACAGCAACAGGACACATAATAATCTCCGCCGCGGGCCATCTTCTTCCGAGGATACTTATAATATCCTTAACCGCCGCACCCGTATCCGAAGTAACTACCGCAATTTTTTTCGGAAAAGCAGGTAAAGGCCGCTTGTTTTCAGGATTAAAAAGCCCTTCCTTTTCAAGCCTTGCCTTAATTTCTTCAAATTTAAGCGCCGCAAGTCCGTCGCCTGCCACAAGCATTCTTTCAGCGTATAGCTGGTACTGACCGTCCTTTTCGTATAGCGACACTCTTCCGACTATTATTACCTGCATACCGTCGCACGGGATAAAATCACATTCAACCGCGTTTGAACGGAACATAACGCAGCGCACGGCGGCGTCTTTATCTTTTAAAGTAAAGTACCAATGTCCGCTTGCGTAATGATTTTTAAAATTTGAAATCTCACCTGTAACCACTGCGCTTTGCAGTAACGGCTGACCGTCAAGCAAAGACTTAACATACAGATTTAACTGCTTTACGGTTATTACGCTGTTCATTTACTCTTTTTAACAACCGTTGATAAAATACCGTTAACAAAGGATGCATCGTCCTTTGTCGCATATTTTTTCGCAAGCTCAACCGCCTCGTTTATAGATACCGACACGGGAATATCGTCCATATAGTTGATTTCATAAAGCGCAAGCCTTAATATGCATAGGGCGGTTTTTGATATACGGTTGATAGACCAACCTACGGAATTTTCAGAAATCACTCCGTCAAGCTCCGATAAACGGTCATACACGCCGCAAAATACCGTCTTTACATAATCGTCCGGCTCAAGGTCCCTCGCTTCCGCGGCTGCTTCCAATATTTCATCGGTTGTATTTCCGTTAAATTCCTTTTCAAAAACAAGAATAAAAGCCTCTTCTCTTGCCTGCTTTCTTGTCATAGTGCACCTGCTCCCCTAATATATGAATTACATTATACACGATAATATGCAGTTTTTCAAGCAGTAAATGCATAAAAAAGCAGCTTCCGCCGCCATTCGGTAACAGAAGCCTGCTTTTATATAAGTTATTTATCAAATCCGGGATTGAATGCATAGAAGTTCTTGCAGTCAAGTCTGTCTGTTGACAAACGCAGCGCCTCGCCGAAGCGCTGATAATGCACAACCTCACGCTCACGCAGGAATTTTAACGGTTCCGTAATATCGGGGTCGTCAATAAGCCTTAAAAGGTTATCGTATGTGACTCGCGCTTTTTGTTCTGCTGCCAAATTCTCGTGCAGATCGGTTATAACATCGCCCTTGGACTGATAATATGTCGCCGTCCACGGAGCGCCCGAAGCCGCAATCTGATAAACGGCATTTGTGTGGTCTACAAAGTACGGCGCAAAACCGCTTGCGTTAATTTCCTCGGGTGTCAGCTTTCTTGTAAGCTGATGAACCATTGCGCATATCATTTCCATGTGTGCAAGCTCTTCGGTGCCCAGAGAAGCATCGGAAATGTTCCACAGCGCAAATTCAGCTCAAAATTCTGCGTTTTGTGGGCTTTGGGTACATAGCTTAAAAACCTCGGACAAGGTGTTGAAGTACGGTGAAAATAACAAAGTGGACTTCTCCGAGCATCCGACGATAGTTAAGCGTGGCAGCGTTAGAACAATCAATATTTACGCCGCTGTTCCCGATGTTGCATAGGACAAGCCTATTGCACATTGGAACTTAACACAAACCTACGGTACAATATAGACGCAAGGAGGTCGAGCGTATGAAAGACAAAATCACTCATCTATATGTAGACAGGCACGAAAGAACGCTGATATTACATAGCCTTGTGGAGCTGAAAAATGCTCTCATACGGCAAGGCAGATATACGGACTGCGTTGACGAACTCATTTTCAAGGTAGCCAATGCGCCCGTCAAGAGAATGAAAATCAAATATGTCTAAGGCAATTCAAGAGTGAGCCGCTTATTCTTTTCCATAAGAGTAAGCGGCTTTTTGCGTTCTCTGTACGATTTACATAGCCGCCTTGACAAAGCGGCTAAATCTATGCGAAAGGAGGACGCAGCTATGTCAAATTGCAAAGTGATTGCTCTGACCAATCAGAAAGGCGGTGTTGGCAAGACCACAACGGCGGTCAATCTGGGTGTGGGTCTGGCGAAGCAAGGAAAAAGAGTGCTGTTGATTGATGCCGATGCACAGGCAAATCTCACGATGGCTCTGGGTTACAGCCGACCAGACGATTTACCCATTACGCTCTCCACAATCATGCAGAATATCATAGACGATAAATCTTTTGATGTTTCGCAAGGAATTTTATCTCACAGCGAGGGCGTTGACCTGCTTCCGTCAAACATTGAGTTATCGGGCTTTGAAGTAAGGCTAATCAATGCAATGAGCCGTGAGCGTGTTCTGAAAACCTATGTGAATGAGGTTAAGAAAAACTACGATTATGTGCTTATTGACTGTATGCCGAGCTTGGGTATGATAACCATTAACGCATTGGCGGCGGCTGACAGCGTGATTATCCCAACACAGCCCCACTATCTTTCTGCAAAAGGTTTAGAGTTGTTGCTTCGCTCCGTGTCAATGGTCAAGCGGCAAATCAATCCCAAACTCAGAATTGACGGTATCTTAATGACAATGGTTATGCCCCGTACCAACATTTCAAAAGAAATCACGGCGACGGTCAAGAGTGCCTACGGTCAGAAAATCAAGGTGTTTGACACCGAGATACCTCATTCTATCCGTGCGGTGGAGGCGACCGCAGAGGGTAAAAGCATTTTCGCCTACGACAAAGGCGGCAAGGTTGCCGCAGCGTATGAACAGTTCTCAAAGGAGGTGGCTGAGCTTGGCGAGAAACAGAGAAACCAAAATCGAGCTGACCGCTTACGATGACCTGTTTCAGACGGACGAAAGCCGTGCGGAAGCAGCTTTAAGCAAGATACGGGATATTCCACTGTCGGAGATTGACGAGTTTCCAGACCATCCGTTCAAGGTTTTAATGGACGAGGATATGGAGCAGCTTGTCGAGAGCGTAAAGCGGAACGGCGTAATGACCCCTGCTACCGTGCGTTTGAAAGAGGACGGGCGGTATGAGCTTATTAGCGGTCACAGGCGCAAAAGGGCTTGTGAGCTTGCGGGGCTTGAATCCCTCAAATGCGAGGTCAAAGACCTTACCCGTGATGAAGCCATTATCGTTATGGTGGAAAGCAATCTGCAAAGGTCTGTTATTCTGCCGAGTGAAAAAGCCTTTGCCTATAAAATGCGGCTTGAAGCGATGAACAGACAGGGACAGCGTTCAGATTTAACTTCTTCTCCATTGGATAATAAGTTGAAAGGAACAACCTCGGCACAGCAGGTCAGCAAAAATAGCGGAGATAGTCAACCGCAAATTTACCGTTTTATCCGCTTGACCGAGCTTGTACCCGAAATTCTCCAGATGGTAGATGAAAAGCAGATCGCTTTCCGTCCTGCGGTGGAAATTTCCTATCTTGCCGAGGAACAGCAGTACACCTTGCTTGAAGCGATGAGCTATAACGACGCTACTCCCTCATTGGCGCAGGCTATCAAAATGAAGAAGTTTAACCAAGACGGAAAACTGACGGACGAGGTTATCCAATCTATTATGGAGGAAGAAAAGCCAAACCAAAAGGAAAAGCCTGCTTTCCGTGATGAACGGATAACCAAGCTCATTCCGAAAACCGTTCCCAAAGGACAGGAAACGGATTTTGTTGTCAAGGCGTTGGAGTTTTACAACCGACACCTGCAACGAAACAAAGCACACGAAAGATAGCCGCACACCGAGGGCAAGGTCTGCCTGTTTGCGTGGATAGCCGCATTTTGCGTTTCCCCCTCTCCACACCTCACCCCCTAACTACTGCCAAGACTATCCGAGAAAAGAATATCTGCAAAATCTCGAAAATCGGTTTGTACCTTTGAGAGCTTCCGCTGTTTTTCGTATAATGAAGCCGTAAAGGAGGTCGAGATGATGAAAAAATCAATGTTTGCAGCGCTTTTTGTGCTGATAATGCTGCTTTGCGGCTGCTCCGAAGTTTCAACAGCCCCCACACGAAATGATGAAAGTGAGCTTGTGACGGAAACCGAAGCTGCTGCCGAAATCGAAAGCACAAAGAGCGTTTCTTCCTCGGAAAGTAACGAGCGCAATGCTCCAGAAACGGGTGCAGCGCTTGAAACTGCCGCAGAGGTAACGGAGCGTGAGCCTGTTCAGAGCGAAACGGTAAAGCAAACCGAGCCTGTCAAGCAGAGTGAAGCAGAAACACCTGCGACGAAACCCACAACGGAAAATAATAATCCGCCGCCTGCGGAAACACCGACACAAACCGCTTCCGAGAACACAAAGACAGCCTATGATTTTGAGTTTGATATGGAAGCGATAAAGGCGGATTGTATCAGCATCGGTCAGTCAATGGGGCTTCGTTTGGATACCTCTCTCACTCCGAGCAACGCAAGCTGGTGGAATCCCGTAACGGCGTCACGGAGCAATCAAGGCGAAGCCTTAAAGCAGAGCCTTGAAAGCTATATCAAGTTTCATACCGCTGAAAATCTCAGCGCATACGGAATTGATGAAATCTCGGATTTTAATATCTGCTGCGAAGCAAGAGGAAACGGCGAATATCTGATTTACTTTCTTTTTGCATAAGCGGCAGCAAGGCTTATCCCTCTGTTTCAAAAACAGGGGGATTTTTTATACCCAAAATCAAGAAAGGACGGTTTAACAGTCTATGAAAACAAAGTTTAAGAAGAACGGAAGGCGGCTTCTGGCGGCTGTCCTCTGCCTTATTATGGCGGTTATGGCATTGCCGATGTCCGCCTTTGCGTGGACAAGCGAGGAAGGCGTTAGCTGCACTTCCTCATTCGGGGACTACTATGTCGGCTCTGACGGAGGATACTACCGCAGCAAATCCTCTTATTCGTTCATCGTGTACGACAGCGACGGTAACACCTCTGTAAGAACAATCAGCGCAGGCAACGCCAAGCGCAAATACCTGATGACCGACAGCAGCGGAACGCACCAAGTTTACTGCGTAGAGTCTGGTATTGACTTTAATACGGGAAACAGCTATGTATCCCAGAACGGCAAAAACAGCTCCTATTTTCGCAAGCTGCCTACCGAAGCACAGTTCGGCGTAATGATGGCTCTGATGTACGGTTGGCACGAGGGAAAATCCTCGCCCGTTGCGGGTACGAACACAGATGATTATGCGTTTGCGACCCAAACGATTATCTGGGAATATCAGCAGCAGCTCCGCACAAGCCCGTCTGACCTGCACAGCGCAAACGGTATTGATGCGGACACTTACTGCTATTCCCTAAAGGGCAGACCTGCCGAAAAGTGTTATGACTGGATTTTGTCGCAGATGGCAAGTCACTACACCATTCCGAGCTTTGCCGCAAGAAATCAGAACAAGGCAGACACCTATACGCTCAAATATAATCCCGACAAGCAGAATTACAGCTTGACTCTTACCGACACAAACAACACCCTCGCCAATCTAAGCCTTTCGGCAAGCGGTATTAAGGTGTCCAGAAGCGGAAATCAGTACACCTTTACGAGCGACAAGATGATTACCTCGCCTATTACGGTATCCGCACAGAAAGCCGTAAATCTGGATTGCGACGAGATGCTTATTTGGGGCTGCGTAGGCAAGCAAACAATGGTTTCGGGAGCTTCCGACCCTGTATATTTCTATTTCAAACTTGATACCGAAACCTACGGAACAGGTCTTATCAAAAAGACCTCTGAGGACGGTGTTGTATCTGGCATCAAATTCAATATTTCTGGCAACGGCGTAAATCAAACCGTCGTGACCAAAGCAGACGGCACGGTAGATATTTCTTTGATGCCGGGGGTCTACACCGTCACAGAACAGCCGATTGACCGATATGAGCCGCAGAGCGTTCAGAGAATTACTATCGTAAGCGGTCACACCTCTACCGTGACCTTCAGCAATACGCTGAAGCGTGGCAGTCTGGAGATTATCAAGAACTCCGAGGACAATCTGGTGGAAGGAGTGAAATTCCATCTTTACGGCACATCTTTAAGCGGTCTGCCCGTTGATGAATACGCCGTGACCGACGCAAACGGTGTTGCACGGTTTGAAAATGTGCTTATCAGCGGCTCTACACCTTACACCGTAGAGGAAATTGACACGGCAGTGCGCTATGTTATTCCCGCTTCTCAGACAGCGCCTATCGAATGGGAAAAGGTAACGAGCCGCAGCTTTACAAACATTCTCAAAAAATTCAATGTGACCGTAACGAAATCAGATGCAGAAATGGGTACGGCACAGGGCGACGCTTCTCTTGCGGGTGCGGTCTACGGCATTTATAAGGGCGAAGAACTCATTGACACCTACACCACCGATAAAAACGGTCAGTTTACAACGAAGTATTATGTGTGCGGCAACGATTGGACTGTTCGAGAAATCAGCCCGTCCGAGGGCTATCTGCTTGACAGAACAATCCACAAGGTCGGTGCAGAGCCAGAGCTTTATACCGTGGAGTTTAACTCTACCGCAAATGATGTGACCGAACAGGTCATCAAGGGCAATATCGCCATTATCAAGCATACCGACAACGGCGAAACGCAGATTGAAACGCCCGAAACAGGCGCAACATTTGAAGTGTTCCGCAAGGCGGCAGGCAGCTTTGACGCCGCAAAGGAAACCGAGCGAGATATTCTCACTTGCGATGAAAACGGCTTTGCCCAGACAAAG
>DKDS01000062.1 GCA_002451855.1 Ruminococcaceae bacterium UBA6842 | reverse complement strand
AACAGCGTGTTTTTATACCGCCTTTTTGATTATGGCAGTCATAACGGTTATATCGTCCTCATGCCCGTCGGTGCGGCGGCGCTTTTATTCGTTTATTTCGGGTAATCCCGCAAGCGATGTCAATACCGAAAGTATTCCGGCAAGCAGTGACGCTGAAATTACTACCTTCCAGTTTACGGAAGCCATCATAGCCGAAGTTCCTATTGTGGCTACGGCAGTCTGCGCAATCGTTTTAAGTGCTCTTACGGCGGCGGCCTTTGCCCATTTAATCATTTTGTTTTTCATATTCTCTCCTCCTATTTTAATAGTTTATTCACTATACCCTGTATTTCAGAATAATTATATCCGGCGGCGGTAAGTCTGTCCTTGCGTTCCTTTCCGTTGCCCCAACTGCCCCTTACAACTTCCTTTGCAATCTCCTCGTTACTTTTTTTAGCGGGTTTAGCCATCAGTCGGTTAACCTCTGCCTGTATCTCGGCATAATTATAGCCATCTGCGGTAAGCCTTTGCCTGCGTTCCTCACCGTTGCCCCAAGCTCCTGCTATAACCTCGTTGGCAAGCTCTGCCGTGGTTTTGGCTTGCTTTTCAGGTTCCTTAGCGGCTTCGGAAATTAACACGGGATAATCAATATAAGCATAATCAAGGTCAACATTGCCGTTTATGCCGTCAATTCTGCCCGAGGAGGTGTACTGCCATATGCCGTACTCGCCTCCGTAGGTGCAGTTATCCGCCCACTGGGCAATCCAGCGCGCCTTGGAATTATACCAACCGTCGGTAAGCAAAGTGTTATTCCAGTGAAGATTTGCATATATGCCTGCCCACAGACCGTTTGCCTCCATAATGCCGACAAAGGTCTTTGCAATTTCAAGTATCTGTTCCTTACTGCACCTGCCGGTGGTCTGTGCGTTTTCAAGGTCATAATAAACGGGGTAAAGCGGTTTTCTGCCGTTTAGCATACGAAGCGTATGGGCAGCCTCCGACTCGGCTTTTTCCACCGAATCGGCATAGCTGTACAGATAAACTCCGTACGGTATTCCGAGCCTTTCACACTCGGTTACATTTCTTTCGAATTTTTCATCATCCTGATTTTTAACATCCATTCCGTAGCCGCAGCGGATTATAGCAAATTCCACTCCTGCCGATTTTGCCCTCTTCCAGTCAATATCGCCCTGATAGTACGATACATCTATTCCTTTTTTTAAAATTTGTTTCATTCTTATTCTCCGTTCTTAAAGGTTATTATTTATTTTATAATCAATGTGAGCACGGCGCCTGTAACCGCTCCCAAAACACCCGTTATAATACAGTTTATGATTAATCTCTTATAATGATTAAACTCCTCTGCCGGCGCTCTTTCAACCGTATCAAGCCGCCTGTCTATCGAGTCTACTTTTTGCGAGGTGTTCTTCATTTGATCGGCTATTTTTTCAACTGCCGCGGTAAGCTTTCTTATATCCCTTACCTCGGCTTTTATTTCATCAAGCTGATGAAAGATGTTTTTATCCTCAGCCTCGAGCCTTGCAAGCCTTTCCGTAAAACAGTCATCCATTTTCTCACCTCCGCACATATCTGTTTGCCTGTGAATATAATACATCCATACCTATTGGTCATTCACCGACATTAAGAAAACGATGCCGAAGCATCGTTTTTCTTAGTACATATTATTCCGGCAAATCCTCGCTTAACAGCCTTATTGCCGTGTAAATATCATTCTTGCTTATTCCGGCAAAGCACAGCCGAATCTCGTTTCGTGAGGCCGTTTTCCCTAAAGAAATTCCGTATTTACGGGCGTTGGAATAAATTTTTTCCGTGATTTCCCGATTTTCCGGCTCCAGCAAAACGGTCAGTGAGGATTCGAAAAGCGTTTGCTTGGCACTTGGTATCAATTCCGAAATAATACGGCCGCAAATACGGCTTTTTTCATTATACAGCTTTCTGAGCCTCCTCAAATGCTTTTCAAGCGCTCCCGTTTCGATATAACGCCTGAGCGCCAGCTGTTCGACCTTGCCGCAGGTTTGATTGTATATGCCAAGCCTTTCGTTAAGCCTAACGGAGAGACTGTCAGGTAAAACCATATACGCAATTCTTACGCTCGGCAAAAGCAGCTTCGAAAAACTGCCTATATAGACTGTCCGCTCGGGGCATTTGCCCTGAAATGCGGTAACGCTCCGTGCCGTGTAACGAAGCTCTCCGTTGTAGTCGTCCTCTATAAAAAGTCTGTCAGGAGATTTGTTTGCCCAATCTATAAACTCATTCCGTCTTGAAGAAAGTCCCGTAACGCTTATTTTTGAAAGTGCGGACGGCTGTAAAAAAAGTATGCCGATATTATTTTTTTCAAGCTCCGAAATCGCGGCGCCGTTTAAATCTCCCTTTATTACCCGCGTATTAATTCCGTAGTCCGAAAAAATACGGCTTGCCTGCTCAAATTCTCCGTTTTCCATACCGATTACATAATCTCTGCCGATAAGACCGCACAGAATATTAAGGAGCGGACCTATTCCCGCGCCTACAATTATATTTTCGGCTGAGGCTCTGACGCCTCGTGCCTTATACGCGTAAAGCGACAGTGCGTTCCTGAGCCCCGCCTCGCCCCTCGGGTCGCCGTATGATGTAAGCTCCTCGGTGTCCCTTAATATTTCTCTGACGGTCTTTTTCCAAAGCTCCGTATCCGCCGCGGATATGTCAATGCCCCTGCCCGAAAAATCATATCTGCTCCGCTGTTTGTCAGGCGTTTTTTCGGGTTTTGCCGTAAATCGTTTTTCACCCTGCCTTATGTAATAGCCCCTCTGCGGCAGGCTTTCAGCCGTTCCCTCAATACAAAGCCTTAAATAAGCGTTCTCAACGGTAGTTCTGCTGACCAGAAGCTGGCTTGCCGCTTCTCTTATTGAAGGAAGCTTTTCACCCTTTTTAATAATTCCGCTTTCTATTGCGCTGTTTATTTGGTTGTACAGCTCCATATAAACAGCGCCGTTTCCCTTTTTAAGGTCTATAAAATCCAATAGCATATAAACTGTCCTTTTAAAAATAATTAATTTTGGCTATTTATTAATGTACACTTTGTTGCTATAATAATAACACCTACCAAAGAGATATGCAATACTTTTTTCCAAAGGGGACCTCGTTATGAAAAAAACAAACCATCAAAAAATACTTGATATTACCTTTATAGCGCTTTTTGCCGCGCTTTGCTACATAGCGCTCACCGTGCTTTTTATTCCTTTTGCAAATATGTACATACACTTCGGCAATCTTATAGTTGTGCTTGCGGCGCTGTTGGTCGGCGGTTGGCAGGGCGGTCTTGCAGGGTCTATCGGAATGGGCTTTTACGATATATTTAACGGTCACGCCGATTCCTCACCGAAAACATTTATTTTAAAGCTGCTTATCGGACTTGCAACGGGTCTTGTTTACAGCTTTATTAAAAACCGCAAAAAATATCCGTTTGTTTCACTCTTGGTATCGGGTATTATATCGCTTTTACTGAGCGGCGGAATACTTACATATACACTCACCCAAAATCACGGCTTTGTGGGCAAGGGCGCATGGCTTTCCCCCATTTTTGCTGTAATCGGTATACTCTGCATTGTATTTTCACTTCTTAAAAACAAATTCTCACAAAAAACGGCGGCGGCGGTCGTCGGTGCCTCCTGCGGTATGCTTGTAAATCTGATTGGCGAAACGGCGTGGAAGCTTGTCACCTATATGCTTGAGGGCTCTGCCTTTAAAGCGGCTGTGGTTACGGCGGTTCTCGGTCAGGCGTCAACCCTTATAAACGCGGGGATTGCGATAATAGGCGGCGTAGCGCTGTTTACCGTGCTTGAAAAACCGTTCGGCAAGATACTTAATAAGTAAAAAAATCCTGTCTTTGCTTTAGAGCAGAGACAGGATTTTTGTTTTTAATTCTAATCGTCAAACACTTCGCCGTTTATTATAACAGTCTTAATATCTATGTTTTTATCTACAATAAGCATGTCCGCATCAAATCCCGGTTTTACGCAACCTTTCTTTATACCGAGCATTTCGGCAGGCGTTGTGCTTGCCATTCTTACGGCGTCGCAAAACGGTATTCCGAATTTTACCGCGGTTTTAACACAGTCAAGCAGTGTAGCGCTGCTGCCCGCTATCGTTCCGTCGGCAAGCCGTGCGACGCCGTCCTTTAAAAACACCTTAAGTCCGCCCGACTCATATTCGCCGTCGGGCAGTCCGGCGCTTCTTATGCTGTCGCTTATAAGTACCATACGGTCCGCACCGAACATCTTATATGCCGCAAGCACACAGGGTCTCGAAATATGAAATCCGTCGCAGATTATCTGCGTGTAAATGCGGTTTATAAATCCCGCCCCGATAGGTCCGGGGTTGCGGTGGTGGAACGGCGGCATTGCGTTATACATATGCGTAAGGCAGGTAGCGCCGTTTTTTATGGCTTCTTCGGCAACAGCGTAATCGCAGTCGGTATGTCCTATCGATACTATACATTCGGGCGTTACCGCTTTAATAAATTCCATACTGCCCTGTCTTTCGGGTGCTATTGTTATCATTTTTACATTTTTGAACCGTGAAAAGCCCTCTATATCGGGATCCCTTATATATTTTTCATTTTGGGCGCCCTTGTGCTTTTCGGAGATATACGGTCCCTCAAGGTGAAAGCCTAAAATTTCGGCTCCCTCAAAGTCCGTTCTTGCGTTTGTGACTTTTAAAAGGTCGTCATACCCCATCGTCATAGTGGTAGGCAAAAAGGATGTTGTGCCGTGCTTCGCGTAAAACCGACACATAGGCTCAAAATCGGCGTCCATTGTGTCCATACCTATACAGCCGTGGGTATGCACATCTATAAAACCGGGTATCAGTCTGTTCCCGCAGGCGTCTATATCTCCGCCGCGGCGGTTTTCCCCTACCGATACGATTTTGCCGTTTTCTGTAAGAACGCTTTTTAATTCTCCGTTTATATCAGCATTATATATTATCATTTTTCCGCCTTAATTCTCGCTGTAAATAACCGTTATATCGGGGTGAAGCTGTAATATCGAAGCAGGTATTTCGGGGGTTATGGGTCCGTAAAACGCCTTTTCCAGTATATCCCTCTTTGCCTTGCCGTTTGCTATAAGCAATATCTTCTTTGCCTGCATTATTGATACCATTCCCATTGTAATTGCTCTCTTGGGTACTTCGTCCTCATTTTCGAAAAACCGTGAGTTTGCTTTGATGGTGCTTTCGTGCAGGTCTACCACATGTGTGCTTTTTACAAAGTATTTATCAGGCTCGTTAAAGCCGATATGTCCGTCAAGCCCTATTCCGAGAAGCTGTAGGTCAATACCGCCCAGCTCCTCTATATGATCGTCATATCTTCTGCCCTCGCCCGCAAGGTCAACCGCACAGCCGTTAGGTACAAAGGTGTTGTTCATATCTATATTGATATGGCAGAAGAGATTGTGATTCATAAAATAGCGGTAGCTTTGATCGCTTTCGCCGTCAAGTCCCACATACTCGTCAAGGTTTACCGTGGTGACAAGGCTAAAATCAATATCTCCCTTATTGTACCAATCGATAAGCTGCTTATATGTGCCGAGCGGCGTAGAGCCGGTCGCAAGACCCAGCACGCTGTCAGGCTTTATTATTACCTGCGCGGATATTATATTTGCCGCGTGACGGCTCATTTT
>DKDS01000005.1 GCA_002451855.1 Ruminococcaceae bacterium UBA6842 | reverse complement strand
CTTTTCGCCTTTCGGTCCCTGTATTCCCTGCTCCCCCTGCGGACCGGGGCAACCCTTGTCTCCCTGAACGCCCTGAGGACCTATTTCTCCTTGAGGCCCCTGCTCGCCTGTCGGACCTTGCTCACCGGCAGGACCTCTCTCTCCTTTTTCCCCTCTTTCACCTTTAGGTCCTATCGGTCCCATGGGGCCGGGATCGCCCTTTGGTCCGGCAGGACCGCGGTCGCCTTTAGGACCTATCGGTCCGGGATTTCCTTGAATACCCTGAAGAATCATAACGCCGGGGTCACCCTTAGGACCTGCGTCTCCTCTTACACCCTGCGGACCCCTCGGTCCCGTAGGCCCGACTGCTCCTCTTGGTCCGACAGGTCCGGGGCAGCCCTGTTCGCCCTTAATTCCTCTGGGCCCCATAGGACCCTGTTCGCCTCTCGGACCCTGATCGCCCTTAGGGCCCTCGGGTCCCATCGGTCCGGCAGGACCCTGTATTGTCACATAAGTCGCACATTCGTCGGGCTGACAACAGCCCTTCCCGCTGTAATTATTTGTATAGCAATTCATATACCGCACTCCTTACAAAGGTTGTTTTTTATACCATAATATGCGGCAAGTGACAAGCCTGAGCCTATAAATTAGGAGTGATAACAGAGCATCAAACAGCGAATGAAGACCTATATGTTTTCCGTATATGAATTTCAAATAAAACAGCAAGCAAAATGCCGAAGAACGCCGTAACGGCAAAAAGCATTGCACCCGTAAGGGTTAGGGCAGGCAGCTGAAGCAGTGAAGCGAATACAGTAACGGCAAAGAAGAAACCGAACACAGACGACGCGCTTAAAAACAGCCTGAGCGGATTAAACGGCAGGCTTGCTTTAACTACACCTACAAGGCTTACCGCCCCGATAGTAAGGTATAAAGCAAGATTTGCCTGTTCATTCGGAATGTTAAAATACGGCGCCGTAAAAAATATTAAAACGGAGCACAAAAAAATCGCCGTTCCGTTCGGCAGAGCGGAGCGTACCGCGCTTGAAAGAAAAGTTCCTCTCACCTTTCGGTCATTGCGCTCAAATGACATAAAGAAAGCGGGAAAAGCCTCAATTACCGCATCAATCAAAGTAATTTGTATGGGAATAAATGGAAAATCCTTATTTAAGAGCAGACACAGCACGCAAAGCAGTACGGAATAAATTGTTTTAATGAAAAATACTCCTGCCGATTTTGTCAGATTGTTTATTACACGGCGTCCTTCGGAAATTACATCCTTAAGCGCGGAAAAATCGGAATTAAGCAGTACCAGCTGCGCCGTCTGCTTTGCGGCGTCGCTTCCGCCGCCCATAGCAGCGGAGCAATCCGCCTGTCTCATCGCAAGCAAATCATTTACACCGTCGCCCGTCATAGCCACCTTATGACCTTGCTTTTGCAGTGCGGAAATAAGTATCTTCTTTTGCTCAGGCGTAACTCTGCCGAAAACGGTACATTCTTCCGCCGCTTTTTCAAGCTCTGTATCGGTAAGTCTGCTTGCGTCCGCCGTTTTATCAGAGTTTTTTATGCCCGAAATCCTTGCCACCGCTGCCGCCGAGATTGAATTTTTCAATATTCGAAATCACCTTTAAAAAGGTATCCTGCGTCAGATCCTCGGAAAGCTGTTCGTTTGCCGTAGTTTTTAAAAGGAAACCGAAAACATAATCATAATAGAGCCGTATAAGCTCTTCAAATGCCTGACGGTCTCCGTGCTGACATTTTTTAATCAGAGCCTTTTCATTCACTGTTTCCGCTCCCTTCTTTTCCTGTTGTCTGTAGCTTACACGCAGAAGCTTGCGTTAGGTTGGTATTTTTATCAACATCATAAGTGTTCCTGCCACAAGAATGAAAAGACCGAGCACCGCTTTTTTTGAAAGGTGCTCCTTAAACACCGCCGCCGAGAAAGCAATCGAAACCAATATGCTCAGCTTATCTATGGGTACGACCACGCTCGCAAGCCCGTCCTGCAGGGCTTTATAGTAGCACAGCCACGAGGCGCCCGTTGCAAGACCCGAAAGGCATATAAATACAAGCTCGTTTTTCGGTATGCTCACAACCGCTTTTCGCTTGCCTTTAACAAGCACTATAAGCCACGCCATAATAAGCACCACTCCGGTGCGTATTGCCGTGCCGAGGTTTGATTCTACCCCGTCTATGCCTATTTTGCCGAGAATTGAGGTCAGTGCGGCAAACACCGCTGAGAGCGCCGCATAAACAAACCAACCCTTTTTTACCGTCTTATCATCGGCAGCATCCTTTTTCTCAATCATAAGAAATGTGCCGACACCGATTAAAATAACCGCGGCGCCCTTAACAGGCGTGATTTTTTCACCGAGAAAAATTGCCGCCAGCAATATGGTCAGCACCGTGCTTGATTTGTCTATCGGCACAACCTTGTTAATATCCCCGAGCTGAAGCGCACGGAAATAGCAAAGCCACGAAGCACCCGTCGCAAGACCCGAAAGAATAAGAAATATCCATGTTTTAACGCCTATTTCAAGCACGGTCGGCGCGGAGCCGGCAATCCATACCATAATCCATGAAAAAACAAGCACAACGGCGGTTCTTATTGCGGTAGCGGCGTCCGAATCCGTTTTTTTAATGCCGCATTTGGCAAGTATAGCCGTCAAGCCCGCAAAAAGCGCCGAACCAAACGCAAAAAGTACCCACATAATCTTAATTCACCTTTTATAATTCAAATGCCGAATTTTTATTTTTGTTATAATCCGTTTTCCGTTGTTTTCCGGGACACAGGACCGAAGCGTAGAACATACCGTCCCTTGCTTCAAATCGGCACACTCCGCCGCAGCTTTCGGCTATGCTTTTTACCGACTGTGTTCCGATTCCAGTTCCGCTGTGCTTTGAGGAGATTATATTACCGTCATCCGCATATTTAAGCGCGCCGGAATAGGTGTTGTCCGCCGTAATGCAAAGCGAACCGCCGTCGTCCTCCGCTCTTATGATTATTTTTTTGTTTTCCGTGATTTCCGCCTTACAGGCGTCCAGTGCATTTTCAAGAAGATTTCCGAATAAAACCGAAATATCGGTATCTGAAACGGCAGCTTCGCTCGGGATCCGAGCTTTAACTATGTAATCAATGCCGTTATCCTTTGCCTGCTGCGCAAAATACAGCAATACGGCGTTTGCGGCGGTATTTTCGCAAAACCGCACAAGCGAATCATCAGGCAGACTTGCTCCGTACTGCTTAAGGTATTCGTTCAATTCGTCAAGTCTGCCGCTGTTCAAATATTCCTGCATTACGGCAATATGATGGCGCATATCGTGCTTTGCTCTGCCTGCCTCGAGAATTCTTTCCCGTAAATTTTCATACTGCATTGCCTGCATTTTAAGTCCGTAGTTCAGCTCCTTAAGCCGAAGCGTTTTATTTTGCTCCGAGATTAATTGCGCCACAACATAATAAATCAAAACAGCGCCGACATTTATAAAAAACAAAAACAGCGTATTTTTAGGTCTCATGGCAATTTCAAGGCTTGTGCGTGAAATATTGCCGTAAAACGCATAGTACCACATAACATAAAAGGTTGCCGGAATAAGCCATAAATAACGCCATTCAAAACCCGACGGTTCCTTTTCCGCCGCAGGTGTGTATACTCTTTTCATATAAAGAAAAATTGGAACGGAAAGAACCGCCTCTACCGCAAAAAGCATAAGTGAAAACGACCAGCGGTAGCTTTGCACCGCAAGGGTCGGGAAAATCAGTCCCTCGGCGCACTTTGCCGCTATAACCGCAAAATTTGCAATGTTGGAAATCATAAGAAGCGTAAAAAATGTCTTGCCGAAATGCTTTTTAACGGCAAGAAAATAAAAAGCCGCGTATAATAATGTGCTGACCGCACTTATTCTGGCTGCGTTACCGTTCGCAAAAAAAGCCGCCCACGCACCGAGCAAAAGCTGAATTACGGTAAGAACGGCTATAAGAAGGCCCGTAGCCTTTCCCGAAAAACGCAGACTGCGGCGGAAAGGATACAGCGCCAAAAAAAGAAACGGCAGGAAATTCAGAAGCGAATAAACGGCAATTTCAAAAATTCTGTAAATCGGCGGCATTACACTTAAACTTCCTTTCTCAGCAATTCAAAACGGAACGAGGAATAAGCCCCCGAGACCTCTTTTAATTTGCGGCGGCTTATAGGAATATTTTCGCCGTTGCTCATAACAAAAATATCCTCGGTTTGTGCCGTAGCCTCATAAAAATTAATTACAACGCCCTTTGTCGGACTGTAAAAATACGGATATTCGCACAGAATCGGCTCAATTTCGGAAAAATTCGCCCGAACGACAACATCGCCGCCCTTTTTGCAGTGAATGGTTACTCTATGCGAGGAAAAATCCGCATATATAATATCACGGAGCGCGATTTTTGTTCCGTCGGGGAGCTTAACGATACGCATTTTTTCCATTTCTGAAAAATCAAGACGGTCAAGCATAGCCTTTACCCTGTCCGCGCCGAACGGCTTATGTAAATAATAGCAGGCGTTTACCTCATAGCTTTCGCTTGCAAACTCGTTGCTTGTCGTACTGAAAACAATTTTAACATCCTTATCAGTTTCCCTGATTTTTCGGGCGACATCCATACCCGTAAGCTTATCCATAAAAATATCAAGAATTACAATATCAAAGCTGTCTTTTTGCCATACCGACAAAAAGCTTTCTCCGCTCTCAAACGGTATAATTTCGGCAGAATTTCCGAGAAAATCGGTCAAATATGTATATAAACGGCTGTATATCTCTTTATCATCGTCAACAACAGCAATCTTCATAAGAAAATCCTCCCTTTAAAAGATAATTATAACACACATCCGCGTAAAAGACAAACACATATAAAAATCGGTTTACAATACCTGAATTTTGATTTTAAAACCGCTTGTGCCGTTTTTTTACCGTTTGTTCCGAAACGGTTGTTTTTCTTCTCATATACCGTTAATATTAGCCTGTAATTATATTTTAAAATACTGTCGGGAGGTTTTATGTGAAAGTAATCATATACGGAACGGAGCCTGAAAAGCAGGAGTTTGAAAGAGCGTTTTCCCTTAGCTCCTCCTGCTGTTACAGAAAAATCGAAATTGTCGGATTTTCAAATTACGACAGCTTTATAGCGGGGCTTGCGAGCGGCTCACCGGAGTGCATTGTTGTCACTATGGACGGAGCCGACGGAATGGAGGGCGTAATTGCCGCTAAGGATATGTTTAAAAATATTCCCGTTATATGGTTTTCAAACGATAACGGGTTCGGCGTACAGTCATACAGGCTTGGCTGTGCATATTTCCACCAAAAGCCTGTTTCGCCGGAAATTCTGTCTGCGGCGATTGCAAAATGCGTGTAAGGAGAGAGATTATGAACGCAAAAATTTCTGTTAAAAAAAGGATTGTCTCCTCAATACTGACGGCTGTTTTGGTATTATCTATGCTGCCGCTGTCGGTATTTGCGGCGGACGGCGCGTGCGAGCATATAGATATAAGTCCCGTAGATGCGAAGTGCGATATATGCGGCGCGGCTATGACGGACATTGAAGATGTCGGCGCACTGATTATCGATCCCGAGGGCAGAACGGCGTATGTTTCCGTTTCAACCTTCCAAAATCAGTTCTCTATATGGGAAAAAACTGCAATTGATAAGATAGTTTTGCTTGCCGATATTCCCGCAGGAACAAAGGACTATGAATTTCGCGGCGACATCACACTTGATTTAAACGGTCATACTCTGCCTTGTATTTTCGTCGGCTGGCAGAGATACGACGAGGAAACGGGCGAAATTAAAAATTCGGGCTCGGGCAATCTTACTGTTTGCGACAGCGTCGGCACAGGCGGCGTTACCGAGGCAGTTCAGGTTTTGTCAAGCAAAAATGCCGATACAGCGCCGAGTTTGCTGACTGTTGAGGGCGGCATTTTCGGCACCGAAGACGGTGACAGCGTCACAGGAATTCAGCTTGAAAGCGGTAATGTAAATATAAACGGCGGCACGGTGTGGAATATCGGCTGCGAAGGCGGCAGCGGCACGGTCAACATTGCAGGCGGCAGTGTCAAAAAAATATCCGCCGTCAACCCTTACTATGACTCCGAAACCGGTGAAGAGGGACAGTACACCCTTAATGTCACAGGCGGCAGCGGACACAGCGGCGACTGGAATGTTACCGGAGGAAATTGGAACATCTCGGGGGGTGTGTTTGGCGAAATTACCTTTGGGGACCCCGGCATCCGTTCACAAAATTCATTCATCAGCGGCGGAACATTTGAAAAAATAAGCAACAAAAGTTCCTTTGGCTCCGACCGCAATATCCCCCTTTCAGAATTACTGAAAGACGGATACGCTTTTTATTCCAAAAGCTCTGACGACTCGGATTATGACAAATGCGAAAACGCGGGGAGCGTTTTCGAGCTTAACAATGTATCGGTTAAATCACATACACATACTTCTGTTGAAAACGGCGTGTGCGCCGAATGCGGCAGAGCCTGCAATCACAACAGCGGAAAGATAGACTATGAAAACGGCAATTGTTTAACCTGCGGGAAACAGCTTGAAGCGGCGGTCAAATACAAGAACGGTGCTGTGTTGGGCTTTGAATCTTTCATCTCGGCTTTGGATTCCGTTCCTCACAATATGTCAGAAGAAGTTACGGTTGTTTTGCTGCAGGATTATACACTTAATAACACACGCTCACTTAACAAAAACAACAATATAAAGCTGGATATAAACTCAAAAACGGTTTCAGGCTCGGGCGGCTTTGCTGTCGAAAATCACAGCAAGCTTACCTTGTCAAACGGAAGCTTAAACGAAAAAATCACCGTGGAAGCGGCAGGCGGAGATTTAACTGTTGATGCTACCTTCGGTAATATCGGAACCGTTAAGGTTTCAAATGAAGAATCGAAGGTTTCACTTTCGGGCGGTAACATCGAAAATTTCAGCCTTCCGTCCGTAAAAACCGAGGCGCTTAAAAATATAAAGCTTTCGGGTGGCAAATTCGGCACTGTCAAATTTGATGAAAAAGGCACGGTAGCAATAACTGATATGCTGGAGGTAGGCTATGCCTTTAAGGATAACAAGGGCATACTGTCAAAGGACTCGAGCAAACTTGTGCCATACGGTCTTACGGTTTCTACCGATACGCGCTTTGCCGAGCTGGAGGTAGTAAAATGCGAGCACGGCGCCGTAAACGAAGTCAAGGGCTACTGCAATTATTGCGGTAAGCTGTATGCGGCAAAGATTACATACAAGAACGGCAATGTAAGCTATGTTGAAAGTCTTGACGACTGGACGCTTATTCTGGCGGAAAACGGCACAGTAAAACTACTTCAGGATGCGGACCGCTGCAATGTTTCGCGCAGTATGACTTTTGACCTCAACGGCCGTCATGTGAATACACTTGATTTGTCAGCCGACGGCACAGTAACCGTAAAGGGTTCGGGTTCTATTGACAATCTCATTCTCGGGTATAATTATAACGGCGATGTGAAGGATACTACGCTGATAATCGAAAAGCCCACGGTAGGAACGGTCAATGTAGGCTTTTTGGCTGTCAAGAAAAGCACAAAGACCAAGCTTGAAGGCTGGTCCTTCGGGCAAATTGCGCGCTATGACGGTCTTATGCTCAGCGACCTGCTGGCAGACGGATATGCTCTCTTTGATAAAAACAGCGGAAAACCGGTCTATTTTTCCGGAAACGATACCGGTGCAATAGCCAATTATTATATTGACAAGCATGAACACACCTTTACCGCCAACTCCGACGGCAGAGACGAGTGTGAGTGCGGACTTATTTGCGACCATACAAATATAAATGAAAACGGCGTGTGCGAAAGCTGCAAAACGCAGATTTATTTTGCCGTGCTTACAAAGGCGGATGACACAAAGCAGAATTATAAATCCTTCACCGACGCATGGACTGCGGCAATAGAAAACAACGGTTCAACCCTTAAGCTTTTGTGCGACCTTGACCTCGGCAGCGGCGACGGAAGCTCTGTGCTTAATGCTTACAGTGGGAAATTCACGCTTGACCTCGGCGGTTATACTCTTGAGGGAACGGCACAGAATACGGTTATTCGGGTCAGCGACACGGATGATATAAAAATCGTAAACGGAAAAATCGAAAATAAATTTGACGGCAGCGGCAGCTCTCTCAGCACGACCGACGCAAATGCTGTAAGAGTAGAAAGCGGCGCGGCGCTCACCCTTGACGGCGTGGAATTTACAGCGGGCAGCAACGAAAATACAAGTGGCTCCGCCGTTTATGTGATTGACGGAAAGCTTACGGTAACCGACAGCAAATTCAACGGCTTGGTTATGCTGCTTAAGAGAACCTCGGATGTTTCCGTCAAGCTTGCCTCGTCCGATTTCCTTTACGGCATTGCTTACGGCTATGTCGGAACAAAAATAGAATATGAGACCGTCAGCGGCTTCTTTGCGGACGGAAATATGCTCTTTGACGCAGACGGAAAGTATATTGACATCACGGACGGCAGTCTTTGGGAATGGGACGACGTTGGAGCCTACAAAGCGTTCACATTTAGTTTTGCCGACAGCTGCTCCGTAAAGCCGCACACCCATACATACGCAAACGGCGTTTGCTCGGAGTGCAGCTACGCCTGCCCGCATAACAGCGGTAAAAACGAGCGCGAGGCAAGCTATTTTGAAAAGGCAATATGCTCTGTTTGTCACGCTGAGTACGGCGATTATGCAAAGGATACCACTGCGCCTACGGGCAAAATCAAGGTCAAGGAACGCACATGGTGGCAGTCGCTGCTGAATGTAATTTCTTTCGGCGTATTCTTTAAAGAAGAAGTTACGGTGGAAATCACCGCAGATGACGACAGCTACGGAAAGCCCGGCTTTGATAAAACAAAGCACGCGGTAAAGATTGAATACCTTATCAGCATAGCGCCTTTAAGTGAGGAAACCGTAAAGAAATGCGTTTTCAATAAATACACCGAGCCGTTCGCTGTTTCGGACGACAATAATTATGTTATTTATGCGAAGCTGACCGATTTTGCGGGAAATGAAAGCTATGCCGCCACAGAGGGCTTCGTTGTTGACACGCTCCCGCCTGTGATTGAGGGCTATGAAAACGGTGAAACAGTCAACGCCTGCGGAGATTTAACCCTTACATTCAAAGACGAAAACCTCGACAAAGTAATGCAGATTGTCTCCGATACGTCGGGAAACGATACCGAATCGCCGCTCACTTTGACCGACGGCAAATATACGCTAATCCCGGCTTCTAAACCGTATATCATAAAAGCTTCCGATAAGGCGGGAAACATAACGACCGTGACATTTAATGTGGGTTGGATGCACTCTTTTGACCCCGAAACAAAAAAATGCCGCCATTGCGGTAAAAACGCACTTATCGAGCAGACAATCGACGGCAAAACGGAGCTTTACGACAATTTAGACAGTGCCACAGACGCTTTGCGAGAGGCGGGCGAGTATGAAAGTGCGGAGCTAAAACTGCTCGGAAATATTGAAAAGATAGGCAGTATAATTGATTGGAGTTTGGGTAAACGAATTTTCAATCTGAACGGTTACACTTTCAGCAATACTCCCACTGCCGACGGCTGGGGCGGCAAGCTCTACGCCACAGGAGACATTGATATGACCGTTACCGGCGGCGGAACAATGGATACCGATTTCTATGTATATAACGGTGGAAATCTGACCATTGATTTGGGCGACGGCAGAATGAAAAAACTCATCCAAAGCAGCGGATCTCTCGAAGTTGTTTCCGGCACGGTAGACTCCCTTGAAGTTTCCCGCAACGACAACGATCCCGAAGCTTCAAGAACAACCGAGCTTTGCGGCGGACATTACGGCGAGATCAAGATCGTCGGAATTGACGGGCTAACCTGTGCCGATCTACTTTGTAGGGGCTTCCTTTTTGAAGGACTAACTCTTGAACAGGCAAGGGTGACCGAACTTCATGATGTCACCGTCGTTCCCTGTTATCATGAACACATCGACAAAAACTACCTCTGCACAGACTGCGGAATACAGTTTGTCGCTGCTGTCAGAAAAGGAAATGTGGAAACGCTGTTTTATACATTTGAGGGAGCTATCCGCGATGCCGAGCAAAACGACGGCTGCACCGTTAAGCTTTTGCAGGATATTAAGCTTGACGAGGCGATGGCAGGCTCGCTTATTGTTGACGGTTACAAAGTTGAGCTTACAACAGGCAAATATACCATTGACCTTAATGGCAAAGCTTTGGATGTTAACATTAGCCAATTGGCTGTGTTCGAAAACAGTGACCTGACGATCGGCGACAGTGCCGGCGGCGGCAAGGTGATAAGCAGCATCGGTGCGATCATTCGTACCGGTAATTCCGTGAATAATAACGCAAAGCTGACCGTAACGGGCGGCGACTTTAACATTGTTCTCAGAACATACGATCGGAGTGCTCTGGTGTTGAAGGGCGGCAGCTTTGATAAATATGTGGTCAGCGATCGGGTAGCACGCTGCTCGCCGTTTGTATATCTGTCGGACGGATATACATTTGCATTAACCAATCCCGCCAGCGGCAATAACTATGCAAACGAAGGAAATGTAGAAGTCGATCATGACGGTAGCCAAATAATCCGAAATGTTACCGTCGTACCTGTTCCGCTGACCATCGACGAACAGCCGACCGACCTTGAATTCTACCTGACTTCACAGGAAAACGACAAATATGTGAAATTTGTTGTCTCCACTATTGAGGAATGGCAGGGCGAACGGTTCCGGATAACCTTTGAAAAGGAAGACGGTACTGTTATAAAAGAAGCTACGGCCACTGCATTTGAAAAACAAGAGATAACTCTTTCGGCAGTGAACTTCAAGGTGTCCGATTCCGGCTCGTACCGCATCAAGCTCGAGCTGAAAGGCTATGTGCTCTATACAAACACCTTCAGCGTCACCGTTTCGGTCTGCGAACACCCGGGCTATGACGAGAATAACAAGTGCACACAGTGCGGCTGTAAAATTACGGCAATTATTACAAACGGTGAAACACAAAAGGGATATATAACCTTTGCGGAGGCTCTTGCGGCGGCGCAGTCCGATGCGAACAAGGACTGCACCTTAAAGCTGTTAGCCGACACGAATGAAGAAATTACCGCTGAAAACGGTTCATTCAGGCTTGACGCGGGAGGATACTCTGTAAACGGCAATATTACCGTGAAGGGCAATTCGAAGCTTACATTAGAAAACGGCTTCTTTAACGGAAGCGTTACAGCCGAAAGCGGAGAGCTTCGAATTGACGGCGGAATCTATAAAAATAATATGTCGGTAAAGGCAGGCAGCAAGCTGTTTATATACAGCGGTTCCTGCAGCGGTACCGTCACGGCGGAGCCCGGCAGTAATCTAACCGTAAGAAACGGCGGTATGAAAAATATCGTTGCAAAATCCGGCAGTACGCTGACGGTTTCAAACGGCAGTCACACAAATGTAACTATTGAAGAAAATGTCAACACAGTTCTTTCGGGCGGTTATTTCGATAAAATCAGCGTTGAAGGCTGTAAGCTGATAGATTGTCTTGATGAAGACCGCGCATTCGTTGACAATGTAAGCAAAAAAACAGTTGACGGCCGCGGCAGTGAAGCAACAAATGTTCATATAACCGAGCATACCCATTCCTGTTTATGGAATACCGACACCCACGAAAAGCTTTGCGACTGCGGCTATGTGGAGACTGTCGACACCGAAGCGCCTGTAATTTCCGACATTGAAAACGGCAAACTCTATTACGGCGCCAAAGAATTTTCCGTTGCGGATAAAAACGAATTTACAGTGACGGTCGACGGTACCCCCGTAAGACTTACGCTCGGCAGCTATATTATAGAGCCGGATAACAAGGCCCATATCATAACCGCAACAGATGCCGCGGGCAACAGCACGAGCGTTACCGTAACGGTGTTTAAGCTCTATAAGGTCACGCTGTCAAAAGGTGCCGGTTACAACGTAAAGGGTGATCCTCTTGCGGGACACGGCACAGATTATACCTTTACGGTAGAAATTGCCGAGGGTTATTCAAAGACCGATAGCTTTTCGGTAGATGTAAACGGTATGCCGCTTCGTTCGGACAACGGCACATATACCTACCCGAATGTTGGCAGCGACATTTATGTAACGGTCTTCGGTGTTGAGGATATTACGCCGCCCGATGCGGAAATATCTGTCGGCACAAATAAATTCAAGGAATTTTTAAACACAGTCTCATTCGGTCTGTTCTTTAAGAAAACACAGACAGTAACAGTGACGGCAAGCGATAACGGAAGCGGTATCAATACGGCTGAATATCTTTTGTCCGACGCCGTATTTACCGATAAGACTTCTGTTACCGGAGATTGGACGCAGCTTACGCTTAAAGACGGTACGGCAAGCTTTGGCATTGAGGCAAACAAAAAGGCGTATATCTATATCCGTGTGACCGATAAAAGCGGCAATATCAGGATAATCAACTCCGACGGAATAGTTGTTTACACAGATTCCGAGAAAATCACTGAATCGGTCGGATTTACGATGCTCGGAAATAACGATATAACCTTTGATGTAAGGCTTAACGGCAATACAGTAAAAGCACTGTATAACGGTACAGAGCCTATTGATAGCAGTAATTACTCCGTTTCAGAAAGCGGAAAAATCACCCTTAAAAATTCTTACCTTAAAACCCTTAATTCGGGCGAATACACTGTTCGGGTTGCGTATAACCCGTTGGGCGAGACTTATACCGCAGGCGATAAGCCTGAAATGACCGCCGTAAGGCTTACGGTAGAAAAAGCAACGGTAAAAATGGAGTTTTCCGCAAATACCTTTAAAAAGGAGTATGACGGCAAGCCTATTGAAACGCCGGATTATACCTTAGATTCAAACGGCGCCGTAACATTGGAATACAAGCCGTTCGGCGCAGATAATTCCGAGTACGGCACATCGGTTCCGAAAAATGCAGGAAGGTATACTCTCCGTATTTCGGTTGCGGAGACCGATACTCATAAATCCGCATTTATGGAGCATGAATATGAAATTCTCCAAAGGGCTGTCAAAATTAACGGCGTGACCGCCCAAGCTTCTAAAACCTATGACGGTTCGACAGAGGCGAAAATTACAAATACGGGAACGCTGTCCGAAAATTTTGACGGTGATAACCTTAAAATTAAGGCGGGTAAAGCCGCATACGACAGTAAGAATGTCGGCACGGGCAAGACCGTAGCATTTACGGATTTCTCACTCTCAGGCTCTGCGGCGGCAAATTACAGACTTATATCCCAGCCCGAAGATAAAACGGCAGCCATTACCGCCAAGGAATTAAAAATCGGAGATCTGAAAATCAAGGATAAGTATTACGACGGTAAGAATACCGCCGTAATCGACGGCACGCCCTGTCTGCTCGGATTGGTTGACGGTGACAGGCTTGAGCTTTTAAACGGAGTTCCGACATTTGACAGCATAAATGCAGGTAAAAATATTTCGGTAAGCTTTACGGAATTTACACTCTCAGGTGACAATGTAACGGTAGGCAATTACAGGCTTACGCCTCCCCTCGGTATTACAGGAAATATTTTAGAATATATTTCCGACGGCAATGAATACAGCGTAAATTCAAACAACTGGATCAACACTGATTTTGTTATCACCGCAAAGGACGGCTATCTTTTAAGCCTTACAAATACGGCAGACGGCAAATGGAGCAATACGCTGACCGCTTCCGAGGAAACAGCAAACGGAGCTGTCACCTACTATGTGAAAAATACGGTAAACGGCGCTATATCCACTAAAATAACACAAGAATATAAAATTGATAAAACCGCGCCGACAGGTGAAATCAAGCTGAATGAACGCTCGGCGTTCCAAACCGTCCTAAACAAAATAAGCTTTGGGCTTTTATTTAAAAGCAATGTAAAGGTTAAGCTTACGGCGTCGGATGATGTTTCGGGTGTTAAATCAGCAAGGTATTATAAGTCCGACCGAGTACTCGGTTATGAGGAAATCGGCGCGGTCTCCGACTGGACCGAAAAGAATGAATTTGACATTGCGGCAAAGGATAAGGATAAATTTATCATATATGTCCGCATTGAGGATAATGCCGGAAATATCTGCTATATCGGCTCGGACGGCGCAATTTTCGATACCGCGGCGCCTGTAATAAACGGCGTTGAAAACGGCAAGACCTACTATGTTTCCCAAAGGGTCGAGATTAAGGACGAAAATTTTGCCCGTGCAACGCTCAACGGAGCTTCGGTAGACAAAGTGTTCACCGTTCCCGGCAATACCGAAGCTGTCTATGTAATAAAGACTGCTGATATTGCGGGTAATACAGCCGAATGTACAATTTATATGAAGCCTATCGATACTGTCATTAAATCGGGCGGAGACATAGAAAACGCAAAAAATGAATTGAATTCCGCTTTGACCGAGCTTGAAAACAACCCCGAACACGAAAAAATCCCCGAGCTTAAGGAACAGCTTGAAGCCGTGAAAAAAGCTCTTGGCTCCATTGAAAAAGCCGAGACGGCAATTAAGGAAATTAATTCTCTTCCCTCACCCGAAGACGCAAAGCTTGTGAATAAAAAGGAAGTTGAGCGAATAAGCGGTATTCTAAAGGAGCTGTCCGATAACGAAAAGCTTATGATCGGTACAGCGGCAATCGACAAGGTTAAAAATCTTGAAAAAAGGATTGCCGAGCTTGAAAAAATATCATACGCACCGACAATTATCGAGGGCGCGGGACAGCAGTGGAATGAAAAATCGGGCAAAAACGCTCTCTTCAGAAGTAATGCGGAATTCAGTGAATTTGTAAAGGTTTTGATAGACGGTGCGGAGCTTGACAAAAAACACTACATCGTTTACGAGGGCAGTACCGTGGTTGAAATCAGTGAAGAATATTTAAGCTCGCTTGCCCCCGGCAATCACACAATGAGCATTGTTTCCGTAAACGGTAAAGCCGATACCGTCTTTACGGTCGTTAAGGAGGAAAAGCCCGTCAGCCCCAAAACAGGAGAAACAAACAATCCGTCACTGTGGATTGCGCTCTTATTTGTAAGCGGCGGAATTTTCGGAATAACAGCCAAAAGAAAAAGAAAACGCACCGAAAAATCCCTTTAACCTAAGGCTGTAAAAGCAAACTAATCCAATTAAATCAAACACCCATCCGGCCTGTTCGGATGGGTGTTTGATTTTTACAGTAAGCTGTTTATTAACAGCAAAACGCATACGGCCGTAACCATACCGCCTATCACACTGATAACGGTATATATTTTCTTTGATTCTCTGTCCCCTTTTTCTTTTACAAGATAGTAGATACCTGCACCGAAAACCAAAATACCGATTATAAGACCTATAATTTTTATAATCATTGTTTTTTCCTCCATTTTAATAATAATGCCGAGTTTGTAATTACAAGCACCGAGCCTGCGTTATGCACCAATGCGCCTACAACGGGATTGAGTGTTCCGATAATTGCCAAAGCAATCGCAATAAAGTTAAGCGTCATCGAAAAGGTCATATTCAGCCTTATAGTCCTCATCATTCGCTTGGATAATGCCACAAGATGAGGCAGCTCCTTTACCTCGTCATCAACAAGCGCAATATCCGCCGCATCCACGGCTATATCACTGCCCACGCCGCCCATTGCAATGCCCACATCTGCCTTTTTTAACGCCGGAGCGTCATTTATGCCGTCACCTATCATACACACAGGCATACCGCTGTTCTGATACTTTTCTATTGCGTCAAGCTTATCTTCAGGCAAACAGTTCGACCTCAACTCGCCGATATTTAATTTATCCGCAATGGCTTTAGCGGCGTTTTCATGGTCACCGGTAAGCAGGACAGGCTGTATTCCCAAATCAGACAAAGCTTTAATTGTAGCCGCACTTTCCCGGCGCACGGTGTCCGACAGAGCAATAAATCCGGCAAATGCGCCGTCTACTGCCACATAAGTAACAGTACAGCCTTGCTTTATGTACTCCTCTGCCGCCGACTGACCGGTGATTTTAACGCCGTATTCACAAAGTAATTCGGGATTACCCGCAAGAACGGTCTTACTCTCTACCCTCGCACGCACGCCGCGCCCGAGCATCATCTGAAAATCGGTCGCTTCGGCAAGTGCGCCTCCGTTCTTTTTGTAGCAGTTGATAATTGCTTTTCCAAGCGGATGCTCGGAGAACTGCTCCGCGGACGCCGTCAATCGATAAACCACCTCCTTATTAAAGGCTTTTCCGATACTGCCGACCGCAGCTACCTCAGGTGTGCCGTAGGTCAGCGTACCCGTCTTATCAAAGGCAATAATCCTTGACCTCGCAAGCCTTTCCAAAGCATCACCCTCACTGACAAGAAATCCATGCTTTGTAGCATTACCGATTGCCGCCATAATTGCCGTGGGTGTAGCTAAAACCAACGCGCACGGACAGAAAACAACCAAAATCGTGACCGCCCTGATAATTTCCTCGGTAACAAGCCATGTCAACCCTGCGGCTGAAAGCGCAATTACCACAATTACCGTTGCCCAACGGTCGGCAAGCCCCACAATTTTTGCTTTGCCTGCGTCTGCGGATTGCACCAGCCGAATCATTCGCTGAATAGAGCTGTCCTCGCCGACCTTCGTCGCTTCCATTTCAAATGCACCGAACTGGTTGACTGTGCCGCTGGAGACGGCATCTCCGACAGCTTTATCCACAGGCAGGGACTCACCGGTCATTACCGCCTGATTGATAGAGGTCTGCCCCGAAACAATAATTCCGTCCACGGGGACGCTTTCACCGGGAAGCACTCGGATACGGTCCCCTACCTCTACTTGCTCGGCAGGTATCAGGGTCTCCTTGCCGTTTCGCAGTACCCTTGCCGTTTGCGGTGTCAGATGAATAAGCTTTTCAATGCCTGCCCTGGCTCTCGCTACGGTTAATTCCTCAAGAAGCGCGCCTAACTGCATAATAAAGGCAACTTCTCCTGCGGCAAAGGTTTCCCCGATGCAGACAGAGGCAATCAGCGCCAACGAAACAAGCACATCGGCTTTAATATCGAAAGCGGTGATTAAACCGATTATTGCCTCCAAAACAATAGGCAAACCGCACAAAGCAATGGCAATCCAAGCCATGTCAAAGAAAAACGGCTCTAATTTAAACAAGCTGCAAATAACCGCAATTCCGGAAATTACAAGTAAGATAATGTCCTTTTTTATTCCGCCTAGCCCGAGCAGACGCTCCAACCATTTCATAACCCGTTGCATAGTAAAATCTCCTTTTATACCTTATGGGGTATGTGTACATCATACATATAGGGGTATAGGTTTGTCAAGAAGAAAAATAAAAAAGTCGGCCACTATCGCCGACTTTTTAAGGTTTATTGCATATTTGCGAAGCGTTCTACGGCCTTTGTGAAGCTTTCAATGGTTTTTTCGGCATCGCCGTGCTCAATTCCGTCACGGACGCAGTGCTTGATATGTCCCTCAAGAACAACCTTTCCGCAACCGTTCAAAGCGGATTTTGCGGCATTGATTTGCGCCAAAACATCCTCGCAGGGGACATCCTCATCCACCATTCTGTCAATGGCCTGTACCTGCCCGATAATTTTTTTCAAACGGCGGTGCAGATTTTCCGCATCCATACATTGTTTCATAATAATATCCTCCGTAATATAGGCAAGCGTGCCTACCGAGTATGTACTAATTATACTCTTTGATTACCATTTTGTCAATTACGCGGTGACGCCGCCGATTATAAGCTTTTGTTAATGCAAATCAGCCGAGACTACTTCTTCAATTTGCACATTGACCTCAGTAATATTAAAATCAACAAAGCTTTTAAATTTTTCCTCGGTAAAAATCATATTTGACGGGTTAATATCTCTGTGTATCAGTTGAGCTGGCAGCTCATCAATTAAGTTTCTGAATTATTTTTGAGTATCCACCGTAACCTTCCTTTCTTTTCACTTGCAAGCGTATTTGTATTGTAGCATAAAATACTTCAAATATATTTCCTATTATATCAAAACAGCATCCGAATAATCACTTTACTCGTCATTTTATACATTACATACTGTTGCCAGAGGTGATTATTAATCTTTTTTGTAATACTCATCAAGTTCATCTTGCTTATCAATATGTACATTTTGAAAAGACATATAATATTTATTTATTTTGTAGGTACTTGTCCTATATTGATAAGATGTTACACTTAATTTTTTCTTTTATATATTTAAAGACCGTTATACTCCTAATATCTGTCTAATCTAATACTATCACAAACATATAAAACTTTAAAGATGTTTTTAAAATAAAAGATTAGAATTACTCCTGCCCCTTTATAATCAGTTAATTTTATATATGATTTCTCGTACTCGATAGAGATATTATTCATCTTCCGCACCCAAGCAAATGTATTTGCTGTTTTGAGGTGTTCGATTATATTTTCTTGTGAGGCTAATTATTTAATGACGATATCATACATTTTTTGCTCTGGCATCTACATCGTGCAGGTGTGAATTGGATTTACAGAGAGATAAGAATTACAATCCTTTCAACGAAGCACAAAAAGACCTTTTAGCCGAATTTGAAAAAATCAAAAAAGAACACGCCGAAAAAGAAAGCCAAGAATAGCAAAAGAGCTATCGGACTTAATGTCTGATAGCTCTTAGTTTTTATGTGAATATTATCTTGTTGCCATTTTGAGTTGCAAAGCTCTCTAAAATCTAACAAATAGGGCGTTTATCGAGTCAGCGGAGTTATTCCCACTCGGTTGTTTTGCTTTCTGCCGAGGAATTGCTCGGCACGGCAGTGAATTCGGTCGGCATTTTGTCGGTTACGGAGTTGTCAGGCGTTTGAGCGTTGTTTTGTGCAGCATTGCCGATGGCAATCGTTTTATCCGATGCTACCGTGTCGGTATTCTCGGAGATGCGTTTTTTTACATCGCCCCAAATCGGCTCAATTTTTACGGTAACGGTCTCCGACGTTTTAATTGTTATTGTATAAACGTCTTTTCCGATGTCATCTGTATAGTAAGCTGTTCCGGCAGCTTCGCCGTTTTCGAAAACAGTAATACAACAGTAGCCCTTTGTAGAGGTACTGCTTTCTGCTGCCTGAAAGCTCAGCGTATAAGTGTTCGGCGCAAGAGCTTCGGCTATGTATATTTCATTTTCATCGGAAGTCAACACTATCTCTTGTCCGCTGTTTAGAGCAAGCCGAACATTTTCAAGCTGAAATGCCGCGGAATGAATATTGGCAGTGTCGACCTTGGCAGAGGCTGTATACCATGCCCAGCTTGCACCGCAAAGGCAAACTGTACAAACGATAATACCAAACACGAGCGGAGCAAACATATACAGCATACCGTCTGAGCGCTTTTCAGCGTGTTTTGCACGATGAAAGAAGATGCGATACAGCTTCATCACATTGCGTTCGGTCACAAATGGAATGAGGCAAAGATAATGACAACGAAGCTCTCTGCGCCAATAACGATATTCGTTATAGTCTGCCGCTCTATGCATTTCGCTGAGAAGATATCGTTTTTCATGAGTAAAATCATTAAGGAATTGTGCAAGCTTAAAAACTGTCAGCACAAGAGCGGATACAATCAATACAGTTAAGAGTATTACAGAACCGTTATCGTTTTCCATTGAATTTGCATCTCCTTTCTTTATAAACATCAGGCAATCAAAGGACGCAGGATTTGAAGCTTGTGCCCTTTGATTGCCCCTCCGCCCCATGGGCAGAGAGGACTTGAAGGCTAAGTAAATATATTACTTTGAAACGACGAACCAATCGCCGTCCTGTGTAACCTTGCAGTCTGCGCCGAGGAAAACCTCATTGGCGCCCAAGGTAGGATTAGAGGGATCGTATTTATAGAAACGGCCTCCGTTAACGATAATCTTAGCATTTGAACCGTCCTTGCAGTTCAGGGTATTTGCGGGTGTTACAGCTTTAAAAGTTCCGCCGTTGATTTCAATCTGAGCATTGCCAAGCGCATAAATCAAGTCACAAACAGAATCGTCATCAGGCACACTGACCTGACGGAAATCACCGCCGTTGATGATAACCTTGCTGTCACCGTCGGCCTGAACAGCCATGGCTGCGCCAATACCGTCCGTGCCCTTATTGTATACGGCATACACATCGGCGTTAATGGTGTATTTTGCTTTTCTTTCTGCCTGTACCACACCAAAACGACCGTTGGCTTGAATATTTGCGGTAATTACCTTTGTTTCGGATGAAGAACTGTCCGCCTCAAACTTGGTGGGAGTATTCTCATCATAATCATTTCCGAACGAATCCGACTCAGACACAGCCTGTGTAGCATTGACTATGATACCGAAAGAAACCTTTGCTGCCCAATATGAATCTGAATTCTTCGGATTTGCTTCATTGCCGACATCCGTAGGCATATAAAGAACCACTGCATATGTCTTAGCTTCGGAGTTAGGCTCAAGTACTACCATTTGATTTTCACCGATAATGGCAGTATTTTTGATATTAATAAGCGTTTTTGCATCGGCACTTACGGCATTAATCGAATCCGCACGGGTTGCATATGCAGCTGATGTCTCTGCTGCACCCAGCTTTACATAATCGCTGAGTTTATATTTTTTGCCCTCTACATTTTTTCCGCTGTTATCATAGAGGTTATAAATACCGAGATTATACTTTAATGCAAGTTTTCCCGCATTCTTTACGCGAAGATAGATGATTTCCGTGCGACCCGGCTCCCAAAGAGCCGATTCATCAAAAAGCTTTGTTGTATCTGTCACCTTAGTCCAAGAAGAAAAATCCTTGCTGTACTCCAATTCCACATCAAGATTACCTGACTGAATTTTATTTACCGCTGTGCTTGCGGTGTCCGTGAACCATGCAAATGTAGTACCTATAAGCATTACCGCGCACACAAGGATAGCAATGCACTTGATACCAATGCACGTTTGGTTGATTTACTGTTTGTCATTGCGTTTTTACCTCCTCTGTTAAATTTCAATGACTGTATGTAAACATACATTTTCCTTACTTATGAGAGTAAAAGAATTAAAGCAATCAGTGAACCTTTACACCGTCGATTATGACAGACAGATGCTTGGCATCCATACTGTTCTTATTGCCCCATAAAGCAGTACCGGTATTTTCGCCATTAATATTAACGGCAAAACCGTTGACAACAGACTTATTAACCGTCAAATTGTAAGTAGCGCCGTAATCATCGCCGACCTCAATAGCCGCTTTGCCTACACTGCCGTTGTTTCGGTCATTAAAAACGCAATTATTTACAGTTAAATTTGTGGGCTTTGCGGCTGTTGACTGACCGTAAAGCAAAATTGCTTTTCCGTTGGTATTGAAGGTGCAACCGTCAAATTTTATGTCTGTACCGCCCCATGTCCAAATGGAATACTGGTCGGCCATTGTGTTCTCAAAAGTGCAGTCAATAAATGTAGCTTTTCCGTATAAGGTCGTCACGCCCTTGATGGTGCAGTTTCTATAAATCAGTTCATCGCATACAATACCGTCAAAAGCATCTGTACCGTTTTCAACCGTCACATTTTCAAAGGTAAATGATGAACCGCGCTGATAATTGAGGTGTTTTGCGCCTTCACTTGCAGGCGCATTTTCAGCTACATCTACGGTTTGGCTGCCATCGCCGACAAAAGCCACATTACGGCTTTTGCTGCCCTCATTGGCAATACCGCTATCGAGAGTAAATTTGCCGTCTTTAGGCAGTACAACGGTAACATCACTGTTAGTTGAACCCGTTATGCCGCTATTTAATTCTTCTTGAGTTCCCGGAACTACACCTGTACCCTTTACAACCGTGTACCAAATCTCTCCGTTTGCTTTGGTTTCGGAAATCACGGAGTAACCGTCGGCTACAAAGTTGCCGCCGAGATAATCGTCGCCGGCAGACGGATTGTAATTGACAAATGTTCCGCCCTTTACGGTGATAGTGCCCGGATTGCCGTTGTTCTGATTCAAAACATAGTAACGTCCGCCGTACTGATAGTCGGTTTTAAAGAAGCCACCTTCTATAACAATGTTACCGCCGTTGCTTTCAATTACTGAGTTGCCGTAACCGTTAGCATCGCCCCCGACGGTGAAGGTGCCGCCCTTAATTGTAACCTTAGCTCCGTTCATTGCGTGAACGCACTGGTTATTACCGCCCTCGCCGCCGTCAAACGTGCCGTCAAGAATGGTAACATCAGCATTGGCTCCGCTTGCTTTAACGGCAATAGCATTAGGATTGGTTGCGGTTATACCGACGCTCAAGGTTTCTTTGCCGGTAAAGGTCTTGCCGTTAGCAATTACTTCGGTGTACTTTGCGTCCTTATCGTAATCATTGCCGTAGCTGTCGTTCTCGACAGTGTCCTGAGTGGCATAAACAGTTATCGCGATATTTTCAATCTTCTCGTTCATGTACTCGTTGCCGGCGCTTTCCTGCATATGACCTTTGATTGTTAAAGGTGCGGAAACGGCGCCTGCGGCAAGGCGGTGATCGCTTTCGAGGACGGTATCGTTTATTGTCCAATCAATAACCTTATTAAGCTTAGCGCTGCCGTTTATGCCGGAAATAATGATTTTGTACTTAAGCGCCAGCTTGCCGTCATTCTTAACGCGTACCGGCTGAAGCTCATATGTACAACCGGGTTCCCAAAGAATTTCTGTCTGTGCCCTGTTGTCGGCAGTTTTCCACTCAAGGGTTTTATTCTCGGCAGTAACCCAAGTGCCGTCTGCCTTCTGCATTTCAAGTGTTACATCCAGATTGCCTGCCTGAATTTTGTTTACCGCTGTGCTTGCGGTATCCGTGAACCACGCGAAAGTAGTTCCGATGAGCATTGCCGCACATATAAAGATAGCAAATGTGCTTGATACCAATGCCCGTTTGGTAGATTTGCTGTTTGTCATTGTCTGTTTGCCTCCTTATTTTAGATTTATCAATGACAATATGTAAACACGGTCTTGCCGTAATTACACCGTAGCGATGTCGGAAGGAGTTTCGTCCTTTTTCGGCGTCTCGGCGCCGTTTTGCGTTATTTGCGCTTTCATTTGCAGAAGCTCCTGCATCATTCGCTGTGTCTCGGCACGGTCAGCTTCAATCTTATCCCTTTCCGCCTGTAGCTCTGCCTGCTGTTCAGCCTTATATTTGCGAAACAGACGAATACAGCGGATGCCTTCCAACAAAATGATAAGCAGGAACGGAATTAAGATACAAACAATATATCCGGGTGTGGTTTTAAGAAACTGAAAGAATGTACCTATTCTCGGAATGTAAGCTTGATATTTGCCAAGCACATACGGATATGTTACAATAGTTTCATCATCTGTATCCGTTGTTGTGCCGTAAGTAACAAAACCGGGCTCGCCGTTTGCGTCAGCGGTCAGTTTACGGATTTTGTGTGTCACTGTTTCGCCGTAGTTTGAAGCGTTCTGCGAGGTATAGGCAATAATATCTCCCTCTTTCAGTGTGGACGGGTCCACTTCTTTAACAAGCACCAAATCGCCGGCGCTAAAGTCAGTCTTACGCATTGAGTCTGACAGAACAATAAACGCCTTATATCCGAACAGCTTGCGGTCTGCACGGTCAAAGGTGGATACCGATATAAAAGTAAACACCATCATTCCGACAGCGAGGGCTGCCGTCAGCCACACGATGATACTACGGATAATTTTAAATATTTTCATTTGTATGGCTCCTTACGGTTTATTATTTTTCTTACACATCCGCATCAGCGTATCTATCTCATCAGGCGATATGAGCGTCTCATCTTCGGCTTTTCTGATATATAATTCAAAATAACAATTACTGCAGAGCTGACCGCTGCCTTTGATATAATATTTTCGCTCCGCAAGCGGCGTCGATTTCGGAACGCCCGTATCACTTCCGCAACAAACACATTTGTCGTTTTCGGTTATTGGTATTTGCATAATTAATATTTCCTTTTCAATCGAATAGCTTATTCGGGTTATTCTTGATCTGTGTTGCCTCAGCACACATAGTAAAGGCAAGTTCGAGCTTTTGCGTTTCGTTTCCCGAATTTTCCGGATAATGAAACACCGCAGTCAAATTGCGATGCTGTCTGACTTTTAGGGTATCGTCGGCGGCAATAGTATTCTGCCGTGTAAGCTCGTTTGCCGTACCGGAGTAAAGGACCTTATCGCCGTCCTTTATCGTCACGGTCAACACATTGCCGAGACCGCCCGAAACATTGTCAAGATAAATGCGGTAATATACGTCACATGTGCTGTCGTTTTCAATAAAAAAGTCTTTTACAACGGTCATGCCCGGTTCAAAGATAAATTCATGCTCTCTAATCACCGGCTTGCCGTCGTTGAGGTTTATTCTAACCCTGCCCGTACGGAACAGATTGTTCTCCGCCGAAACGGACGCATACACAAGGGCAAGGGTGGTAATGAAAAGGCAAACGGCAAGGATGATGATAGCGACAATACCGCCCGTCAGCTTTTTAGCAGTTTTGTTTTCAGACATTTTCTTCTGCCTCCTTACGCCTACGGGTTACAAGCAGAAGGATTATCATATCGAGAGAGCCGACGGCAAGCATCGCATACAACAGGATTCCCGAAGTATCGCCTGTTTGCGGAGATTTGTCCAGGCTGCCTGTTTCTTCGACCCACCATCGAAAATCGGCAATCAAATTTTTATTCTGATATTCATTGCCTGCGCTTGTATCCAAATAAGCTGTGATTTCATAGTACAGCTCATCGGCGGCGGATTTCTCAGACACCAATTTGTGCGTCAGACTTTCAGGCATATCACGCATTAAACCGTCGTACATTGCTTCATCCGTAGAAAGCAGCTTGACCCTTATCATCAGGACTTCGGCTAATTTCTCGTAACCGGGACGGACTGAGGCTTTATAATGAACGGTAATCTTATCGTGGTAAGAGACACGCACACGGAAGTATTTTGTTTCGCTGTCGCCCGGAAGCATATTGCTCACCTGAAACAGTGTGTTTTCCTCCGGCTGTTTATTGTAAAGTTCAATGGCTGCCGCCTTTTTGATTTCGCCGACCGTGCTTTGTGCTGACGGCACAGCAGAACAACCGTCGGCAGAGCCGCTCGCCGTCCTTGTATCGGAGCCGTCTGATTTGCTTATATTCTCGTTCGGGGCAATCAGATTATCCGGCACGGTCACGGTAGCAGAGGCAGTGCTCGCCGATTTATTATATATGAGTGTTCCGCAGAGCGCCGTGAGACTTAGCCCGAGCAGAACAGCCAGTACAACAATAACTATTTTGTTTTTCTTATTCCGTTCCACCCGTTTTCACTCCTCACTTACAAAACTTATCTTGCTTTACATAGCTTTTTACTACACTGAAAATCAAATGAAATGTTTTGGTTGCCGCGGTATCATCATCTTCTCTCGGCTTGTCAATTTGCTTTGTTGCCTCACCGAGTAATGTATCAAGAATATGGTGCAACACTAAACGCACATCTGTTGATTCCGGGAAAGCCGATTTCATTTTTTCAAAGAGATCTGCATAACGGTTCATATGCTCAGCGCACGCATATTTTTGAAAGGACGAGGAATAATAGTATCGGATATAAAATGTGATATCCTTGGGATGCGTCATAAGGTAATCCCAACATTTTCTGAAAAGTACATGGCAGCGTGATTCATAGTCGATGCTATCATAGTTTAAAACAGTATAATTCTCGAGAATTTGCTTCAAAAACTGCTCGTCAACATAAGTGAAAGCTTTAGAAATCAGATCCTCTTTATCCGAGAAGAAACGGTATATATAAGCTACATTGACTCCGCAAATTTTACAAATGGCATTAGTTGTAGTGTTTTCAAGACCGAGAGCTGCCACAGTTTTGATTGTTCCCTCTATCAACTCCCGCTGTATCGTTACATTTTTATCTTCTTGCGGAAGCATTTTTGCATCTCCTTCGTTAGCAAATACTTACGTGCTTTCTTAAAATCGGCGAACTTCACACATAGGAAGCTCGCAGTTTTCGGCTTTATGCTTTCATAGAGTTCGGCACTCTGTTAAAATTACGAACAAACAACGGTAAAAACCCGTTTTGTAACATATATATCGAAAAATAACACCAAAGCCTGACTGCAAATATCAAAGTCCTACCGCTGCCAGCTTGTCCATATTTGTGCGTTTCAATTCCATAGATGAGTGTACATACCGTTCCAAAGTAATTGTTGTTGTAGCATGACCGAGAATTTCCGACAATGATTTTATTTCAAATCCGACTTCAACGGCACGAGTTGCAAATGTATGCCTGAGCGTATGTGCATGAACACCGTTCAATTCACATTCACCGGTATATTTTTCAATACGATACTGCAAAGTTCTCGGCTCCATATACTTTTCTGTTCCGGTAAGAATAAACGCAGCAGCATTTTTCACTTCAAAGCGATGGCAAAGAGCAACGGTATGATCCGTAATCGGGATTGTACGTATAGATGTGTCGCTTTTGGGCGAACCTATGACAATTCTTGTACGGTTTTCTCCTACTTTTTCGGTGTCATGCAATCGCTGCAAGCTTCCCGTTATGCGTATTGTCTTTTCTCTCAGATTAATGTTCTCCCATTTCAGTGCACAAAGCTCTCCTATCCGTATTCCCGTCATCATCATAAGCAATATGCCGAATTTACAATAATCTGCATCGGTTAATAAAAATTCTGCAAAACGATTTTGTTCCTCATGAGAAAGTACCCGCATTTCCTTGTGGTTTTTTCTCGGATAATTGATTTCAATTTTCGGAAATATTCCCGGAAATTGCGTTGCGGTATATTTTAAAATGCTGTGAAGCAATGTTAAAATATCGTGTACTGTTTTTACGGCAAGACCATTTTTAATTAACTCTCTTGAAAAATCATCCACTATTCCGGTGGTAATACCGAGCGGAAAACAGCCGCCCAATTTCGGCTTTATATGCTTTACAAGAGCAGTATTATATTTGATGTAAGTAGACTCTTTAATTTTGCTTTTGCGCTGCCTTAACCATTCATCGCAGTAAAAAGCAAAGCGGCGACGCGAGCCTGCGGAGGGAATTAAATAACCGGATACTATTGCGGTTTTATATTTATTTACCTTTTCCTTAGCCTCTCTGTAGGTCTTCCCGTAACAGAATCCGTATTTTGCTTTACCTGATAATTCATATCCCTTGATATACCGCGCTTCCCACCGTCCGTCTTTTCTTTTGAAAATATTTTCACCTTTTCTCATATTAATTCCTCCGATTTTTATTTTTCGATAAATGCGAGCAGTATTAATTTTAACGATTGAACCGAATACATTTTGACTGAAAATTTGACTGCGAATAAAAATCAAAACAGTAGTATTTACTTATATTTCGACGCTTTTCGACACGATTAGGCTCGAAGCATTATGAAAAATTTAAAAAATCGGCTGAATTTGCTTGCATTTTCCGCAGTATGGTGATATAATCTTTACGCTTAAACGAGCAAATTGCTCTCGCAGAGTGCCGAACTCTATGAAAAAATTGCATAAAGTCAGGACCAATCGGCTTAGCCGAAGGCTTGAATAGCCGTTTAAGCTCGTATTACAAACAAAACCCCTAAATGGTCACCGAAAGTTTGCCGACGGCATTACTTCTTCGGAGCGCCCATTTAGGGGTTTATTTTTGTGCTTTCTTATTTCCGTACTTATATTTCAAATTCGCATCTATGCCGAAAATCATCATACCGCTTTTCTTTTTTGTCCCACTTTTTGCTAAGAGCTATTCTTTTTCCCCTGTGGAACAATGCGGTTAACTTTGTCATTGACAAAGCAAAAATCAGTACGGCGTAAAGCCGTGCTGATTTTCTTTTTATTCGGTTTTGCGGAGGTTATGCTACCAGCCACACAAACCGTTCTATATTGTTACTGCCGTATGTACGGTAGATTTGCTTATTTTAAAAACCTTTGCCGCCGCTCTTACGGTAGCCCCCGTATCAAGAATATATTCGCCTAATATTTCTGCTCTGTCCTTTGTCGCTTCTTTCATACAATTAACTCCCCAGTAGGTGTATTCGCACCTGTCGACTAATTAACTGTATGATTTTTCTTTGTTTTTTATGCCTTTCAAAGGCAAGACACCGCAAAAATAGACTTTTGAGTTTATTTACGGACTGAAAATACCGCGCTGAAATTCAGCGCGGTATTTGTGTTAAAGACTATTTATTTTTTGTCTTAATTACCTTTGATTGCAACAATACCAAAACAAAGAGTGATGCCGCCATTACTACTATCGAAGCAATTACGGCGTCTGCATTTTCGCCTGTAATCGGCACATTGTAATTGATACCTCCAGCGTTATCAAGCGGAACTACCAAAACATCATCGAAGAAAAGGCTTGCATTTCCTGAGCTTCAGATTCTTAAATAGTAGCCCTTATTCTTAAAGCGGTAGGTCACCTTTGTCCATTCGTCCTGCTTTAGAGAAACCGTATCCATTAAATCACAGCATTCAATGTCATCCTAAAGTGGATTTTTCTGCACTTACCCACTGATTCCACTCGGTATCTCCACGAGTTCCACCTTTGAAGCCTTGTGTAGCAAGAGCTTGTTTGAGTGATACTCTCGTATCAAGTCCACGCTTGCTGCCAGTTGCGAACGGAACAAAATCAATATGCAAATGCGGCGTTGCCTCATCCATATGGAGATGAGCGGAGAACACTTTTAAGTTTGGATTTTTCTCTTAAAAACCACGGTAATACTCATCTAAAACTTGCCCTGCAAGCTGTCCGTTTTCGCTTTCGACACTCATATTTTCTTTATCGCCAATCTGCAAAATCAGTTCGTGAAACGGCTTTTCCTCCTTGGAACTTCTGATTTTCTCATAGTAAGTTTCTATTCTGCGGTCGGTTCTTGTCTGCTTTTCGTTATATCTTTTTAGTACTTCATCAAATAATTCGTGATAGATTTTCTTTAAAATGTTTGATATGATTTCCGCTTGGCAGGAACAAACAGAAAAACTCAAGAACGAAGAAATTACAAAAGAGAAATACGATAATTGGAGATATAACTATCCTGAAAGCGTAGCTTTCAATTCTCGTAAGTAAACGGAATACAAAAAACGCAAAAAAGGCATTACCGACTGCAAAAGTCAGTAATGCCTTTTATAATATTAAAATAATTGTACCTGCAAACCGATAGAACACTTAGAATAAAGCCGTTTTACAGTTTGCTATCATTTTGCTATCAAATCGGGAATTTAAGAGCCTAAACCCCAGTGTTTATGCGGATTTGCACTGCTCTTGATATTATTCCCACTCGCTCCCTGAAACCGTGACCTAAACGATTTTGTATAGACGGTTTAGCTTCGATTATCAGGATTACTTAGATTATCCAAGAATTATGGTGTATCATAATTCCCGTTGTCATTGTGTTGTCACATATCTGCTAAATATCGCAAGCCTTCACGCACAGAAACTGCTCATTTTTGAGGAGAATAACATCCGCAGGCTTACTCATTCCAAAATTATTATACACTGTTCCATAAGAAAAATCAACCGGAAATACGATCTGTGCGATTTTACGGCCGCTTCGTATATCTTTTGCGTCGAAAATATGGAAATAGTTATCCCAATATGCTATAATCATAACAAAAGCAACGATATCGCATCAAATCACCCGACAAAATGGTGATCTCAATCGTTATACATACAGGAGGAAAAAATATGCCGGAAAATTCGCAGCGTACGTGCGAATGGTTCGAGGCATTCTATGAACGGAATTACAAGCTGGTGTATCGGCTCTGCTTTACCTATATGAAAAATCGGGCAGAAGCCGAGGACTGCACAGAGGATGTATTCGTTAAAGTGTTGACAGGAGATCTCACCTTTAATGATGAAACGCACGAGAAGAAGTGGCTGACGGTAACCGCCATCAATCTCTGCAAAGACCGATTAAAGCACTGGTGGCGAAAGCAGGTCACGCCTATTGACGAAGCACCCGAAATTCCGAATGAGAATACCGCACCCATAGACGAAACCCTTGAGGTCGTTAAAAAACTGCCCACAAAATACAAGGATGTTATTTATCTGCATTACTATATGGACTACAAGACAGATGAGATCGCAGAAATGCTCAAAAAGCCGCCCTCCACGATCCGCAATCATTTGCGGGAAGCGAGAGAGCTACTCAGGCGGCAGATAGGAGGTTTTGAGCCGTGAGTGAAAAGAAAATCAAAGAGTCCATCGACGCTATCGAGCCGGAAGCCGGTGCGAAAGAGCGGATGTATCAGAACATTATGAAAAAAGCACAGCAGGCAGCTCCGGCGGAAAAGCCTGCCGA
>DKDS01000076.1:13213-22626 GCA_002451855.1 Ruminococcaceae bacterium UBA6842 | reverse complement strand
ATTTTACTGCGGTATTCATCGGAGAGGTTTTGGTCGGCGTTGCTTAAATATTGACCATTGTATTTTATCCGGCAGAGGGGAATGCCATCCGAGGACACCTCCAGCCATTCGTTGCCGTCCATCTTGGTGTCGTACCGAGCCCTGAGCCGTTTGGCTAATTCTTTCTGTAGCATATCTGTTTTCTCCTTTTTTGAGGGTAATAAAAAAGGCAGATAGATTTTTGATTTCTATCTGCCTGTGCATTTGGTATTCAGTTTTCGGGAGTTCGAGTCCTGCCACAAAGGGAAAACGACGATTTTACATCTGTGTTTCTACACAGAGAAAAATCGCCGTTTGGGTAACAAAAAAGCCCGATAAAATCGGGCTTTTTCGTGGGAGACATCTATTTTGTCTCCACAGTATGGCTGGGGTGGCGAGATTCGAACTCACGAATGCAGCAGTCAAAGTGCTGTGTCTTACCGCTTGACGACACCCCAATGTTAAGTTTTGTTAAAAAAATTCCGCCGCTGTACGGCAGCAACGGATAACAGGAGAACGGCACGGCAAGCGTGCCTTAAATTATGGGGTGGAAGATGGGATTCGAACCCACGGTCTCCAGTGCCACAAACTGGCGCTTTAACCAACTAAGCTACATCCACCATAGAACAAACACTATTATACCATAGAAAACGCATTTGTCAACAAAAACTTTTGCCTAAAGCGAAAAATCCTCGGGCTTATAGTTATCCGCTATTTTAATTCGTTCGGGTACCCGTTTAAGAGGATCGTATTTATAGTGGCGGCAGGAGTCCCTAAGCTCGGTGACACCGTGCTTTTTGCAAAGAATTTCATTGTTCATAGGAGACCTTTTGCCGTGCACGCAGCTGCCGCACGAGTGCGGCAGCTTTTTATTAAACATATCAGACATTCTTATCACCGAAAATATTATACGATATCGTCAATGATTTTTCCAGTATTATTTTTGTAATAAAGCGATATTATTAAAATAATTACCATACTGAGCATTGAAATACTGAGTGCGGCGCCGCCGCGGTACGGCTTAAAAACGGGCACGGTGCTTGTCAGAACGGTTATTTTAAAGCATTTAATGAGAATTTTTGTTATAACGGCCGACAATGCTCCGTGCGCTATGCGAAAACCGATGAAAATCATAGGATTGATTTTAATTTTTTTGCCTACGCTTAAAACCTGACACCATATGCTTAACCCCGCAAAACCGAGCAAAAAAGCCGCCGAAAGCACGCTTTTTACACCGTAAACCCCATTTGTGACCTCTGTTAATGCGGAAATATATTTTAGAACTGGAAATTTCACCGAGTAGTAAGTAAGATAAGAGTTTAAGGATGAAAAAAAGATAACATAACCGCAAATTCCGAATACCGATTTTGCGGCAGATGCCGCAGATATAACAAAATTATCCGACGGCGGCGGAATATGTATATTTTTTTCTTCGGCACACTTGTCTTTTTCCATTAGGAATGAACAGAAAACGCTTATTATAAATGACGACGCAATATGCGCCGTAAGCAAAACCCAACCGACAGCCTTTGAGCCGTATATGCCGTTTCCTACCGCTATAACTATAAACGCGGGACCGGCATTGACGCAGTAATTAAGCATTATTCCCGCGTTTTCGGGGGTTATCCGCCCGTTTTCAACAGAATCGTTTAACAGCTTTGCGCCTATCGGGTATCCGCCTATCATACTTAAAATCATAACGGAAAACATTTCTCCCGATATGCCGAAAGCCCCTTTTGTGAGCGGCGAGACGGCTTTTAAGCAGCTGAAAAGCCCCGAATTGCTTAAAAACAGCACACATACCGTAAAGGGAAACAGAGACGGAATTATTATTCTTCCCGAAATCAGTATGCCCTCCGCCGCACCGGCAGCGGATATGTCAGGCTCCGCCAGCATAAGCAGTATAAGCAGAAAAAAGCAGACGGTTAAAATTATTCTCGGTAAAGCGGATATACCTTTCATACGCAACTCTCCTTAAATAACTATATGCTTTTGAGAATTATTATAACAATATTTTCATAACATTAATTGCAGGGGAGTGTGCCAAGTGTCGAAAAAATTTAAGTTTGTATCGCAAAAGGCAAAGGAAAAATGGCGGATTTTCAGCTATGCCGAAAAAAATGTAAACGCCGATATGGTAAAAGGTCCGCACATCGAGCTTTTCGGCAATCGGGAAATCACGGTTGAGGGGTGTCTCGGAGTGCTTGAATACAGCGGCGAATATATCAAGCTTAGGCTTAACAGAGGGGCGCTCATACTTTGCGGAACGGATTTTGATATATCCTGCTTTGAGGGAACGACCATAACGGTAAGAGGCAAAATTTCTTCCGCGGAGTTTTGTGTGTAGGTGATATGAATGTTGTTTTTGTATAGGCTGGCAAACGGTTTTGTCGAGCTTGAAATATCCGGAGAAAATGCCGAGTGCTTTATAAATATATGCGTAAAAAACGGTATAACTCTTTGGCATATAAGGCGTTCGGGGAAAAAGCTTTGCTGCCGTATGACGGTTAAATGCTTTAAGGCGGTGCGTACCGCGGTCTCGGGTAAAAAACTTAAAATTCACATAACAAAAAAATTCGGATTGCCCTTTCTTGCCGCAAGGTACAGAAAGCGTTACGGTATTTTGGCCGGAGCGGTAATATTTTTTGCTGTTTTAAAGCTTCTGTCCTGCTTTATATGGACAATAGATGTTGTCGGAAACGAAAGAGTAAATACAGAAAAAATACTTGCCGCCTGTACACAGCTCGGCGTTAAGGAGGGAATGAAAAAGCGCGGTTTTAATCCCAAAAACGCGGGACAAAAGCTTTTGCTCAGTGTGGACGGACTTTCGTGGGCGGCATTTAATGTTGAGGGCTGCAAAATTACCGTCAATGTTAGCGAAATGAAAGAGAGTTTAAAAGAAACCGTCGAGCCGTCAAATTTAAAGGCAAAGGCGGACGGCATTATAACAAAAATAGATGTAACCGCGGGAAACTGCGTTGTAAAGGCTGGTGATACCGTAAAAAAGGGAGACCTTTTGGTATCAGGCGTTATCGAAAATGAAAATAATGTGAAATTCGTACATTCCATCGGTAAAATCGAAGCGAAAACACAACGGGAAATAACCGTTTCGGCAGGCTATGTCAAGAAAGAAAAAGTGAAAACGGGAAAAGTCATAAACAAACGGGTTATAGAGCTTTTCGGTTTTAAAATACCGCTTTACCTCGGCTGTGTAAACGAAGAATATGAAAGCTGTCTTAAAACCGAAAGAGTGTCGCTTTTCGGCAGCGGACTGCCGCTTAGAATATACACACGGCGATTTGAAATTTTGGAGGAAAAAACCGAAAAATTAGACAGAAAACAGCTTGAAAACGAGCTTTTAAGGCTTTTTACCGAAAGGGTACAGGTAGAAAAAACAGGCGATTTTGAGGTCGAAAACCGTGAATTTGACGAAATTGAAGGCGGTATAAGGTTAAAAACGGTAATTTCGGCGTCGGAAGACATTGCGGCGGAGGATATTCTGTTATTTAATACTGGAAATTGAGAAAAATTGTGGTATAATATTATAAAAGGAAACTAAGGGAGATAACAGCTTGTTTGAGCAGACGGTCGATATTGAACGCATAGAGCAAATCGTTAATTTGTTCGGAAATTTTGATGAGAACATTAAGCAGATTGAAAAAAAGTACGGGGTTACCGTAACCTCACACGGCAGTCAGATAAAAATCAGGGGTGAGGTCACCGCGGTTATGAACGCCGTGCGTACCGTTGAGGCTCTGCTTACTATGATAAATAAGGGCGAAACAATAACCGACCGTGATGTCAATTATGTAGCTTCTTTGGTTGAGGACGGCGAGGAAAGCAAAATTGACGCCGTCACTGACGCAAACTGCGTTTGCATTACCTCAAAGGGTAAGCCCGTAAAGCCTAAAACAATAGGTCAGCGCCGTTATATATACGCTATAAAGGGCAATACGATAACGATAGGCGTCGGACCTGCCGGCACGGGTAAAACCTACCTTGCGGTCGCTTGCGCCGTGAGCGCTTTCAGGGCAAAAGAGGTAAACCGTATAATACTCACAAGGCCTGCGGTTGAGGCAGGCGAAAAGTTAGGCTTTCTTCCGGGTGACCTGCAGCAGAAGGTCGACCCGTATTTAAGACCGCTTTACGACGCGCTTTTCGAAATGCTCGGCGCCGAGAACTTTCAGAAATGTCAGGAACGGGGCGATATTGAGGTTGCGCCGCTTGCGTATATGAGAGGCCGCACGCTTGACGACAGCTTTATAATACTTGACGAGGCGCAGAATACAACGGGCGAGCAAATGAAGATGTTTCTTACAAGGCTCGGCTTTAATTCAAAGGCGGTCGTCACGGGCGATGTAACGCAGATAGATCTGCCGGACGGCAAGCGTTCGGGTCTTAAAGAGGCTGTAAGAATTCTTAAAAATGTTGATGATATTGCAATTCATTACCTGACGGGTAAGGATGTTGTCCGCCACAGGCTCGTTCAGGAAATTATAAAAGCTTATGAAAGAAGTGCTGAAAAGAAATGAGTATTAAAGTTAACATCACCGATGAGCAAAAGAAAATCAAGCTCCCGACGGGAACAAGGCTTCTTATAAGAAAGTCCTGCATAGCAACCCTTAAACTGGAGGGCTTTGAGGATTCCGCGGAAGTAAATGTAACGCTTGTTAATGATGAAATGATTAAGGAAATGAATACAAAATTCCGTAAAATCGAGTCTTCTACCGATGTTCTGTCATTCCCGCTCGGTGAAAACGGAGTTTATGATGTTAACCCCGAAACCGGCGCTAAAATGCTCGGAGATATAGTAATATCGGTTGAACACGCTTATGCTCAGGCAGACCTGTACGGTCACGGTCTTGAAAGAGAAATAGCTTTCCTTACCGTACATTCAATGCTTCACCTTTTAGGCTATGACCACGAAAAGGGCGGACTTGAAAAAACGGTTATGCGTGAAAAGGAAGAAAAGGTGCTTGACGCATTGGGTCTTGCGCTCAATAAAATCTGATACATACAGGAACGGATAAATGAAAGAAAAATCAGCTTTTATAACCATAATCGGCAGACCGAATGTGGGTAAATCATCGCTTATGAACAGGATACTCGGCACTAAGGTGGCGATAGTTTCAGATAAGCCGCAGACTACAAGAACCCGTATAATGGGCGTGCATACAAACGGCGCCGACCAGCTTGTTTTTATTGATACGCCGGGCTTTCATAAGCCGAGAAATATGCTTGACAAAAATATGAACAAAGCCGTGGGCGACGGTATGGCTGATGTTGATGCTGCCGTGCTTGTTGTTGACGCGGCGCCCAAATTCAGCTTAAACGACGGTATTCCCCCGGCGGAGGCTGAGCTTATCAGCGAGCTTAAACGCAGAAAGCTAAGAGCGGTGCTTGCAATCAATAAAATTGATTTGCTTGAAAAAAAGGACATGCTGTTAAGCCTTATTCCGCTTTATATGCGTGAATTTGATTTTGACGCAGTCGTTCCGCTTTCCGCAAAGACGGGCGACGGAACCGATTTGCTCCTTGAGGAGCTCGGCAAGTATTTAAAGCCGTCTCCCCATTATTTTGCCGACAGCGATGTTACCGACCAGCCCGAAAAGGTAATGGTTGCCGAAATGATCAGAGAAAAGCTTTTACGGCTTCTTGATAAAGAGGTTCCGCACGGTATTGCTGTTGACCTTGAACGCTTTTATGAACGTGATAAGGCGGACGGCGAGCCCATACTTGAAATTGAGGCGGCAATAATATGCGAAAAGGAATCGCATAAGGGCATTGTAATCGGTAAAGGCGGTTCAATGCTTAAAAAGGTCGGAACGCTTGCAAGACACGATATTGAAAAATTTTTCGGCATACCGGCATCGGTCAAGCTTTGGGTCAAGGTCAAGGAAGACTGGCGCAATCGTCAGGGACTGATTCACACCTTCGGACTGGACTGACTTTTATTACCTGTTATAAATTAAGATAGCTTACAGACACTTTTAATGTTATCTTGAATTTGGCAGGCGATAAAATGAAAACCGAAAATTTTTGGAATGATTTTTTAAAAAGCGGCAGGGTTGACGATTATCTCAACTTTGTAAATTCACGCAAGGAGAACGGCACGGGTGAGCGAGACTGCGAATCGTTTTACAACAGAGGCACTGGTTATAAGAGAGATGAAGGTGGGGGAGAGTGACCGTTTGGTTACTCTCTTTACTCGTGATTACGGCATTATCCGCGCGTTTGCGTCGGGTGCGGTATCGGTAAAATCAAGGCGCTGTACCGCTACAAGTCTGCTTTCTTATTCAAGCTTTACCTTAGTTAAAAAAAAGGATACATATAAAATAAGGGAAGCTGTGCCGATAAGAATATTTTTCGGCAGCGGATGCGATATAGAGCAGCTGGCTTTGGCGCAGTATTTTTGCGAGCTTGCCGCAATTTTTTCATCGGACGGCGGCGAGGGCACGGAATTTTTCAGACTGATTTTAAACTCACTGCATTTTTTAAGCGGAGGCGAGCGCACTCCCGCGCTTATTAAAGCTATAACCGAATTGAGGACCGCCGCCGTTTCCGGCTTTATGCCCGACCTTGTAGCTTGCGACGGGTGCGGAAAATTCGAAGATGACATAATGTATTTTGACTTTCTTAACGGCAAAATATATTGCGGAGAGTGTAAGCCTGAAAATCAGCAGATACAGCCTGTTTCAAAAACCGTGCTGTCGGCTATGCGCCATATAGTTTATTCCAGGTTTGAAAAGCTTTATTCCTTCAGTATCCCCGCCGAACAGGCGGAGCTTCTTTCGGGTATAACGGGGAGATACATTACGGTTCAAAGCGACCGCAGATTTACGGCGCTTGACTTTTACGAGAGCATTAAGGAGAAAAAATGAATTACGATATTTCAAAAAATGCTAAAACGCTTGAGCTTGATAAGATACTTGAATTGTTATCCTTACAGGCAGGACTTGCGGATACGGCGGAAAATGCGCTTTCGCTTACACCGTCCGGCGATTTTGAGGAAGTAAAGGCGTCGCTTGCCAAGACAAACGACGCATATATATTTATGTCTAAATACTCCGCCCCCTCGTTCGGTGCGGCAAAAAATGTTTCATCTCCTCTTAAAAGGGCGCAGGCGTCGGCGGTGCTTTCAATTAAGGAACTGCTTGATATTGCGGAGACGCTCAGAATAATAAGAGGCGTTAAGGTCTGGCGTGAAAACTGCGGCGGATTAAAGGATACCTCGCTTGAGGATTATTTTTATTCGTTAATACCTAATAAATATCTTGAGGATAAGATAAATTTTGCGATAAAATCCGAAGAGGAGCTTAACGATAACGCTTCGCAGGCGCTTTATGATATAAGACGGAGGCTTACGGCAAAATCCGCTAAGATCCGTGAGATACTTGAAAGAATTGTAAGACGACCGACGGCAAAATACCTGCAGGATGCCATTATAACACAGCGTGACGGCAGATATGTTGTGCCGCTTAAAGCGGAATACAAGGGTCAGATAAACGGTGTTGTGCACGATACCTCGGCAACAGGCTCCACAATTTTTATAGAGCCGATGTCGGTTGTTGAAACAAATAACGAAATAAGGGTCTTAAAATCCCGTGAGCAGGAGGAAATCGAACGGATATTATCCGAGCTGTCAGCAGACGCAGGCGGCTCTGCCGACAGCATTATATCCTCATATAAGGCTCTTTGCGCCATAGATATGGCTTTTGCAAAGGCGAAGCTTGCGTATAAAATGAAAGCCTCGCTCCCTCTTATCAATAAAGACGGGCATATATTTTTAAAACGGGCAAGGCATCCGCTTATTTCCTATAAAACGGTAGTACCTGTAACGGTGGGACTGGGCGGCGAGTACGATACGCTTGTAATAACAGGCCCTAACACCGGCGGTAAAACCGTAACGCTTAAAACAATAGGACTGCTTACCGTAATGACAATGTGCGGACTTATGATTCCCGTCGATGACGGAAGCCGTATTTCCGTTTTTGAAAAGGTGTTTGCCGATATAGGCGACGAGCAGAGCATTGAGCAGTCGCTTTCGACCTTTTCTTCACATATGGTTAACATAATATCGATAACGGAAAACGCTGGCAGCAATTCTCTCGTGCTTTTCGACGAGTTGTGTGCCGGAACCGACCCTGTTGAGGGCGCGGCTCTCGCAAAGGCGATTTTAATGCATTTGTCGTCTGTCGGCGCAAAGGTCGCCGCAACAACGCACTATCCCGAGCTTAAATCCTATGCGATAGACACCGAAAGGGTTGAAAATGCCTCCTGTGAGTTTGATGTAAAAACCTTAAAGCCGACCTATCGACTGATTATCGGTATGCCGGGGCGTTCAAACGCCTTCGCCATTTCAAAGCGGCTGGGGTTAAATGCGGATATTATAGACGCGGCGGAAAAAGAGGTTTCGGATGAAGACAGGCGGTTTGAAAGGGTAGTGGGCTCGCTTGAAAACGCCAGACGGCAGGCGGAGGAGGAGCGTAAAAGGGCACAGGAGCTTCGCATAAAGCTTGAACAGGCAAAGAAAAAATCCGAACAGCGGGAGCATGACCTTGAACTTAAGCAGGAAAAGCTTTTGGAAAAAACAAGGGAAGACGCCGGCAGAATTATAGAAAACGCGAGGAACAGATCCGCATTGCTTTTAAACGAGCTTGAGGATATGAAAAAACAGCTTAACGCCGAAAATGCGGCGGCTGTCGCGCAAAAGGCACGCACCGCTTACAAAGCCGCCGTAAACGAGCTTGAAAAAAGCTCCGACCCCGTAAGGACCAAAAAAGCCGCTGGAGAGGCGGTTGCAGAGCTTAATAACGGCGATATAGTTCTTATAGCGGATATTAACAGGGACGCTACTGTGGTTGACATAAAACCTAAAGACAAAAAAGCGCTTGTAATGTCGGGTTCTATTAAAATGTGGGTGGATTATGATAATCTGCGGCTTAAAAGCAAAAACGCGCCGTCTACGGAATTTAAGAAAACAAGGCGTGTTACGGGTCTTGTTTCAAGAGGTCAGCGCACCGTTTCGGGCGAGGTTGATTTAAGAGGTATGGCTTCCGACGAGGCAATTATGGAGCTTGATAAGTATATCGACAATGCCGTACTTTCGGGTATAACCACCGTTACGGTAATTCACGGAAAGGGAACGGGGACATTAAGGAAAGCGGTTCAGGCGCACCTTAGAAATCACAAAAACATTTCGTCGTTCAGAACGGGAACCTTCGGCGAGGGTGAAAACGGCGTTACCATTGCGGAAATAAAGGAATAAATAACGGAGCTGTTCTTCACAGAACAGCTCCGCTTAATTTTTCAAGTATAATTTCTACGGCTTTTTCGGTGTCGGTACCGTTTACGGTAATATCGGCGTAGCGTTTATAAAGCGGCAAACGCTCTTT
>DKDS01000076.1:5657-13194 GCA_002451855.1 Ruminococcaceae bacterium UBA6842 | reverse complement strand
TCTTCAAAAAGCGCTTCAAGGGTTTGCCCCTTGCGCATTGCGATACCTCTTGTGGTTATATTGCTTATACGCCGTTTAAGCTCGGTAACGGGTACATCCAAAAAGATAACGGTACCCATTTCCTTAAGATGCCGCATAGCTTTTTCGGTGCAGACGGCACTGCCGCCTGTTGAAATTACGCTGTTTTTACAGGAAATATCGGCAAGAATATCGCTTTCGGTTTTTAAAAAGCAGTCAATGCCCGAGCCGTCAATTATTTCCTGAAGCTTTTTGCCGGTTTTCCGCTGTATCAAAAGGTCGGTATCAACAAATTCCATACCTGCGGCTTTTGCGAGGATAACGCCCGAGGTGCTTTTTCCCGACCCCGGCATACCGATTAAAATAATATTATTCATATCAGTTTTTAAGGCTCTGAAGCGGTGCCGGTATTCTTCCCGCACGGTCTATAAACCTTTTGGGGCTTTTATCAAGGTGAACCTTCATTATCGGACCCGAACCCAAAAGACCGCCGAAATTAAGCTCTTCACCGGCCTTTTTGCCGATTGCGGGTATAACGCGAACGGCGGTTGTTTTTGAATTTACCATACCTATCGCGGCTTCATCCGCAATTATTGCGGAGATAACCTCGGCAGGTGTTTCGCCCGGTATCGCAATCATATCAAGACCAACAGAGCAAACCGCCGTCATAGCTTCAAGCTTTTCAAGCAGCAGCTCGCCAGAACGGGCGGCATTTATCATACCCGCGTCCTCTGTTACGGGTATAAAAGCGCCCGAAAGACCGCCCACGGAGGAGGAAGCCATTACGCCGCCCTTTTTAACCGCGTCGTTAAGCAGAGCGAGCGCCGCGGTCGTGCCGTGTATTCCGCAGGTTTCAAGACCCATTTCCTCAAGTATGTGCGCCACCGAATCGCCGACGGCAGGGGTAGGGGCGAGCGACAAATCAACTATTCCGAACGGAACGCCGAGCCGCTTTGAAGCTTCTGTTCCCACAAGCTGACCCATTCTTGTTATTTTAAACGCGGTTCGTTTAATTATCTCGGCAAGGCTGCCCAAATCGCCGTCGGGGCATTTTTTAAGCGCCGCTTGCACAACGCCGGGACCCGATACGCCTACATGGACAACGCAGTCCGGCTCGCCGATACCGTGGAAAGCACCTGCCATAAAGGGGTTATCCTCAACGGCGTTGCAGAAAACAACCAGCTTTGCACAGCCGATACAGTCGCGGTCGGCGGTCTTTTCGGCGGTTTCCCTTACAACCTCGCCCATAAGCTTAACAGCGTCCATATTAATACCCGATTTGGTTGAGCCTATGTTTACGGACGAGCAAATATTCTCCGTTACCGAAAGCGCCTCGGGAATGGATCTTATGAGCGCCTTGTCGCCTGCCGAGAAGCCCTTATGCACAAGCGCGGAATATCCGCCTATAAAATTTACGCCCGTAGCGTCAGCCGCTTTTTGCAAGGCCTTTGCGTATATCACGGGGTCGCCGCCTGCCGCCGCAAGCAAAGCGATAGGCGTTACCGAAATTCGCTTATTGATGATTGGTATGCCGTATTCCTTTTCAATGTCTTCACCCGTTTTAACAAGATTGCCCGCAAGACGGGTGATTTTATCGTAAACCTTTTCGGCGGAACGCTTTATATCGGAATCCGCACAGTCAAGCAGGGAAATACCCATTGTTATTGTGCGTATATCAAGCTTTTCCTCGGAAATCATATTGATGGTTTCCATTATATCGTTTATGTTAAGCATCGGTATTAATACTCCTTTTTAAATTCGGTGCATTGAGTTGAAAATATCCTCGTGCATAACACGGATATCAAGCCCGTTCCCGCCGTCGATATTTTTCATTTTATCGGAAAATTCCGCAAAGGAGCAGTTAAGAGAGCCTATTTCCGTAAGCATAACCATTACAAACATATCCTGAAGCACGGACTGGGTTATGTCCACAATATTCGCGTTGCACTCGGCGCATACGGCGCTTACCTTCGCAATAATGCCGACAGAGTCCTTACCTATTACAGATACTACCGTTTTCATTTTACTCACCCTTTAATAAGTCATTACTGTGTTTAATACTAACACAAATTGGGTCTAATATCAATTATTATTTTAAAAAAGCGGTGATTTGCACAAAAATACTGCAATTATTATTTTTTAGTATGACAATACAACAAAATGTAGAGTTTGTTGTTGACTTTAAACGCAATATATAGTAGTATTTATATACTTGAACGGAGGTTGAAAATATATGACGCATAAGAATTGGGAAGGATTTTTACCCGGCGTATGGCAGGATGAAATAAATGTCCGTGATTTTATACAGCACAATTATCACGAATATAAGGGAGACGACAGCTTTTTGTGCGGCGCTACCAAGCGCACAAAGGAGCTTATGGGCAGGGTCAACACTCTGTTTGAGGTTGAAAGACAGTTCGGCGGCGTGCTTGATGTTGACGCCGAGACGGTGTCGGGTCTTACCTCGTATTCGCCCGGATATATTGATAAGGAAAAGGAAATAATCGTAGGTATGCAGACCAACCGACCGCTTAAAAGGGGAGTAAACCCCTTCGGCGGACTGCGTATGGCAAGGCAGGCATGCGAGGCGTACGGCTATACCTTAAGCGACAGCATAGAAAAACAGTTTAAATACAGAACCACCCACAATGACGGCGTTTTTGCGGCTTATACCGACGAAATGCGTACCGCCAGACACTGCCACCTTATAACGGGACTTCCCGATGCTTACGGCAGAGGAAGAATTATAGGCGATTACAGGAGAGTCGCGCTTTACGGCATTGACAGGCTTATTGAGGAAAAGAAAAAGGACAAGCGCGGTTTGGCGGAGTTTAATTTCGACGAGGAGCATATACGCCTTGCCGAAGAGCTGTCGCAGCAGATAAAGGCGCTCGGCGGCATTAAAGAAATGGCGGCTATGTACGGCTTTGATATAAGCGAGCCGGCGGAGAACGCCCGTCAGGCGGTGCAGTGGACCTATTTTGCGTATCTTGCGGCTATCAAGGAGCAAAACGGCGCCGCAATGTCGCTCGGCAGAGTAAGCACATTCCTTGACATATATATCGAGCGTGACCTTAAAAACGGCAGGCTTACCGAAAAGGAAGCGCAGGAGATTATGGATGATTTTGTTATAAAGCTCCGTATCGCAAGACACCTGCGCACTCCCGAATATAACGAGCTTTTCGGCGGCGACCCTATGTGGATAACCGAAAGCGTAGGCGGTATGGGCGAGGATGGCAGAACCCTTGTTACAAAAAACAGCTACCGTATGCTTAATACGCTTTATACCTTGGGACCGGCGCCCGAGCCTAACCTTACGGTTCTTTGGGCTAAGGACCTGCCGGACAGCTTTAAAAAATACTGTGCGAAAATTTCCTGCGATACCGATTCAATTCAATATGAAAACGACGATGTAATGCGCCCGATATACGGCGACGATTACGCAATAGCCTGCTGTGTTTCCGCTATGAAGATAGGTAAACAAATGCAATTTTTCGGGGCAAGGTGCAATCTTGCGAAGCTTTTGCTTTTGTCGCTTAACGGCGGATATGACACCGCAAGCGGAAAAAATATAGGACCGCAGATGAAGCCCTTTGACGGTGAAATTCTCGATTACGACAAGGTTTATGAAAGATTTGCGGAATATGCCGTGTGGCTTTCAAGGCTCTATGTCAACACAATGAATGTTATACACTATATGCACGACAAATACGCCTACGAGCAGTCGCAAATGGCGCTTCACGACAGTGCTGTTCACAGATTTATGGCATTCGGAGTTGCGGGTCTTTCGGTAATAACCGATTCACTTTCGGCAATTAAATACGCAAGGGTGAGCCCCATAAGGGATGAAAACGGATATATTACAGATTTTAAAACCGAGGGCGATTTCCCGAAATACGGTAATGACGACGACCGTGTTGACAGAATAGCAAAAGAGCTTACACATCTTATGATAACCGAGCTCAGAAAAACCCCGACCTACCGAAATGCGGAGCATACGCTTTCGGCGCTTACAATCACATCGAATGTTATGTACGGCAAGCATACCGGCGCCACGCCCGACGGCAGAAAAGCGGGCGCACCCTTTGCGCCGGGCGCAAACCCAATGCATAACAGGGAGGAAAACGGCGCGCTCGCATCGCTTAACTCTGTTGCGAAAATTTCTTACGACGATTGCCGTGACGGTATTTCAAATACTTTTTCGATAACTCCCGATACGCTCGGCAGAACAAAGGGCGAGAGAATAGACAACTTGGTTTCCGTGCTTGACGGATATTTTGCCAAAAAAGCGCATCACATCAATGTTAATGTGCTTAACAGGCAAACCTTGGTTGAGGCGTATAACGACCCGACCGCATACCCGAACCTTACCATCAGGGTATCGGGGTACGCCGTAAACTTCCACAAGCTTTCCCGCGAACAGCAAAGAGAGGTCATAAGCCGTACCTTCCACGAGGCTATGTAATGAGCGGCGATATAAAGGGTAGAATAAGCTCATTTCAGACCCTCGGCACGCTTGACGGACCGGGTGTAAGGTTTGTAGCGTTTTTACAGGGCTGTCCGCTCAGGTGCGTGTGCTGTCACAATCCCGAAACATGGGATAAAAACGGCGGCACGCTGTACACTGCCGAGGAGGTTGTCCGCAGAGCTCTCAGGTATAAGGAATATTTCGGAAGAGATGGCGGTATAACCCTGTCGGGCGGCGAGCCGCTTTTACAGTCGGAATTTACGGCAGAAGTTTTAAGATTGTGCCGTAAAAACGGTATCAACACCTGCCTTGATACCTCGGGCTGTCTTCGGGATATCGGAAATGTGCTTGATTATACCGATTACTGCCTTTTGGACATAAAGTATTCTTATGATGAGGATTATAAAAAATATGTCGGCTGCGGAATAGAAGCGCCCCTTATGTTTTTGGAGCAGCTGGAAAAGAGAAAAATAACGACCCGTATAAGACAGGTTATTATACCCGGTCTTAACGATAATTCGGACAGCGTAAAAAGGCTTAAGGAAATTGTGTCTTGTTACAGCTGCGTTTCGGAAATCGAGCTTTTGCCGTTCCGTAAGCTTTGCGCTTCAAAATACGATAAGCAGGGTATAGATTTTCCGCTTAAAAATACACCCGAAGCGACCAAAGCCTTAATTGAAAAATTAAATATGTATCTATGAAAAAGAGAACGCCCGTGGGCGTTCTCTTTTTCGCTACCGCTGTGTATTAGCAGCCGCATCCGCAGCCGTTGTCGCAGCCGTTGTTGCCGCATCCGCATCCGCCGCAGCAAACGAGGATGAGAACAAGGATTATGATCCAAGTACAGTTGTTACCGCCAAAGCAATTGTTGTTACACATATTAAAGACCTCCTTTTTTGTCTTCATCACATACTATGTCGGTTTAATAATTTGTGTTACCGAACAATCGCAAAAAAACATTTGACTTTTACTGACTATGGTGTATAATAAAAGTCAGTAAAGGTCAGTGGAGGATGTTAATATGAGAATGAGTGATTTGATAACACATGAAATAATAAGGATGCTGAATGAATCCGGCGCAAATACCGCCGAAATACAGCGCAACGAATTTGCCAATAATATAGGCTGCGCGCCGAGCCAGATAAATTATGTGCTGTCATCCCGTTTTACGCCTGAGCACGGGTATATAATCGAAAGCCGCAGGGGCGGCGGCGGTTATATCCGCATAAAGCGAGTTGTGCTTAATCATACCTCGGCGCTTATGCACATAATAAATTCCATAGGCGATTCGGTTGACGCTATGACTACAAGAATAGTAATAGAAAACTGTATCGAGTCGAAAATAATAACTCCCGATGTGGCTTTGCTTATAGCCTCGGCGGTTTCGGGTAATGTTATGCAGTCTGTTCCCGTTGAAAGCAGGGACAGGCTCCGCGCGGCATTGCTTAAACAAATGCTGCTTACGCAAATCAAATAGGAGGTAGACTATGCTTTGCGATAAATGCGGAAAAAACACCGCAACAACACATATAATGCGCATAATTAACGGGGTTGTAACAGAGAGCAATCTCTGTCCCGAGTGCGCCGAAAAATCAGGCTCGCTTTATAAGGGCGGTCTTTATAATATGCTCGCGTCGGTGCTCGGCGACGCTTCGGAGCTTATGATAAACGAGAACCAAAAGAGATGTCCCGTTTGCGGAGCTACCTTTGCGGAAATCGCTAAGACCGGCAAAATGGGCTGTGCCGAATGTTACAAAGCCTTCGGCACTGAATTGGCGCCGTACCTTAAAAGGATACACGGAACGGTCAAGCATATGGGCAAGATACCGAACAGCGCGCCGCTTGCGGTAAGACCGAAACCTGAAAGCGCGGATACGCTGCGTATGGAAATGAACAGGCTTGTAAGCGAGGAACGGTTCGAGGAAGCGGCTGTTATAAGGGATAAAATAAAGAAATTGGAGGAAAAGGAAAATGAGTAGCTGGTATGTCGGCAGAGCGCCCGAGGACGATATTGCCGTAAGCTGCCGTGTAAGACTTGCGAGAAATATATCGGGTCTGCCTTTTCTTTCAAAAATGACCGACGGACAAAGGCGCGAGCTTATGGAAAAGGTAAAATCCGCCCTTCTTGAAAGCAATACGCCTTATGCTAAAAGCCTTAAATTCATTGATATGTCTTCCGTGCCGTCGAATGAAATCGGCGCAATGGCGGAAAGGCATATAATAAGTCCCGAATTTGCCGAAAGCAACTTAAGCCGTGCGGTAATACTTTCCGATGATGAAAGCATAAGTATTATGATAGGCGAGGAGGACCATATAAGAATACAGGTTATTTTAGGCGGCTTACAGCTTGAAAAGGCTTATGATATTGCCGAGCGGCTTGATACCTTTCTTTACGAAGCGCTGCATTTCTCATTTGACAATGAATTAGGCTACCTTACCGAGTGTCCCACCAATCTCGGAACGGGACTGAGAGCCTCGGTTATGCTTCATCTGCCCGTTACCGAATCGGACGGCGAGATAAGGCGTATAGCGGACACCGTGGGTAAGATAGGCTTTACGGTAAGAGGAATGTACGGTGAAGGCTCGAAAGCCAAGGCTTCAATGTATCAGGTCTCAAACCAAATTACGCTCGGAATCAGCGAAAAGAGCGCAATAAGCAATCTTAATATAATAACCCGTCAGTTAATTCAGAAGGAACGAGCGGGTAGAGATGCTCTCGAACGCCTTAAAGCGGAGGATATTTGCGGCAGGGCGCTCGGAATACTTAAAAACTGCCGTATTCTTTCAAATGAGGAAATGATGAAATTACTTTCGGCGATTAAACTCGGCGTGGGTATGGGCATAATAGAGGAAAAGGCAATGCCCGTAAAGCTGCTTGTTGAGGGTCAGCCGCATATGCTTATGAAGAAATACGGTAACATCGCGGAAAACGAATATGATATATACAGAGCGGCTTTTATAAGGGAGCAATTAAAGGATACCGAGGAGGTATAGCGATTGAAATATAATTTTAACGGTTTCACATCTAAGGCAAACGAAGCACTTAATCAT
>DKDS01000076.1:5456-5612 GCA_002451855.1 Ruminococcaceae bacterium UBA6842 | reverse complement strand
CCGAGGCTTTGGGTCATACCTATGTCGGGAGTGAGCATCTGCTTTTGGGGCTTCTTAAAATAGGCGGCGGCTTTGCCGCGGCGCTCCTTAATAAAGCAGGTGTGACCGCCGACGGTGTGGAGGAGCTTATAAGGGCGGAAATCGGATGCGGAACCG
>DKDS01000076.1:781-5431 GCA_002451855.1 Ruminococcaceae bacterium UBA6842 | reverse complement strand
AAGGCTGTCGCCGGATTATTTTACACCACGTGCGAAACGGGTTGTGGAAAACGCGATGTCAAGCTGTGCGGACACAGGTAAAAAATATGTTGGTACGGAGCATCTGCTGCTCGGAATTTTAAGCGACGGGGATAATTATGCCATAAGATTTTTAGGAGAACTCGGCGCGGACGCGGCGTCTCTTACCTCGGCGGCTTTAAAGGCTTCGGGGATTGACCTTGCGGATACGGGAGAGCCTAAAAGCTTTTCCCCGGCGGGCAAAAAGGATGTTAAGCTGCCTACGCTTTCAAAATACGGCAGGGATCTGACCGAGGAAGCCGCAAAGGGTAAGCTTGACCCCGTTATAGGCAGAGAAAAGGAAATTGAAAGAATAATACAGATACTTTGCCGCCGTACTAAAAATAACCCCTGCCTGATAGGCGAGCCGGGAGTCGGAAAGACAGCGGTGGTCGAGGGGCTGGCGCAGAAGATAGCGGACGGCGAGGTGCCGGGGCTTCTTGAAAACAAAAGAGTATTCGTACTTGATGTAACCGGTATGGTTGCCGGTACAAAGTACAGGGGCGATTTTGAGGAACGCATTAAAACCGCCGTTGAAGAGGTTATAAACGCCGGAAATATAATACTGTTTATAGACGAAGTTCACACGCTTGTCGGAGCAGGCAGCGCAGAGGGCTCAACCGACGCGGCAAATATATTAAAGCCGTCGCTTGCCCGAGGGGAATTTCAGCTTATAGGCGCTACCACAATATCGGAATACCGCAAAAATATTGAAAAGGACCCCGCTCTTGAACGCCGTTTTCAGCCTGTAACCGTGGCGGAGCCGTCGGAAGAGGACGCCGTTTTAATTCTTAAGGGACTTAAGGATAAGTACGAGGCACACCACAGGGTCAGGATTACGGACGGCGCTATTGAAGCCGCCGTAAAGCTTTCCGTACGTTATATAAGCGACAGATTTTTGCCCGATAAGGCGATAGATTTGATAGACGAAGCTTCTTCAAAGGTTCGTCTTGCTTCATGCGCCGCTCCTAAGGAAATTAAGGAGACAGAGGAACAGATTGAAAAAACAGAGGCGGAAAAGAACGAAGCCATAAACGCGCAGGAATTTGAGCGTGCCGCCGCATTAAGAGACAGTGAAAAAAAGCTTAAGGAGCAGTATAAAGCGCTTAAAGAGGAATGGCACAGTAAGACAAATTCGGTCACGGGCGAGGTAACAGCCGACGATATAGCCGAAACAGTCTCCTCTTGGACGGGTATACCCGTGACAAAGCTTACCGAGGAGGAAAGCGAACGGCTTTTAAATCTTGAAAGCGAGCTTCATAATTCCATTGTCGGTCAGGACGACGCGGTAAAGGCGGTCGCAAAGGCGATAAGGCGCGGCAGAATAGGGCTTAAAGACCCAAAACGCCCCGTCGGCTCGTTTATTTTCTTAGGTCCTACGGGCGTCGGTAAAACCGAGCTTTGCAAGGCGCTTGCGAAAGCGATGTTCGGCAGTGAAAGTATGATGATAAGGCTTGATATGTCCGAATATATGGAAAAGCACACGGTTTCCCGTCTTGTAGGCTCACCGCCCGGATATGTAGGCTTTGAGGAGGGCGGTCAGCTTACCGAAAAGGTGAGAAGAACACCGTATTCTGTTGTATTGTTTGACGAAATCGAAAAAGCGCACCCCGATGTTTTCAATGTGCTTTTGCAAATACTTGAGGACGGTATACTCACCGATTCGCAAGGGAGGACCGTGGACTTTAAAAATACTGTTATAATTATGACCTCAAATGTCGGCGCACGGCTTATTACCGAGAAAAAGGTTTCCTTCGGGTTTGCGGAATCGGGCGCCGATACGGAAGAAAAAAATGTCAAGGAACTTGTGCTTAAAGAGTTAAAGTCAGAATTCCGACCCGAATTTTTAAACCGTGTGGACGATATTATCGTATTTTCAAAGCTTAACCGCGAGCAAATTGCGGAAATTGCGGTTAAAATGCTTGATGAGCTGTCGGAAAGGCTTAAAAATCTCAATATAAAAATAGAATTTTCGGACAGCGTGAAGTATGCCCTTGCGGATAAGGGCTTTGACCCCGTGTACGGCGCAAGACCGCTCCGCCGTGAAATTCAAAACAGTATTGAGGACGCTTTAAGCGAAAAAATACTTGACAAAACGGTTAAAAACGGCGATACGGTATTTTGCGACTTTAAAGACGGTAAATTTGATTTTTCTGTAAAGTGATTTAAGTAAAAAGGCGGCTTTTGCCGCCTTTTTTCAAAAAAATATGTTAAAAAAAGGTTACAAACCGCTTAAAAGGTTGACATTACACTGCGTTTTTTGATAAAATAATATGAATAATTTATGTTTGGAAGTGTAATTTCATATGGTCAGGAGTATGACCGGCTTCGGACGGGCAAAGGTATCCGATAACGGGCTTGATGTCACGGTTGAAATTAAGTCCGTAAATCACAGGTATTTGGAATTTACTTCACGCCTGCCTAAGGGCTTCGGCTTTCTTGAAGAAAAGCTTAAAGCTATTTGCGCGCAGAATATCAAAAGGGGCAAGGTAGAGGTATCCGTGCTTTTTGACGATACCGGTGCGGGCAGTACAGAGGTATCGGTAAACGAGGATTATGCCGTCGCTTTAAACAAAGCGGTAAAAGAGGCTTCACGCAAATACGGCATTAAAAATGATGTTAAAATGTCTTCACTTATACTGCTGCCCGATTTTTTGACCGTTAAAAAACGCACGCTTTCCGACGAGGCGGTAACAAAAACCGTTTTAAAGGCGGCAGAGGAGGCTTTGAACGGCTTTGTGCTTATGAGAGCCACAGAGGGTGAAAAGCTTAAAGAGGATGTTCTTTCAAGAACAAAGACTATCCTTGAAAATGTTGACTTTATCGAGGAACGCTCGCCCGAAACGGTTAAAAATTACCGTGAACGCCTTGAAAAGAAGATAAGAGAGCTGCTTGATGATAAGAGCGTAGACGAACAGCGCCTGCTTACGGAGACTGCAATATTTGCGGATAAGGTTGCGGTTGCTGAGGAAACCGTAAGGCTTAAAAGCCATATATCCCAGCTTACAGATTTGCTTAGCGATGGTGACGCGGTCGGAAGAAAGCTTGATTTTATAGTTCAGGAAATGAACCGTGAAACGAATACTATCGGCTCAAAGGCTCAGGATGTTGATATTACCCGCGCCGTTGTCGATATGAAATCCGAAATCGAGAAAATAAGAGAACAGATACAGAACATAGAGTAATTTTTGCGGAAAGAGTGATTATTTTGAAGCTTGTAAATATCGGTTTCGGCAATATGGTTTCAGCCAACCGTATGATAGCCATTGTAAGCCCCGAATCCGCTCCTATAAAGCGTATTATTCAGGACGCTAAGGAGAGAGGTACGCTTATAGACGCAACCCACGGCAGGCGTACAAGGGCGGTAATTATTACGGACAGCGACCATATCATTCTTACATACCTCCAGTCCGAGACGGTTGCAAACCGTATGAGCGAGGACGAGGATGTAATTGAAGACGAGGAGGAAGAGGATGAATAAGGGCGGCGTTTTTATTATTTCGGGTCCGTCAGGCTCCGGTAAGGATACGGTTTTAGCCGAGTTGTTCAGAAATAAGCCTGATTTGAAATTCTCGATTTCCTCGATAACAAGAAATATGCGTCCCGGCGAGCGTGAGGGTGAAAAATATCATTTCATTTCAAGAGAAGAATTTGAGGAAATGATTGAAAACGACCGACTGCTTGAACACAACGAGTTTGTGGGGAATTACTACGGCACGCCGAGAGAGCCTGTTGAAAGCGCGATAGCGGACGGCTTTGATATAATAATCGAGGTTGATGTAAACGGAGCGGCGCAAATCAGAAAAAAACTGCCCGAGGCTGTGAGCATATTTATAATGCCCCCATCGTTCTGCGAGCTTAAAAGACGGCTTGTAGGCAGGGGTACGGATTCAGCCGAGGCGATAAAAAAACGCCTTGACAGCGCGCTCGGTGAAATCAAACGCGCGACAGAGTACGATTATATAGTTGTAAATGATAATATTACGGCGGCTGCCGATGATATAATGTCTGTAATTGCAAGCAGCAGATTAAAAACAGACAGACAGACAAAAATAATTAATGAGGTGCTTAAAGAATGTTAAATCCCAATATCGGAAAGCTTATTAAAAATTATCCCAACAGATACCGTCTTGTTATAGATGTGGCTCACACCGCAAGACAGATTGCGAAGGAAATGGAAGAAAGCGGAGAGACCTCGACCGAAAAGCCGGTAAGCATAGCGATAGATAAGCTGGCTTCCGAGATTGATACTCAGAGCAACTGAAAGGTATGAACGGTCTTACGGCCTTTATTGCGCTTGACGGCGCAACACTTGCCTTTGATAAGCTTTATACCTACCTTATACCGCAGTCTTTAGAGACGGCGGCGCTCCCCGGATGTCGTGTTACAGTACCGTTCGGCGGCGGAAATGTAAAGAAACAGGGTATGATATTCCGCACCGAAAACGCGGAAACGGACGGGCTTAAACCGATACTTTCGGTTACGGACGCCAAGCCTGTTTTAAACGCCGAAATGCTTAAAATGTGTGAATATATGCACGAAAGCTGTTTTTGCACTTATTTTGACGCGGTTCACGCAATTTTGCCGGCGGGT
>DKDS01000076.1:0-732 GCA_002451855.1 Ruminococcaceae bacterium UBA6842 | reverse complement strand
CAATTACTATTCGGCAAATACCGATTTTACGGTTATGCGGCTTCTGGACGAGACGGAAAATAAGGTTTATTCTTATCTTGCCGAAAACGGCGAGAAGGACGAGAATACAATTATAAAAAAGCTCGGCGTAACGGAAGAACAGCTTTACGGTATGTGCGAAAAGCAGGCGCTTGTAAAAAACAAGGACGCAAAGCGCAGAATGAGAGACGCTGCCGAAAAATGGGTAAGGTCAAGCTATCTGCCGGACGAGCTTTGCGGCGTTAAGCTTACGCCGAGACAGCGCGAAATTGCCCGTTTTGTTTCGGACGCGGGCAGTATCGGCGTAAAGGAGCTTATGTATTACACGGGCGTTACCGCCGGGGTAATTGAAAGACTGATAGAAAACGGCGTGTTAATTAGCTTTACCCGTCAGATATACAGGACGGAAAGCGCACACTCCGCCGTTTCGGATAAAAAAGAGATTACTTTAACCGAGGAACAGCAGAAAGCCTATGACGGGCTTCTTGCCGAATACGAAAAAAAGAACGGAGCGGTCTCACTGCTTTACGGTATTACGGGGTCGGGTAAAACGCAGGTTTTTTTAAAGCTTGTCGATAAGGTCTCGGCTGAGGGACTCGGCGTTATAGTAATGGTGCCCGAAATAGCGCTTACTCCGCAGATGCTCGATATATTCAAATCACGCTACGGCGACAGCGTTGCGGTCTTCCACAGCGCAATGTCTATGGGCAAAAG
>DKDS01000031.1:59690-66890 GCA_002451855.1 Ruminococcaceae bacterium UBA6842 | reverse complement strand
GGCGGAAAGGCTGAGGTGATCTGATGTTAGAAACATTAAGAAACGCCTGGAAAGTAAAAGAAATTCGTAATAAGATTCTTTTTACCGTTTTCATCATTTTGATATTCCGTATCGGTTCGGTTATTCCGGTGCCTTACATCGATGTTGCGGCGCTTAAATCCGCTACCGAGTCGGGACAGACAAATGAATTTTTCAGCTATCTTTCAATTTTAACCGGAGGCGGTCTTGAATACGGCGCAATCTTCGCAATGTCGGTTACCCCGTACATCAACTCCTCCATTATAGTACAGCTTCTCTGCGTTGCTATCCCCGCACTCGAAAGACTTTCGAAAGAGGGCGAGGAGGGACAGAAGAAATTGGCTCAGATTACCCGTTATGTTACAATGGGCTTGGCGCTCATTCAGGGTACGGCTTACTTCTTCTATCTTAAAAACAGCAATTATTTAAGCGTTACCGGCAAATGGACGATTTTCGCCGCGTTTGTTATCATACTTGCGTTTACCGCAGGTTCGGCGCTTGTAATGTGGCTCGGCGAGCAGATAGATGTTAAGGGTATCGGCAACGGTATTTCAATACTGCTTTTCGCAGGTATTATTTCCCGCGGTCCGCAGGCTCTTAACGCGCTTATCGCTTACTGGAAGCTCGATCAGCAGGCGGCTGTTGTGGGAATAGTACTTCTCTTCCTCGCAGTTATCGTATTTATAGTATGGATGACAGAGGCAGAGCGCCGAATTCCCGTTCAGTACGCAAAGCGTGTTGTGGGCAACAAGATGTACGGCGGTCAGAACACACATATTCCGATTAAGGTCAATATGTCCGGTGTTATGCCGATAATCTTTGCTTCGAGCATCCTTATGCTCCCCACTATGATACTTTCGTTCTGGAAGAACGAGAACCACTGGTTCTATAAGGTATTAAGGCTTTTCAGCGTACAGGGAGTTTTCTACGCAGTAATTTATTTCTTACTGATAATAGGATTTGCGTATTTCTATGCTACCATTCAGTTTAATCCGATTGAAATGGCAAACAATTTACGCAAAAACGGCGGTGCTATACCGGGTATCCGTCCCGGAAAATCCACTTCCGATTTCATTTCCAAGATACTGTCAAGAATAACCCTTATGGGCGCGCTTTTCTTAAGCGTTATCGCAATACTTCCGATACTTATCGGAACCGTCGGAAAGATAAATATTTCTTTGGGCGGAACTTCGATACTCATTATGGTCGGTGTTGCGCTTGACACGGTACGCAATCTTGAGTCCCAGATGATGATGCGTCATTATAAGGGATTCCTGGATTAATAAAGGAGTATTAATATGAAGCTCATTCTTTTGGGAGCACCGGGAGCCGGCAAAGGCACTCAGGCGGAGATAATATCCGAAAAATACAATATTCCTACCATTTCCACCGGCAACATTATTCGTGCTGCGCTTAAAAACGGTACGGAAATGGGACTTAAGGCAAAATCATATATTGACGCGGGCGAGCTTGTTCCGGATGATGTTGTAATAGGCATCATAAAGGAACGCCTTAATGAAAGCGACTGCAAGGACGGTTACATTCTGGACGGCTTCCCCCGCACGATACCGCAGGCTGAGGCTCTTGATAATATGGGGTTCGGAATTGACGCCGCCCTTTCTATCGAGGTTGCGGACAGCGAAATCGTAAAGCGTATGTCTGGCAGGCGTGTTTGTGAAAAATGCGGCGCCAGCTACCACACCGAGTATAAAAAACCGGCTGTGGAGGGTGTGTGTAACACCTGCGGCGGTAAGCTTGTTATCCGTAAGGACGACGAGCCGGAAACCGTGAAAAACAGACTTAATGTTTATCACGAGCAGACCGAACCGCTCAAAAGCTATTACGAAAATTGCGGTAAGCTGATAACTGTCGAGGGACAGGATGAGGTTAAGGATACTACCCGTCTTGTGCTCGAAGCGTTGGAGAAAAATATATGATCGTGCTTAAAACCGGCCGTGAGCTTAAAATAATGAAGGAAGCTTGCAGTATATCGGCCGGAGCATTAGAAACAGCAGGCAAAGCGGTTGAACCCGGAGTTACAACGGCTGAAATAGACCGTTTGGCGGAGGATTATATCCGCCGCCGCGGCGGAGAGCCGAACTTTAAAAACTATGAGGGCTATCCCGCTACCGCCTGTATTTCAATAAACAACGAAGTTATTCACGGCATACCGTCTCACAAGCGTAAGCTTCGTGCCGGCGATATAGTAAGTATCGACCTCGGCGCTAAGTTTGACGGGTATCACGGCGACAATGCTGCCACTTTTGCCTGCGGAGATATTTCCGCGGAAGCAAAGCGGCTGATAGATACGACGAAGGAAAGCCTTTACGAGGGCATAAAAGCGGCGTGTGCAGGCAGCAGAATCGGCGATATCGGCTACGCGGTGCAGCGATATGTTGAGGCAAGAGGGTATTCGGTTGTCCGCCAGTTTGTCGGACACGGCGTGGGTACTCACCTGCATGAAGCTCCGGAGGTTCCGAATTTCGGCACACCCGGCAGGGGAATAAGACTTATTCCCGGTATGACTATTGCAATCGAGCCTATGGTAAATGCCGGAGGCTATGATGTAAAGGTACAGCCGGATGGGTGGACTGTTTTGACAAAGGACGGTTCTCTGTCAGCTCATTTTGAGCATACTATTGCCATTACCGCAGACGGACCTAAAATCATGACCTTGGTTTGAGGAAGTTTTATGGTAGGACGGATAGTTTGTTCGAAGGCGGGGCGTGACAAGGGTCACTTTATGGTCGTAACGGCAAGCGAAGATAATTTTGTTTACCTGTGCGACGGTAAGGAGCGTCCGCTTTCAAGACCTAAACGAAAAAACATAAAGCATATAAGCTTTACGAAAATGAGTCTTGATGAAAACAGTTATAAAAGCGACAAAGCGCTCAGGCGGTGTTTAGCCGTACTGAGAGATAAAGCCGAGAAGGAGGAACCGTAATGTCCAAAGAAGATATGATAGAGCTTGAAGGCGTAGTTGTTGAGGCAATGCCAAACGCAATGTTCAAGGTTGAAATCCAGGGGGGACATGTGATTCTTGCTCACATTTCGGGTAAGCTGCGTATGAACTTTATACGCATACTTCCGGGTGACAAGGTGACTGTTGAGATGTCTCCGTACGACCTTTCAAAGGGCCGTATAACCTGGCGTTCCAAATAACAGTCGATAATTTTAAGGAGGTATAATCCAAATGAAAGTCAGACCTTCTGTTAAAAAGATTTGCGAAAAATGCAAAATTATCAAGCGCAAGGGCAAGGTAATGGTTATCTGCGAAAACCCCAAGCACAAACAGCGTCAGGGTTAATTGCGCGAGAATAAAAAAATGGAGGTGCTTTGATAAATGGCACGAATTGCTGGTGTTGATCTTCCGAACGAGAAGCGAGTCGAAATCGGACTTACCTACATCTTCGGAATCGGTCTCACAACATCGAAAAAAATCCTTGCTGAAACAGGTATCAATCCCGATACCAGAGTTAAGGACTTAACTGAGGACGATATTTCAAAGCTGCGTGAATATATCGACCATAACCTTCAGGTTGAGGGTGATCGTCGCCGTACTATCGCATTTGATATTAAAAGACTTATCGAAATCGGAAGCTATCGCGGCTTGCGTCACAGAAAGGGTCTCCCCGTAAGAGGTCAGCGCTCTAAGACAAACGCACGCACACGCAAGGGTCCGAAGAAGACCATAGCTAACAAGAAGAAATAAGTAGGAGGAAGATAATATGGCTACTGCAAAGGGCAAGACGGCCGCTACACGCCGTCGCCGTGAGAAAAAGAATATCGAGCGTGGCTCAGCTCATATCCAGTCTACCTTCAACAATACTATCGTAACCATCACCGATACACAGGGCAACGCTCTTTCATGGGCTTCCGCCGGTGAATTAGGTTTCAGAGGTTCAAGAAAGTCAACTCCGTTTGCGGCACAGAGCGCGGCAGAAACTGCTGCCAAGGCTGCAATGGAACACGGTCTTAAGACTGTTGAAGTATATGTTAAGGGTCCAGGAGCAGGACGAGAAGCGGCTATCCGCGCACTGCAAACCGCAGGTCTTGAGGTAAGCATGATTAAAGATGTTACCCCGATTCCGCACAACGGCTGCCGTCCTCCCAAGAGAAGACGCGTATAATCGAAATTTATTGTTTGCAATATAAATTGCAGTAAAATTTTTGGAGGTGTAACAGATGGCAAGATATACCGGTGCAGTTTGCAGACTTTGCCGCCGCGAGGGTCAGAAATTGTTCCTTAAGGGAGAGCGCTGCTATTCCGAGAAATGCTCGGTAGGACTGAGAGGCTATGCTCCCGGTCAGCACGGACAGGGCAGAAAGAAATCGTCCGAATACGGTATGCAGCTTCGCGCTAAGCAGACCGCAAGACGCTTCTACGGTGTCCAGGAAAATCAGTTCCATCATTATTTTGAAATTGCTGAGAGAAAGCAGGGCATTACCGGCGATAACCTTTTAAGAATACTTGAAAGCCGCCTTGATAATGTTGTTTACAGAGTAGGCTTTGCTTCTTCAAGAGCGGAAGCCCGTCAGCTTGTAGGTCACGGTCATTTCGAGGTTAACGGAAGCCGTGTTGATATCGCTTCTTACCTTTTAAAGGCCGGCGATGTTGTATCTATATGCGAGAAGAGCCGTTCAAGCGAAAAGATTAAAGCCGTAGTTGAAGCCAACAGCGCAAGACCGGTTCCGGAGTGGATTGATGTTGACCGTGAAAAGCTTACAGCTAAGGTTATAGCTCTCCCGACAAGAGAACAGATTGAAGCTCCTGTTGACGAGCAGCTTATAGTTGAGTACTATTCTAAGTAATAGTCCGGCTTACAACACACCTGCCGTACCGGGTGTTGTATATTTAAAAATATCGGTGCGGAGAAACGGAGCTTTTAAATGATAGAAATTGAAAAGCCCAGAATAGATACTGTCGAGCTGACAAGCGACGGCAAATACGGAAAATTTGTTATGGAGCCTCTTGAGAGGGGCTATGCAACTACTCTCGGCAACAGCATGAGAAGAGTTCTCCTTTCAATACTTCCGGGCGTTGCGGTCACTTCAGTTAAAATCGACGGTGTTGTGCATGAGTTTTCCACCATTCCCGGTGTGAAAGAGGATGTAACCGAAATCATCCTTAACATAAAGGGTTTGATTGCGAAGCTCCATGCCGATACGGCGAAAAAGATTTATATTGAGGCTGAGGGTCCCTGTGTGGTTACCGCCGCTTCAATCAAAGCCGATTCAGAGGTTGAAATATTAAACCCCGATATGTATATTGCCACTCTCGACGCGGGAGCCAAGCTCAATATGGAGATGACTCTTGACAAGGGCAGAGGTTATGTACCTGCCGACCAGAACAGACCGGCTCAGAATGTAATCGGCGTTATTCCCGTTGACTCGATCTATACACCGGTGCTTAAAGCAAACTTCACCGTAGACAATACCCGTGTAGGAAATGTTACCGATAAGGGCAAGCTTACACTTGAGGTTTGGACTGACGGTTCTATAAGAGCAAATGAAGCGGTTTCAATGTCCGCTAAGGTTCTTATTGAGCATTTGGAGCTTTTCCTCGATTTAACCGAGGGCGCTTGCGAAGGCGAAAGCATTATGGCGGAAAAGACCGACAACGAAAAGGAGAAGGTTCTCGACCTTACTATCGACGAGCTTGATCTTTCAGTCCGCAGCTTTAATTGCTTAAAGCGTGCGGGAATTAATACGGTAGAAGATCTTATAGGCAGATCCGAAGAGGATATGATGAAGGTAAGAAATCTCGGCCGTAAGTCTCTTGAAGAGGTTATAGCAAAGCTGAATTCATTCGGCTTCACTCTTAAAAAGGACGACGAATAAAGCAAAAGCGTGACAGATTTTATCTGCCGCAAATAAGGAGTGAACAGAAATGCCAGGTACCCGTAAACTGGGAAGAACCAGCGATCACAGAACCGCTATGCTCAGAGCAATGGTGACTTATCTGCTTGAAAACGGCAGAATAGAGACCACTGTTACCCGTGCTAAGGAAGTACGAGCTATGGCGGAAAAATATATTACACTCGCTAAGGACAATACCCTTAACAGCAAGCGTCAGGCATTGGCGTTTATCACTAAGGAAGATGTTGTTGCAAAGCTTTATAATGAGATTGCACCGAAGTACAGAGATGTAAACGGCGGCTATACCCGTATAGTCAAGACCGGTCCCCGTCGCGGTGACGCAGCCGAAATGGCAATAATCGAATTAGTGTAATTTCCTTATTTTAGTACTCACATTGGACACAGCGCACCTAAATAGTATTGCGCTGATAATGTGTGTACTAAAACCGAAAGCGTCCGACACTTTAAGTGCCGGACGCTTTTTATATAAAATAAATTCCGAATGTCAGGCGGATTTACCCGACATTCGGAATTATTATTTTTTCTTTGAGGTTTGGTATTTTTCGTTTATCAGTCCGATTATCTCCTCATAATCGTCCCTCGGTAAATTGCGGAGAATTTTTACAATGCTTTCCTCCTTATGCGTAACAACAAAATAGGAGGGATCTGCTGTAATTGCAGGCTCTGGTTGGCGGACTACCTCTCTGCCGAGCGATTCGTTAGGCGTAAAATTCAAATACCCTCTTGCGGGCGGGTCATACAGTAAGGTTTCGGGAGTCACACCGAAAATATCCGCTAAGGCTATAAGCTTATCTGCACTTATTGAACCCTTGCGCTCCATTTGGGAATAAGTGCTGCATTTCATACCCAATTTTTCCGCGGCTTCTGTCTGCGTAAGGTTGGCGAGTTTGCGGTAAAGTGCTATGCGCCGGTTTATGCTGTCACTCATTTTTGCGGGACTCCTTTCCGGTTTGTATTTTTTGCTTGACTTAAAGCACAGTTGCTGTTATAATTACTGGGTGAGTGCTGGAGTGGCTCAGTTGGTAGAGCAGCTGATTCGTAATCAGCAGGTCGTGGGTTCGAGTCCCATCTTCAGCTCCAAATATTCCTCTGCAAATGGGTTGCGGAGGAATTTATTAATATTATAATTGTATTTATTGTGTCGATTTTTGTCAAGTCTATAATTGTAAACAGTTTATGCATTTTTTATATATCATATAACAAAGCAGTCTCAAAATTTTTCAATAAAAACTTGACATTTACCGTAAAAGTAATTATAATTATAAGGCTGTATGTTTTGTGAGCACAAGTTAATATTTCGAG
>DKDS01000031.1:59468-59669 GCA_002451855.1 Ruminococcaceae bacterium UBA6842 | reverse complement strand
AGGTGTGGCTCAGTTTGGTAGCTTTGAGTTCGACCCGCTGCCTGCGGCAGGTAAAGGGAGAACGAAAAGGCGCCGCGGTCGAAATTTCACACCGCTTCAAGGTGATTGAAATTTCGAGCACCGCAAGAGTAAGCTGCGTAGCAGCGCTCTTACGAAAGCAACAGAGCATATTACAAATACAGCACAAGTTAATATTTCGAG
>DKDS01000031.1:54748-59418 GCA_002451855.1 Ruminococcaceae bacterium UBA6842 | reverse complement strand
GGTAGAGCGCTGCGTTCGGGAGCATATACCGAGCGATTGGTCTAAAACTTGCCGAACTGCAACAACCCCTTACAAACAGCCACTTTATCGGTGGCACAGTATTCAGAAAAATGCGGTAAATACCGCAACGACCACATAAAAACCCACAGATACGAAATAAATCGCATTTTGTGGTTGAAAATTTCATAGATGTCGAGGCGTGGCTCAGTTTGGTAGAGCNNTTCGGGACGCAGAGGCCGCAGGTTCAAATCCTGTCGCCTCGACCAAATTTCCGTGTTTTCCCTATGGGAAGCACGGAATTTCTTTTGCCTTTTCTTTGGTTAATGCGTAGTAATATTTGCGGTATCACAACAATAAATTATTTTTTAGCACTTCAATAAATTTTAGCACAATGAACTTTTCAATAAAACTGAGGCGGCAAGGATTTTATTCCTTCCCGCCGTGTGTTCTTTTATGCTGTTTACTATGTTTTTAGCTTTGCCTTAGCTTCGGCAATCTCAGCTTTGGTTTTGGCGATCATATCTGCGAGGAGCACTTCACATTCCTCTCTCGTTTTAGCATATATGGTGAATTTCTTGCGTTTACCGTTTGCAAGCTTTGGCGAGTAACTGCCTTCCCATAGATTTTCGTTTATCTGATACAGGCATCCTGTACCTGCCCTTCGTATTTTGCCCTTTACCGCTTCAAATTTCGGTTTACACGGCTCATTTGTGTCTTGGTTGGGTGTATGCTTGTCCTCGGCTTTTGAGCCGTCATTTTTGCCAATACCTTGCTCGATTTTGTTGGCTGCCTGTCTTTGCATTTCGTGTGTGCTGTGCAGGTATATATCAAGAGTGGTTTGAGATGACACATGACCTATGATTGAGGACAAAGTTTTTACATCCATTCCGTTTGCGAGTGCCGTTGTAGCGAAGGTATGACGTAAGTCGTGGAATCGGATGTTTTTGCAATCGGCTCTTTGCAGGATTACCTTTACCTTTTTATATACCGACTGCGGATTCCTCGGCATATCATCTACCATAGGTGACGGGAATATCCATCTTGAGTTTACCGTCTTTTTGTATTCCGCTAACACATTTAATACGACTTTCGGCAGTATTATAGTCCGTATCGAACTTTTAGTTTTCGGCTCGGTTATACGCAAACTGCCCTTTACATGATACACTTGCCTACATATATGCAGTTCACCGGTCTCGAAGTTAAGGTCAGTCCACTGCAGAGCAAGAAGCTCACCTCGACGCATTCCTGATGTCAGTTCAAGCAGTAGGATTTCGAAGTATCCGTCATACTTTGCTTGTATAAGGAAGCGTTGCATTTCTTCGGGAGTGAGCACCTGCATCTCACGGGATTTCTTGGGCGGTAGTTTGCACCCGATTGCAGGGTTTGTCGTTATAAGGTTTTCGCTTACTGCCTTTTCAAGTGCCTTTCTGCATATTGCGTGTATGGAGCGTACCGTTCTGTCGGATAAGCCTTCGCCGTAAAATTTTTTGTATTGCAACCGACCGCTGTTCTTGGCTCTTGCATAAAACTGTTGCAGGTCATTTTGCGTGAGCTTGTTTAGTTTTATACTACCAATTTCGGGGATAATGTGATTGTAGATATTGTTTTCGTAACTTGCCTGAGTTGACTGTCTAAGGCTCATTTGCGAATACTGTCTGTACCAGAAGTCTATCCACTCACCGAAGGGCATATCAGATTTTACGCTATCGCGCTGAATGAGGTTTATTTCTGCTTTCAGCTTTTCCAACTTTTCAAGGCATTTTGTTTTTTCAAGGGCGGTAACACATTTGGTGAGTGGCAGTCCTTTTTCATCGTAGCCGACTACGACTCTTGCTTCCCATCGACCGTCTGCCCGTTTGCGAAGTGTTCCCGAACCTTTCTTTCGCTTTTTTCTCATATTAAATTCATCTCCTTCCCAAACATGTCCTCAACAAAGTTTCCAACTATGTCTGAGGCTTTCCTTTGCATATCTGTTGTTACGTGGGTGTAGGTGTCAAGCGTGAAACTTGCATTGGTATGCCCAAGTATTCCCGATAGTGTTTTGGCATCGACTCCGCTTGTGAGAGCGTGGGTAGCAAAGGTGTGTCGCAGATCGTGGAATCTAATGTTAGGCAGGTTGGCTTTCTTTAGAATAACTTTCATTCTGTTGTATGCCGATTCGGGTGAGACAGGTCTTGTGGCATCAAGCGGATTTTCAAATATCCATTCGCTATGGCTTTTGCGCTTACGTTCTTTTAATAATTCCGACGTGCTTTGCGCTAACATTATTACACGCTTTCCTTGACCTGTTTTGGTTTCACCCTCAACGATACCGCCTTTCTTATCATGGGATACGCTGCGATTTATTTTAAGTGTGCCGTCACGCTCATCGAAGTCCGTCCATTTGAGTCCGCAAAGCTCGCCTCTGCGAAGTCCGGTCGTAAGCTCAGTATAAAACAGGTCGTGCCACATAATATCATCCTTTATGGCATCCATAAACCGTTCAAGCTGTTCTTCATTTAATATCTGAAGTTGGGGTTTCTTTTTCTTGGGCGGATTAGTACCAGCCGTAGGATTCTTTGGAATAAGGTGTTCCTTTACGGCGTCGTCCATCGCTTTGTGCAACATATTATGCAGTCGGACGATAGTGGAATCCGACAGGCTGTTACCGAATTTGGGATGGTAATTCTTTCGTCCTTCCCTCTTTAGCTTGACATACATTTTCTGTATGTCGTTGGTACTGATAAAGGCGATTGTTTTATTACCAAGGTTAGGCTTGATATAATCCCTTATCATATGATTGTAGCTATCGAAGGTGCTTTGGCGGACTGTGTTACGCATATATTTTTCAAGCCACACATCCAACCACTCGCCAAGAGTCATCTTACTGTCCTCGGTGAGTTCCACACCTTGATACTCGTTTAATTTGCGGTGCATCTTTTCGGTTAGTTCCTTTTGCGATTTTCCGTAGATATAACGGAAGATGGGAGAGCCATCAGCCTTATGACCGACTATAATTCTGCCTTCCCATTTGCCTTTTAGTTTTCTAACCATACCGTCACCGTTAGGTCTGCGTTTTGCCATATCGTCATCTCTCTTTCTTTAACACAACACAATACCACACCTTTCGTACAATATCCAGACAATATTGACCGTAGGTTCGAATAAAATTTAGGTTGCGCATATATTTTATGCGCAACCTCTTTTACATACTTTGTTCGTAGCTGTTTTCATAATCGTTTTGTTCGAGACGAATTCCGTGAGCCAACTTTTTCTGCGCGATTTTTGAACGGAGCTTTTTATCCACCTGCCGACCGAGTCGGTTTACGTGTTTTTCATAATTGGTTTGAAATAATTTAAGAAATGAACGGAACACACTTGTGAACAGAAATCCAACCTTTTGCTCGGCAGAGTAGCCGGTATTAACGAGATAGTTATCCGTCTGCACCGCCGCCCTAATAATATCGTTCTTTAAGCTTCTGAACTCCCTGTTATCCTCGAGAGGAATATCCGGTTCTTTCTTTTCGTAATACAGGGATAACTTCTCGCGATTAATTTTATTCCACTCGGCATAAAGTTCAGCCACGTCCTCGTCTTTGGCAAACTCGGCAACTATTTTATTTACCGTTTCTTTTATGTCTTTAGGAAGATAACCGTACACCTTTTTGCCCGAATAGTTTTTAAGCTGCCAACGGAGAATTTCAAATAAATTTTGTAATTCCCAACTCGCGGGATATACGCTGAAGGTATCTTCTATTAAGTCCTTGACCTTTTCCTTTACCAAGTCTCGCTGCCCGGTTTCCATTTGGAACAGCTTATACTGTTCATTACGAAAAATATCGTTAGCAAACAGTCGGCGCATATCCTCAATAGTTTTCTTGGTTATCCAGCCTTGTTTACCGTCTTTGGAGTACACAACTAAGTGTATATGCGGATGGTGATCCTTGTTATGAAATCCTGCATACCACTTAAGATTAGAGAGACTGATGCTGTGAGCTTCAGCAATCTCCGCAACATTTCGTCGCACCAAATCCTTCCACGCCTGCGCATTGTTATAGCCGAGCCGTTCAGCGTCTTCCCTGCGCAGGCTTACTATATGCGTGAAAACGATTCCGTTGTGAGCATTGACTTCCTCAGCTACTGCATCCAAGTCTATCTTGTCATCGCTCTGAGAGAATAGTCCGTGAGAGCCGAGCTTTTCGACGCCGGGGCGCTCCGCGATATACGAAACCAATTTATCAAGACGGCGAACGTCGTCTCGTTGTATCACCGCGTTTATAAAATTTGTTGCGTTGGATTTTGTAGAGTCGCTTTCATAATTTTTGTACTCCGCATATTCTTTTGAGTACGGAAACGATTTTAAAATATCGGTAATCAATCTTTGCTGCCTGACAGTTGACGGCGAGCGGTCAATGCCTGTCGATAGTTTTTCTACGCTTTCGCGTGTTCCGATATACCTAAGCAATCTTCCCGTGTTTGATTTCGCCGGATTTTTATAATAGTTGCAAGTGAAAAATATTTTTGCCATCATTCGTCACCGTCCTCACCGTGCTGATACCGATAAGCATTTTCAAACTGAACTCTGCCGTTGTTGGAGGCTACATCGCGGCAACACATATCGTTGAGACGGTATAATGTATCTTCGTCGAGCTCTCCTCGGCTTACCGCAATATGATTTTGCTTCGCAACCT
>DKDS01000031.1:46714-54720 GCA_002451855.1 Ruminococcaceae bacterium UBA6842 | reverse complement strand
GCAACCTCAACCGCCAATTTGAAGATAATTTCGGATAGGTTTCGTTCAATATCCGTCATCTGACTTTTTAGTATAGATGATAATACCGGAGCGATATAATCGGTATTTTTTTCGTTGCGAAGATAACCGATATAAAACTCTATCGCCTTGTTTATAAAATCATTTTGCGATTTTGCGTATCCATAATCTACGAACTGATTTATTTCCGCGTCCAATTCCGCCGTCATATACAGCGGAAATCTGCGCTTTTTTGCTTTGTTTTCTGCCAATTTTATCTCCTTTCCGCAAGACCACTTAAATTTTCCTTTAAATTTTTCTTAATATCCCCTAACGGTCGGCTCTGCCGTCCGAAGTGGGTTGCGTGGGGTGACCCCACGCTTTAACCTGCTTCTTTTGATGACGGCATCAAACCGCTACTTTGGGGTGTTTTCGGTCGTATTCTTTGAGTTTTTGCTCTATCTGAAGCCTTGTCTTTTCACGCTCGGCTTTTCTGAACTGTTCGGCATTAAAATGGTCAACCGCCTCTTGTATGGGACGTATGGTATAGAGCAAATTTCCGTTTTGCTTTTTACCGGATTTCAGCGTTACCGTAGTCGGCTCGGTTGATATGAGGCACCTATCTTCAAGGTTTCGTACATATTTCATAACAGTTTTACGGGTGAGACCTAAAGCCTCACCCATTTTTCTGTAGCTCGGATAGCACTGATAGGATTTATGATCTTCGCAATAAATAAGATAGTTATATACTGCGATTTCACCAACCGATAAACCGAGACGCATTATTTCATTCGGCACCATATAAAAGTTTTTGCACGTATTTTGTTTTTGTGAAGTTAAAATCATTATGAACCTCTTTCTCATTGTAAAAAAATATAATTTTCAGCCGCCGCGTTTATCTCCAAGTTTCTTTTTTATCCAGACTATAAATTCTTCTTTTGGAACTACAAACCTATTGCCGATTCTCACCGCGGGGAAGTCTTTTTCGTGCATAAGCTCATATGCGGTGGAGGATGCTACGCCAAGTGTTTGCGCTACCAATTCCGCATTTAAGAACAGCGGCAGCTCGTCGTAAGATTTAATTTGGGAATGTTTCATTATTTGTATCAATCCTTTTAATTTATTTGACTCTCTTGATTTAAAACGCAGGGCCTTCGTTTTGTTTTCTACCGCTGTATCGGAATTTACAGCGGAGTTTTGTTTGCAATGAGCACCTGTCATCACTCCTTTCTTGAATATAAAATTTGCCCCCACCTTAAAAAGTGGCGGCAGTATTTATATTGCGTTTTATTATATTTTGTGATATACTGAAATCAAATCGAGGTGATATAGGTGCAAGTTAAATATCAGATTTTTAGATTATCTGCGAAAAGTATAATGGGTTATGCTGAAAAGAATGGGCGCGATACTTTTGAATATAGATATAAGCTTTCAAAATCCCAGACCGATAAATGCAAAATTTTCACTGTTCAGCACGAGCAGGAAGATAACGCGCTGTTCTTTCAGATTATGTGTCAGCTGCACGGCGATGACTTTCAAAGACCTACCGATAAAAATCTAATAACAGACCTTTCAAGTATTATTTGCATTGTAGACTTCGAAGGTGTTTTCGACCGTAATTCGTCATCCCTTAAATCTTTAGAGCTGCAGAGCAAAGCAAAAAGTATGTTTGATGATGCCGGTATCGGTTTGGATTTGGGCGCAGGCTATTACAGATATTACGCTTTTGAACGCTCGGCGAGTATGAGCCGTAAATCACAACTCACCTTTATCCGTGATGATTTTTACTATCCTGTCCGCCGCCGCATTATGATGGATATGGAGCTCGGCGATTGTCAGTTATCCAAACTTTACGCATATAACGGACTGATGCTTTCAAGCGGTCAGCGTGTTGATAATATAGAAATTGATAAACCTCACCGTGTTATCGTGATTGATAACCATGAGTATATCGAAAGAGATGTTCCTATCATAACCGTTCAAGATACAACCGGTGAAGGGAATGTTCGCAAATATGAGCGTGTAGAAACTGTTGAGGACATAACCATTACCGCTTTTGACGGCGAAGGTTTGATTTCGAAAGAATATGCCAAGGTAATTGATAAAGCATTTTGCGGTGAGCATATTCACACCTCGTTTCAGATTCGTATGCCGTATGTGAAGGGTATGCTTCACAAGGTAGATTTTAAGCATTTTCTTTCCTCCGCGGGTGGTGAAACCATAACCGATATTTACGGCAATAGTCACCGTGTTGATGATGTGGATATTATCCTTACCAAGAGTATGTTTAAGGGTTTTGGTTGGCTTAAAGACTGTAATATGACTTGGGATGATTATTGGAATGCGTTTCGCAAATATAATCACGCTTTATATATCACGAATGTCAGCCATGTTATTCCGCAGGAATATACAGAGCTTAATTATCAGTTTATAAGCACCCTTGCCATAACCGACGAGGAATTCCGCCCGAGAGATTTGCCTGACGGCTGGGATCATTCACCCAATGACGATGAACGTCATTGGCTTACAAAACGCACCGAGGCGGAATATTACAACCTTTGCTGTAATGAAGAATACCGCTTGAACTATTTTCTGAAAGCGTTAACCACAAAGGGCTTCGATAAGGAAAGCCGTATCTACCGTCTTGCGCGGATTTTAAAGGAAAATCTGTTATTTATAAACGAGTCGGTGTATCGCGATGAGCTGAAAATAAGAGCCGAGAAAATACTTGATGATTATGCTATCGGTACTATATTAGTTGAGGGCGACAATCGTTTTCTGTCGGGTGACTTAATAGAGTTTTTGTATTGGCTGTTGAGCGATGAACGCAAAAAGAAACGGCGCCAGCGTACCTTTGACAAGGCTGCCAAGGAAAATAAACTACAACCCTTTTCATTTTATGCGCCGGGTTCTAAATACAGCGGCGGACAGGTCTGCACGCTCCTTCGAAATCCTCATATTGCAAGAAACGAAGAGGTGCAACTGCGCGTTCATACCGAATTTGTAAAACGGGATAATATGCGAAATTATTTTTTAAAGCATCTTACCGATGTTGTTATGATCGATCCGCGCATTTTGGCGGCAGAGCGGTTGGGCGGTGCAGACTATGACGGAGATATGATACGCACTGTTTCCGACCCGCTTGTAAATGAATGTGTCAGCCGCAACTATGCTTCTGCTGATCTTGACCACCGCAGTAATATACCGCTGCTTAAAATTCCGTCTGCCGAGCCGCAAATTCGAAATGCAAACGATAATATTGCACGATATGAAACTATCCGCAACACATTTTCTTCCCGTATCGGGCAGATTTCCAACATTGCACTTGATAGGAGTCTTATCGCTTATAACGAGAACTCTGACAATGAAGAACGTGAGCGTTGCCGAAAGGAGGTTGAGACCTTGGCCATTCTTACAGGTCTTGAAATCGACTCCGGCAAAAGCGGAGTAAAGCCTGACCTGTCAGAGTATTTAGGAAGCGGGCGGACAGAGAGAAGCATATTTTTAAAATATAAATATTTGCAAGAAAACAAGGAAGTATCTACCGCTTGGTATCAGCCCTCTAATAAAAGGAAAATGAAGGCACTGATTGAAACCACAGATTGGGATAGCATTACTTCTAATGTAGAACGTATGCCATATCTCGCGAATAAACTGAAAGAAAACACCCTACCTATAAAGCAGAAGATCATACCGGATAGCGAATTGTTTTCCTTTGCGGTTAATCCCGATTGGAAGAATAAGCTTGACCGCGATTTTCTTTCTTGGATTGACTGTCTTATTGCTGATTACAACGAAGCGCTTAACCGTATCCGCAGAAGCCGAATTACCGTCAATAACCGAAGCCGCCAAAACGACGTCAACCGTATTCTTTATTCAATGGGAAAAGAATTAATTTATGATTCCGATTCCCTTTATTCTGCCTTTGCAGGTATTGATGATGAATATATCGCTATTGTTCGTGAGGCTATTATTAACGAAAAGTGGCATTTAATGGAGCTTGAAGAGCGTTACGATTTTGTAAAGCGATATTTTCCTAATGCTGATTTTTATCGGTATTACGATCTGCTTTGCGATTTCCGTCACGGCGGATACCGTTTGCTCGGTGATATTATTTGCGATATTGATGATGAAAACAGATCCGAAAAACGCAAGGAGCTTCACCGAGACGGCGACAGCATAGAGCTTTCCGCTATGTTAGACGGTTATTTAAACAAGCCGCCCGCCGAGCCTTTCCGTGATGCCGTTATCCGCACCTGTCTTGCACTTATTGAAAAAAAGATGAAACCGGGCGAAGCAATTCCGTATGTAGTTGCACTTGGTAAACGAAGTTTTATGTGGGACGTGCTTTGCGAGTACGTGGAAGATACCGTTTTAAAAAAGGGAGAGAGCCATGCTTAACGAACAGCAGGAATTTTTATCGTATACGGGCGTACCGGTATATTCTTCAGTAAATAAACAGGATTACTCTTATCTCGGCAGAATCGCCTTCGCTACCATTCTTGATTTTGAAGGCTTTCCGCGTATATTTTCAATTATTGCGCGCGGTTATATGCACGGCGGTTCTTCTCCCGATATTGACCGAGCGTACAGAGCGCTGTGCGCTTGGTGCAGTATTCCAGATAAAAAAGAAACTGCCGCCCGTGAAGAGTGGCAGTATAAAAGTGATTTCCGTGAGTTGCACGACGAATTCCCCGAGCTTGCGACCGCTGACGGACAAGGTTGGTTTTACCGCCATGTTCACGGTGTTGCGGATTATATTTTAAGCAATCCCAACAAGACGAGTAAAGCCGCATACCAAAATGCCGTTAGTATTCAAAACTGTTTTAATAAAGAGTGGCGAAACAAGGTTATACAATTTCAAATCCCTATCTTTTCTGAAAAGACAAAGGGCGCGTGGATTGTTCGCTTCGACGATATGATCGCCGACGCCTTGGAGCTCGGCGAATTAAAGGTTTATCCCGAAGCCTTGCCGGAGGACATATCCGAAAAATTATCCGCCGTTCCGGACGGTTTAAGGGATACGGTTTCGTACCTTATTGCATATTATCTTGCGAATATTGACGATGAGATTGAGTGGGTTGTTCTGCCCGTCGTTTCATTTGACGCCTTTTTCAGCGGTACAACCTTTAGCAAGAAAATATTAAGCAAGCTTCCAAAGGATATTATTATCCGCGACCGCACCTCTTACGGCGTCAGCAGATATAAGGTGGCGGAAGAGTTGATATACAAAGAATTGGAACGGCGCAAGCTTGCAAAGCTCAAAAGATAAAATCCGCTTTTCTTTGGTTTATGCGTAGTAATTTTTACCCGTCAAAAAGAGGTTATTATTACATTTTGGTACAAACCACTTTTGCTTGATTTTGTTCTCAAAAACCCAGTGTTTATGCGAGTTTTGGTTTGTACACAAATGTTGCACAAACCGATACAAAGGCAAAAAAATCAGTCTTGAGGGTTTATCCTCAAGACTGATTTTTTAAATTTCGTGTTCCTTTATCCAACTGAGTATTTTGTCGTAATCTGTTTTGCCATCCGCAACCGAAAGACCAAGGGAAATAAGTTCGGCTTGTGTGTATTGGATTTTTACATTGTTAAGCTGTAGAGTCATTAACATTGTAAATACACCGATTCGTTTATTTCCATCTACAAAAGCGTGATTGTTTGTAAGGGAAAACATAAGTCTTGCGGCTTTTTCTTCTACAGAAGGATATGCTTCACTATCTCCAAAGCCTGACATGACACTATAGACCGCTGATTCCAAAAGACTTTGATCTCGAAGTCCGTAACTTCCGCCTGTTCGTTCAATAAGCTTATCATGGAGGGCGGATATTTCTTCAACTGTTAAAAGTATCATTATTTAGCCAACTCCAATAACGCTTCCATATTTTCGTCAATCAGTTTATCGGCTGCACCGTCAATTTTTGCTTTGCGCATTTGCATAGCTGCTGAAATGGTGTTGTACTCATCAAAATCCACAACAACATATCTCGGCTTATTATTTTTCAAAATAACAGCCAAACCGCTTTCGTCAACGGTACGAACAACTCTTGAGAAATTCTGATTTGCCTCAGTCATAGGAACTAAATAGTCGGTATTAACCATCATTTTTATCACCTCTGCTATTATTATACCCAAAACATAGGATAAATGCAACCTATTTTTTGAATTTTGTAAAATAAAGCTACCGATTGCTCGGTAGCTTTATTTTATCCGCCGTAATTTTTCTCGCTCATACATACGCAGACATACCATTTTCCGTTTGCTTGGGTTACGCCTACGGCAATATACGGATACTCGGAACTACCGACATACGACCAGTGTCCTTTGCTGTGGTGAAAGCCGTCAGCTATGCGGTCGGAGATACTTTCTGCCGTACCAAACCAATCTCCCATGCCGATGGCTTCTCGATTGTAGCCTTGGTAGTAACTATCCTCGGCGTTCATACCGTAGAGTGTCATATCTACGAATTCGCCGTATTTTAATTCCTTACACACATCACGGCTACTTGTGTGGGAGAAGTTGGTGGTTAGCTCATTTGCTCTGTATCTTGCTACCTCGGTTAGTCCGGGGAGCATTGTTGCTGCCGTATCGCCTTGTGCTGTGCGGTAGGCGTTTACTTTTTCTATAACAAGCCTTTCGAGCTCCGCAGGATCAACCTCCAGCCGTTGATTTCCCACATATATTTCTTTTTGAGATTCTTCAGCCTTCGACGATGTTTCTTCTTTTGGCTTAGTATTTTCCGACGTCGATGCTTCGGTAGGTTTTGTTATTACTTTAGGTTTAATTTCTTCCTTCGTCTTTTTTTGTTGTGGTCGGCAAACCCACTCCTGTTTTAGACGAAGGAGGATTCTTTTTCTACTCATAGCTAACGCTTTTTGGAACCTTGGGGCGGACCGGTGGCATACATTACGCAAGCAAAAAAGTCAACCCTTTTGATGTTGCCTTTTTACACTTTTGCTTTGTGATAATTGATTTAGATATACTCCTATCTTTGTTTGCTTTTAGCTGATATTCTTCCTAAGAATTTGCATTTTTATACAACAACTCTCAAAACAGAAAATAGCATCAACAAAGATTAATAATATGCTTTACAGGATATTGAGATAGAACCAATTGGAATGTTCGCTGTTCGATTTTTCTCCAATCGCCATCCTTAAACTGCGAATAAATCATTGTGTATGGCAGTACTATTTCGTTTGTTGAATCTGGATCTATATTATATTCAATTGGACTTCCGGCATAAGGATTGTACAAACGATATAATTCAAGACTCAATCCATTAGTCCATGCACCTGATTCGGGATAAAAATTCACAAACGAAATCACTTGCTTTATATTTGTGTTATTAATCACTTTAATATGTATTATTAAATTACGAACTTGGTCATCATCAAGAAATGTACCGTCTTGATCTCGAACATCAATTTCATAATTTGGTTGAACCAGTTTAGTTTGTTTTCCATCCAGTAATTCGCACGATGTAGCGATTATTGAAATATCGCCACCTCTTATTTCTTCACCTATCGAATGCTCAAAAATCCTAAAGTCAGGATATTTTAGATTTAAATTATAATATCTAAAGCAAGAAAGCGAAAAAAACAATATAACCGTCAGTATTAGCACAAAAACATATGCTGTTTTTTTATTTGTCATATTTCTTCCTCATCCTTTAATAAAACATTATGTCCCACAATTTCGCCGTTATTCAATTCATAAATTTCATCCGATAGCAATTCTAATTCCTCCTTGTCATGGCATGCTATAATAACTATACCGCCACGTTTCTTTATATTTGCCAATATATTACGGACGAGTAGTACTCCGCTGTCATCCAAAGCATTTATCGGTTCATCAAGTAATACTATATCTGGTTCTTCCATTATCGCACATGCAATACCAAGGCGCTGTTTCATTCCCAAAGAATATTTGCGATAACATCTTTTGTCAAACGGATCAAGACCTACATCATTCATCGTTTGTATGATTTTTTCATCATCTATTTTATTTTG
>DKDS01000031.1:38737-46695 GCA_002451855.1 Ruminococcaceae bacterium UBA6842 | reverse complement strand
TTTTGGATATCAGCTAAAATTTTTAAATTTTTGAATCCTGTATATTTATTAATGAAAGATGGATTTTCTATTAATACACCTATACTTTTAGGAAAAGAAATATTTTTTCCTAATATATCTCCATTAATATCAATTGTTCCATTTGTGGGACGAATTAAACCAGAAACAGCTCTCATTAGCATAGTCTTTCCCGACCCATTTTTACCTTTCAGTCCATATACTTTTCCACTTTGGAAAGTTAATGAAATGTTTTTTAAAATTGTCGTTCCTTTAATTGTTTTATTTAAATTTTCAATAACAATATACATAATCTTGTTCCTTTAATCTTTTTTTAGTATGTCAATCTGTTTAAATCGCACCAACCCTACAAAAATCGAGACAAAAATTATTAATAAATCAATTATTATAATAATTAATTGTCCAAATCCCTCAGAATAAATTGGTTGATTTCTTAAAATCATGTTATAATTCCCAACTAGAAATATTGAATGATAATATGTAGATGATGCCATAATACATGTCACACCTAAATAACTTATAATCGGGTTAAGGAAAAAAGATAAAGTCATTTGCAACAACGAAATTGCTACAGTGGTTAATATCGGCAACACAATAACCGTTGCGTAGAAATCTAAATTGAATTTTATATTTGTCAAATTAATACCACTTACAAATGCATTAACATTTTCATTAGGTAATATCGATAATTCTCCAAAAATTGCAGAGAAAGCAAATGATATAATAAAGCACAAGATATAAAAAATAAGTATGGTAACAACATTCCAGATACATTTTGAAAGCCACCAAGAAATGCGTTTTTTTGTTCTTATTAAAATTTGCATACCATATGAATATAAATCCTGTGTTGGATATTGAATTATTAGTAATCCAATTAAAGCTTGAATAGTCAACCACTCGAAAGGAATTTTAAAAGGATCATCTTGAGAGGGGATATATACTTTTATCCCCTTAAATAAATACATATAGCAATCCATTATAGTCCCTTTAGAAGTACATGCTGAAACAACTATACTGTTATAAAACTTAACACATAAAAAAGAACAAACGAGTACTGAGATTATGTATTTAGGGATATTAACAGTAAAACCAATATTAAAATCGTGTTTTAATAATGCGGATATTTTTTTAGTTTTCATTTACAAACTCCCTGAATTTACAATAATGCAAACCTATAGAATATAAAAACATTATAAATACAATCGGTATTATCAATCGAACTAATCTATACGATAACAACTGATCGTAATATACACCAAAAAAACTAAATAAACCATAACCTTTTAAATCTAAAAGTGCAAATACAATAATAATAGCAAAACACCAAGTGAATTTTCTAAAAAACCACAACAACAATGTAAAAAATAGAGATAACAGCCAAATAGTTAAAAATAAAAATATCGTAGTAATTACTATCACATTAAAAAGTGTAATATCTTTTGTTGTTATACCTTGTGTAGCAAAAGCAAAGAAACTTTTCTTCTCATTAAAGTTCATTAATATTGAAGTCTGTTTTGCTCCTATAAATGATGATATCAGTTGAAAATATATTGTTGTAAACATTGAAAACAGCAATGTTGCCCAAACATGTTCATTCCACACCGACCTCAACTTGGTGTATCTAATAACACGATTAACCATAAAAGTTTCCCTGACAAAAAAATTAATTAATAATGTCAAATACGGGAATATAATAAAATATAGCATCCTGCTTTCTATCGGTATTATAAAATAATCCGCAAAACAGGCCTTAAAAGTCCCGTTAAACAAAATGTCATTAACCAAAATAACACTTTGAATATAGATTGCTACAAACACAATAATCAAATATACAATTAAAAAAATAATATTACTCTTCGCAAAAAAAATAATATCTTTATTCCATCTTTTAATATATATCATTTTTTTTACCAGTAAACCAATATACTAATAATGTACCCAAAACGAGAATTATCACTTCCAGTATAACAATTCTTAAATCCAACGGCACATTACTACAGGGATTAACCCACGCATCTATTTTAATTGAAGCGTTAGAAAAAAACATAGATTCAAAAGAAACTAGCAAATAACAAAGGTATGGAATTAGTGTTATTACATATCTATATTTTATAAAATGTGAAAATGCCAAGGCTGTGCTTGCTAAAACACCCGAAACCATAAATATAATACATAAGTATATTATAATATATAAAGCAGGTTTACTATAATAAATATGTGATAAAGTTGCCGTTTCAAGAATAGGATAAAATCCTGCAGATACAGACGGTGTAATAGTCGGTAAAATCATAGCAGTTAGATAAAGATTAAGAATAAGTGGTATAACGACAGTTGTTCCGGCAGAAAAAAAAACGGCAATATACTTTGAAAAATAGTAATTTTTTTTACTTGTTCTTGTTAAGATGTTTTTTACATATCCCGATTTTAAATCAGTGTGAAAACTATCCGCAAATGGTATTGAAGCCAATAACGGAAATATTATAAAAAAAACCGTATTCCACAATGTTGAGTTTATGCCTAGCCATTTATTATAAAGGGTGTGTGGAGGCAGATTCCTTGATATACAACTAGAGGTATATTTCACCATCGGAACAACATCTTGAATTATTTGCAATATAGCAATCATACAACCGAAAGTAACAGCAACTAAAAACCATTTGTTTAAAAATGCCTTTTTTAACTCAATTTTTATCATTCTTATCATTTTAAAATCCTCATTTTAATACAAGTCCATAATATTGTGATATGGTTTGATCCGAATATAAAAGCTTTAATCAATAAAAAACGAATCATATTTATATCAATTACATTTATTCTTAAAGAATAAATATACTCAATTTATATTGATTTTATATAATTGTGTTTTATTTTCTTCGTCACCTGAGTTGTCTATGCTATACCCAATTGTCAAATACCAATTATCGGCCATCACGTCTTCATCGTCAAAAAGATAAATTATAGTAAATGTTTTCGTTTCATTTGGCAAAAACAACTCATGATAATAATCTTTTTCATTAGGGTCCAACAGCCCATTACTGCGATAAATAGGTTCCCCATTAACCGTTCTTTGTTTATCAATTGTGTTATATGTAGAATCTAATTGTACTAGTCTACCAAGCGAATTCAAATAAATCATCTGTTCTTCGTTTTTCGCATTTGTAACTGTAATCTCCATAAATATATATGTGTGAGAACTTAGTATAGTACCTTTTCCATCACTATTAAAACTCGTTACAAAAGATTCTCCTAACTCTTCTTTTTTTATATTTTCAGGGAGATGTTTCGACGCAACAACATTTAAAGTTGAAATAACGAATTGTTCCGTTGCGACTACCTCATTTGTGGTGTGAATATTGGCAGGATTGTAAGGCGTCCTTTGCATATAATATATTCCGCTCGATGTCGATGGATTAATTTCACCGTTATTATGTTGTTTTTCCTCAATTTCGAAAGGTAGATAATTGTTTTCGAAATCAAGTGTAGACATAGAATCGTATTGGAATTGTTTGCAAGAATTTAAAAATAAGACCAATGATATTGTTAAAAAAAAGCCTATTAGTTTTTTACTCAATATATCATCTCCCTCATATAATTCATTCTGAATCACCACAATTGTGATTCAGAATGAAAATTAAAATTATTAAACGCTATCTGGACTCCAAACACCACTGGCACCGAACATGTCACCATTTACCGATTGACCAGCTATTCCCGCATATGAAAAACCCTCCTCTTTAACCCAATTTAACATCCAATATGTCGTACCAGATGTAAAAGTATATACATGACCGTGAGATGCATCATGACCATCACCGTTTTCCGTATACGCTCCAACAACCCATGATGTATAAAATTTGTTAGCTGGTGTGTAATTGCACTTCTCATACGAATGCGAATAATCTGTTTTTAGTCTTACATAGCCTGTCCAGCGCACTTGACTTTTAGAAAAATCAAAATAGAATGTTGTATCCTTGCAATTGTTCGCTGCACTTGCAACCATTCCAGTACCAACTATCAATATTTGTGTCAAAAGGACTAATCCTAGAATTTTAATTAATATTTTCTTTTTCATTTTTTCTCCTTTATATAATAAACCTCATAAAATATGTGAATGTGAATTAAACACTATCCGGGCTCCAAAGAGCAGTTGCGGTAAAGCTTCTACCATCTGATGACTTTGCCATCATACATGCATATGAATATCCACTTTCTTTAACCCAATTTAACATCCAATACGTGGTTCCAGATGTAAAAGTATATCTATGACCTCGTGATACATCTGCCCAAACATCAGAATACTCGGAATTTGCACCATCTACCCATGATATGTAGGAATAACCTGATGGGGCAGAAGTGCATTTTTGATATGAATGTGAATAATCCGTCTTAACTCTACCTCCATTAGTACTACGTATATAGTCATTTACGAAATTATACGTAACCGCAGTGTCTTTACAATTGTTCGCACTTGCAACCACTCCTGTTCCTACAATTAAAATCTGCACTAAAATAAATAAACTTAGAATTCTAACAAATACTTTCGCTTTCATTTTTTTCTCCTTTTTGTTTTTTAAACTTTCAACAAGTGATACAACGAATACAGTATAGAATAAATAATATAGAATATTAATAATTCTATAAATATCGACTTTTCTTTATTCTCTTTAAAAATTTGACAAATAAGACTATCTACGGCACCTAATTAATATTAATAGAAAATTTCTTTTCGCTAAAACGGGTGACATTGTAATGGTATTTTTAGTTCACAATACTCACCTCTCTTCATATTTTTTAACCACTACCACTTTAACCGTTCTATCAATAATATCAATAATTGCCACATGATAGTCAAAACAGATGAGAAAGTTATAAGAAACTTTTGTATCTTTTTTCTCCTCTCTCCTTTTGATGTGATAAAAATTAACATTCGATAATGCTACAACTAAAATTTTCACACTCATTATACCTAGAGCACGTAAAAGTGTAAAGAATATTGGTACAATCGTTATTTCTATATGCCTATTCGTAACAAAACATTGGCCTAGTACGACCTCTATAAACACTTATGAATAAATCTTAAAGCGAAAATGTGATGATCTTAATGATAATTGCGATACACTTCAAATGCAAAGCCAAAAATTAGCAGTGCGAAATAATAAAGCACAAACAAAACTTCATCTTGCTACATATGTCTATAACTTATACTATTATGTAATACAATTCGTTTCAAGGCGAATACCCTATTCGTATTTTGAAATTACTTATTCGTGCGAAAAATAGAATGTTTTGTGTAAAAGTGTTACTCTTTGTTGATTACAGGTAAAGCTTGAAAAATTTTCGGCTTTTTGGTATAATGGCACATAAAAAATAGGAGTATACATATTATGAAAATTGCGGTTTGTGATGATTCTTTACAATATAGGCAGATAATCATCAACAATTTAAAATGTCATTCTTTAATACCAGATTTATCTTATACTGAATTTTCGTGTTCGGAAGATTTGTTATGTTCGTACAATAATGGAGAGAGATTTGATATTACATTTTTAGATGTTGAAATGGGTGAAATCGATGGTGTTGAAGCTGGAATAAGAATAAGAGAGTATGATTCAAAGGCTATAATAATATTCATATCAAATTATCCGCAATATGCTATACCGGCCTATGATTGTGAGGCGTTTTACTTTATTGTAAAACCCATTGAGCCAACTAAGTTTATAAAGGTTATTAGCAAGGCTATTGAAAGATATAAACTATTTAACCAATATTACATCATTAAAAATAAGGGACAAGTTAAAAAGATAGCGATTAACGACATTTATTATGTTGAGATCTATCGAAAGCACCTTATTTTTCATACTATCACAGGAAAATATGAGACAATAGGAAAAATAAGCGAAGCCTTAACAAATTTGTCACCATATGGATTCTGCCAAATTCATCAAGGCTATCTTGTTAACATGAGTAAGATAAAAGATTTTGATGAGTTTGATATAATCTTAGATAATAACGAAAAAGTAATGATAAGTGTTAGAAAAAAAGCTGAAGTTTTAAGAACATATGCAAATTATTTAGAAAGGAATTTTTGATGGAATTATTTAATCTGTTTTATAATACGATTAACGGGTGTTTGGAAGTTTATTTAATTTGTTTTTTCTTTAAAACATTCATGCAACCAAGAAAAATTAAAGGTAGAAATGGTATTCTTTTGATACTATTGCTAGTATTTGTAACGTTTTTATGTGTATCTAAAATCAAACAAATACATCTTTTGGTTTTAATTATCATTATTTATTTAATTTCTTTGCTTTACCAAGCAAAGTGGTATATACATATTTTTTTAACCGCTACTACCACTATTTTATTTTCTTTGTCAGAAGTAATAGTTGCAGTCTTATGTGGAACCGTACTTAAAGTTGATGTAGAAATTTTGAAAACGGGAAACTATTTATTTGCTGGTATGTTCATTTCAAAACTTATCATATTTGCAATCTCTATAATAATTAAGTTTGGAAAACACAAATTACCGTATAATAATGTTAAAGAATTGTGGATATACATATCACTTATGTTATCCACATCTTTAATAATTGTTTTTATAGTTTTAGATTATATGTATGCAATTACAGATAATACTGTGAAACAGCTGATAACCTTATTTGCTATAGTGTTATTAGTACTAACTAATATTACGCTTTTTTATATCATTGATAAAATTTATGATTATTCTAGGGCCCAACAAAATCTTGTGCTAGCAAATGAATTAATAGAAAGTCAAAAAACAACGTATAAAAAACTTTATGAAAATCAAGATGATATAAGAAAAATCCGACATGATATTAAAAATGTTATGATAGGAGTTTTACACGAAATAGAGAAGGGAGACATCTCTTCTGCTAGAAACTATATAAGCCAAAGTTTAAAAACTGTTGAAGGTTCAACCAATAATTTCAAAAGTGGACATAGCGTTATTGATACATTAATATATGCAAAAAAGGAATTAGCAGATTCTTATGGAATAGAATTTAAAATTGACCTTCAACTTTCAAAACCAATTTATATAGATACGATTGATTTTTCTGTTTTGTTCGGTAATGCAATCGATAATGCTATTGAAGCAACCATCAACTCTAAGAAACTAAAAAAGATTATAGATATTTCTGTTATTTCAAAGAATTCTAGTTTGATTTTGGTTTTCAAGAATCCTGTTGATAAAAAAATTGACATCAAAAATTTAATTACAACAAAATTAGATAAGAAGCACCACGGTTTTGGTCTTTTACAGATTAGGAGTTTAGCTGCACAATACAACGGAGAGGTTTTCTTAGAATGTTCTGAACAAGAATTTAAAACAATCATAATAATCAACCACAACGAAGAGGGATTTTTGAGCAACAGATAGGCATTCTTTATTGACATACTCAAATAAATATATTAAAAGAAGATGTATATTTAAAATACATCTTCTTTTTTTGGAGAAATATTATGTATCAAAAAGTTGCAAAGAAAATTACGAGTTTTTTTATTGATAACAAAATAATTAACGATTCTGAAAGGGAGATATATGAATATAGTTATGAAGTGATTATTTCTCAAACCGTTTATATAATCATCATGATTTTAGTTTCACTAATATTTGGAGCCGTATTTGAATCACTAGCTTTTTTCATAGGTTTCTTTATTTGTAGAAAATTGTCTGGCGGATATCATGCTTCCACATATACAAAATGTCACATATTGTTTTCTACTAATCAAATTGTTTTTTTGCTTTTACTTAGATTTATAAAAACTGAATATTTTGGTTTAATTTCAACTATATTGATTATAATCTCGGTGATTATAATTTTTGCAGTGGCACCCATAGACCATCCAAACAAGCCCTTTAATGAACAAGAATTTCTAAAATACAAAAAACAGAGCAGATTTTTTGCAACCATATT
>DKDS01000031.1:38314-38701 GCA_002451855.1 Ruminococcaceae bacterium UBA6842 | reverse complement strand
CATATTAATCCCCACTTATATGATTGTCTATATTTTAGATAAAAACAATCTTTTTTGTTTCTGTTTTAGTATTGGCATATTTTCTGTGTGTGTGTCATTATTATATGTTTTTTTAGAAAGGAGGAAAAAACCAAATGAAAAAGTTTAAGAATTTTATTTTAAAATACGGAACTTCTCTTTCGGCTTTAGCTTTGATTATTGGTGCAGCTTCAATGGATTCGGCTTGCCTTGTATTCTATCATCAGCCTAAAGTTCCGGAGGCTATGAACCGTTTTAAAAAGTAATTGTAAAGAGGTGTCCTATTGAGACACCTCTTTATCTTTCAATTCATGTAATATTTTATTCTTTATACTGTTTTATTTTTTGCATAAAAAAGTTACTCTTTAA
>DKDS01000031.1:37894-38199 GCA_002451855.1 Ruminococcaceae bacterium UBA6842 | reverse complement strand
TCTTTGGTTAATGCGTAGTAAATTTTACCTACTTGATTTCACGGCAGAAGTAAGGTATACTATAGGCACAAGCGAAGTTGTGTGGTGTAACGGCCACATATTATTGGTATAATAATCGGCGGAATCTTTAAAAATATTCTCTGTTTTCACGACCATATTTCAACCCACAGTGCGAAATGGAACACACGGAATCAGTGGAGAAAAGATGCTCAAAGACGATGGATTTTCGGAATAAAAACCACTATATGTAGTAAAAACGACTAAAAGTTGTCTATATATACTTATTCGGGACGCAGAGGCCGCAG
>DKDS01000031.1:0-37879 GCA_002451855.1 Ruminococcaceae bacterium UBA6842 | reverse complement strand
GCAGGTTCAAGTCCTGTCACCTCGACCAAAAAAATGGCAAGCACCGTGAGGTCCTTGCCGTTTTTTATTTTTTTGCTGTAATTTTATCGCCGCTTAAAATTCATTTTCAAATATGACTGTTTCTTTATTCATTTCTTGATATTTGAATTTATTTCTATTGACCCATTTAAAACATTATAACATTTCAAAAAGATGTCGGTGGATGTCGGTTTTTTATGTGTAATACTCTTGAAAAAAGAAAAGGAATATTATAAAAATGAGCTTTTTACATGAATTGTTTTCTGCAGGGGTGTGGGGCGAAAAAATCCCCCCTGCGCCGCTGAAGACGCTAAATATCTGAAATCCGAAATTAAAAAACAAGGTTTGGAAAAGTATAAAAACGGGAATTACACAATAGGCTTATTAAATGAATATGGACAAAGGATAAGCATTAGGGTTGAGTTGCCGCGAAAAAACGGTGATGGTACCGTCTCTTTTATTACAGGTTGGATGGTAAATCCCAACGGACTAATACAATTAAATACACCGTTTGGAGGGAAATAATATGAAATATCTTGATTGTGTCGAGGTTATTGTTGAAAAAGAAAAGTATGCAAAATATGGAGTACACAAAGGAATGCAGGGCGTTATTTGGTTAGAAGAATCAATTGACGGAACTTGGGATGTTTTTTTTGACTTATTAGGTGAGCATGCTCCAATTGGTGATATCGCCATTAAGGAGGAAGATTTGAAACCTATTCCTAAAATTGATGTGAGACTTAACGAACAAATAAAAGCTAAATTCGGTGATTAAAATTTTGTGTAGACAATACACTCATATATTATAATATGGGTAGGCGTTCAAATCCTTACACAAAAAAGTTTTCACATCTTTTTTGTAGTCTTTCTACAGTTCTGGGTGTCTCGGCGCGCAAACGCATAGCCGAGACACTTTTTTATTGTTTTTTTCCTCACCTTTCGGTAATATTTTTTGTAGGTTCGTTAAAAATGGGCAACAGACCTCGTACCGAGAACTGTTGCCCATTTATACGCCTTTGTGTAAGCTGATCGGGAGGTGTTACTTTAATACCGTGCCGTCTGCAAGCGTAATGGTATAACCGTTAAAATTAATTGTGCCGTTATTTGTAAGGGTGCTTAAGGTGCAGTTGCCGGTCAAATTCCATGTACAACCGCTTTCAACCGTAATCGCCGCATTATCGCTTACTGCTGTGCCGCCTTCGGCGTTTTCGGAAATATTTACGGTGCCTGTAAAGGTTGTGCCGTTTTTAAGCGTCATTGTCAGTGAAGAAATCGTGTCAACCAAAATATTCCCCTTAAGCGTCTGAGAATCTGCGGTAAGCTCGACCTGAGCGCCGTTGCTTCCGGCAGTACCCCAACCGTGACTTGCTGAATTGCCCGTGATTCGCATAAGGTATGCGTCGGTATCCTCGTTTACAAGCTTTACGCCGGAGAGGGTCATAACGCAGTGCGTGTTGGTTATATAAAACATATCTCCGTTTTTAGAGGTCAGACTGCCGCCGGTCATAGAAAATTCCGAGGTTCCCACATCGGCGTCGCCGCTCATTGACTGATATATCATTACATTATGCACATTTTCGTCGGAGCTGGAGCCTTTCGTATCGCTCATATTTCCCGTTACAGTGCAATTTTCAAGTGTTATCGAGTTTTTACCCTCAATAACAAGAGCTTCGGAATTGTTTGCCGTAAGAGTTGCGTCGGCAACAGTTATATTTGCGGTAGAATAAACTGCGGGGGAGTTGTAGCCATTTGAGGTATAGCTGCCGCCGGAAACCTTTACCGTTCCGCCGCCTCTGTCCGAACGAATTGCGGCGGATGAGTTGCCAGAGGTGTTTACCGTGAGGTTTTCGGCGTTGGTAGTTCCTCCGCCTGTTGTCTGAATACCGCCGGAATTATCGGCGGAGGTGGTAATGGTTGAATCTGAAATATTCACCGTTGTCCCGCTGCCGTAGCTGAATACGCCGTTACCGTTTTGCGCGGAGGATTTTACGGTAGAATTTTTTATTGTAACCGTCGCACCGTTTGTTGCAAGCAATGCGGCGTTCATTCCGTAAAAGTCGCCGTCCTCAGTGTTCGAAGTGGCGCCGGCGCTTTTATCAACGGTTATTCCGTCAAGGGTTACCGTTGCGCCGTCAATGCGCAAGGCATTTTCATCATCGCCTGTTGAGGTATAGGTTTTATCGCTGTAATTTCCGTCCTCGCTTACGGTGTTTGCGCTGTCGCCCTGTGTGACCTCACCCGAACCGCCGAATGAGGCTCCGCCGTTTTCGGTAAGCGAAACGATGATAACCGTTTTTGCTTTGCCGTTGCTGTCGAATGTGATTTTAAGAATATCGCCCTCGGAAATATCACCTGCCGCGGCGGTCTCGGAATCCTTTACAACAGAGGCGTCGGAAATGTCAACGCTGATAGTTTCGTCGCCGGCGGTAAAGGTCTTAGATGAACCGGGCTTGCCTGACGGAGCGGCACCGTCGGAATTTGACGGCATTTGGGGCGGTGTATTTCCGCCGTTTGAGCCCGTGTCGGAAGCGTTAGGCTCGGACGGCTTGTTTTCAGAGACTGAGCTGTCGCCGTCCGGTTTTTCGGGAGGCGCCGAATTTTCCGAAGCGGAAGAACCGTTATCGGGGGCGGTTGCATCGCTCGGCATATCCGGACGGCTGCCGTCCCCTTCACTTTCGGTCAGCTCGCCGAGAGTAAGCGTCACTGTGCTGTCCTTTACAGAGGTGACCTTGCCTGTAACTGTGGTTCCCGCATAATCTGATTTTTTTCCGCAGGCGGAAAGGGAAAAGATCAGCGTCGCCGTACATAATAATGAAATTATTTTTTTCATTTGTAATTTCTCCTTTATATTTTTCTGTTCGGAAGAAATTAAAGCTTCTTCCTTGTTTTATGGGTTTATTTTATACAGTCAAAATTGAAGTTTGATTGAAAAACGCAAATACTTTAAAAATTTTGTTTTTTTCGGCGGGCATTAAAGAAAAATAAGGCGATACCAAAGCATGAAAGCAACACTCCCAGATGCCGATATATACATACAAGTTTGTTTGTCGTTCCGTATATATCAAGTATTCCCTTAACAATGCTGCCGACCGTAAGCGCGGCAATTCCGGAATTATACAGCTTGCCCGCAAGCCTGCTTCGGGGATTTTTGATGTTAAGAAAGCTTAAAATACCGAAAACCAAGCTGCCGCCTATTAAGGGAAAGGCAAAGGCAAAAAGCATATAAAACGAATATACCCCGTGGCTGAACATCTCATACACCGCCGCAAAAAGCGCGCAAAAAAGAGAGACGGCAAGATATATTCGCGAGACTCTTGCGTATGAAGCCTTATTTTTGTCAGTATCCGATATATACAATGTCGCTCACGCTTCTTTCCTTAATACTTTTCCCGTTCGTGGTGGGATTGTTTATAACTTTGCCGTTAAAAACCATTGTCGACGAGCCTCCGCCGTCAAGATTATACGCCGCGGACGCTCCTAAAGACTGCATAAATTCCGCAAGCTCATACAGGGTAAGTCCCTCGCTTTCCTCGGTGCGTCCGTCCGAAACAACAAAAACATAATGCAGTGCGTCGATAATACCGACTGCGGTTCTCGGATTGCTTGCCTTTGCTTTTCCGACCTCATCTGTTTCGGAAACGGATATCTTACCGCTTTTAAGGAGCGTCGGACCGAAGGATAGGATTTGCTCCGCACCGTTTTCCGACAGCTCTTCGGCGGACACCTCTCCCTCGGTTATAATTCCGAAGCTTCCGTTCTTGTAGATTACGAGATCCTCTTGGTTATCCGCGGGCGTACTGCGATACAGTACACCGTTACGCAGTACATAGCCCGTTTCCCGTACACCGTAATAATCCCCGTTAATTGCGAGCACGGCGTTATTGCTTTTTGCGATTTCGGATGTTTTGGCAGTCACATTTTTACCGTAGGAGCCTTTGGCGAACGCCGTTTTCAGATAATCTGCCGAGGAAAGACGAACATCGGCGGCGTAAACCGCCGTATTGTTTTTTCTGTATTCGGTAAGCGTTATGCTTATGTTTTCGTCGGAATAGGCGGCGTCCGTAATGAGGGCTTGCGAGTTGTCTGTGCTTTCGGTCAGAGCCGGGGAAATACCGCTGCTTGAGGAAGTATTCTTTGAATACACCCTTGCGATTACAAAGGTGTCCATTAAAATGTAGACCGTAAACGCTGTCAGAACGGCGCCGTAAATAATACTCCACAAATGCTTCTTCATTCAACAAACCTCCTTACGGATTTATTTTACCGGTTCATTTTATACGGGCAACATTGAAGTTTGATTGAAAAAGACAAAAAACAGTATCCTGTGTAATACAGAATACTGTTTAAAGCAAAGTATTATTTTTGCAAGGGAAGCAAAACTGAAAATTTTACCTTTCCGTCATAGCACGAGAGCGTTATTTTACCCTTGTGGGCTTCGGTTATCGCTTTGGCAATGGCAAGACCAAGTCCGAAATGGCCGTCGTCTCCTCTGGCCGAGTCTATGCGGTAAAACCGTTCAAATATCCGTTCCCGCTGTTCCGGCGGAATTTCATCTCCGTCATTGATTACCGAAAGCCTTGCAAGACCGTGTTCGCTTCGCAGGCTTACATTTACCTCTTTTCCGTTTTCGCTGTGACGGATTGCGTTGTCGATAAGTATGGAAACAAGCTGCTTTAAGCGGCCCGAATCGCCCGAGACATAAATGCCGTCGGATATATCCGATTTAAGTGCCAAGCCGTTCTCAAACGCAACGCTTTCAAACGGCAGAAGCTCGCCCGAAACAACACGGCTGAAATCAAGTGTTTCATTCTGCGCGGCAACATTCTCTGTTTTAGCAAGCTGTAAAAGCTGTTTTACAAGGTTGCCCATTCTTTCGTTTTCATACTGAATATTTGAAAGCCAGCGGTTTTCTCCTATTTCACGGGAAAGAAGCTCCGCATTCGCGCTGATTACCGACACTGGGGTTTTAAGCTCGTGGCCGGCGTCGGAAACAAATTGCTTTTGCTTTTTGAAGCTTTCCTCTATCGGCGCTACAATACGCCTTGCGAGAATGATTGACGCCGCAAGTACCGCAATCACCGAGACACATCCGAATATAAGCGTGTTTCGGAAAAGCGTTGCCATACTGCCCTGCATAATCGAATTGTCTATAAATGCGACAAGCGTATAGCCATCCTTTTGAGCTTTAAGATAAGCAAGATTTTTAATTTTACCCGCAGCGGCATTGCCGCTTAAAATTTTTTCCGCAAAGGCTTTGAGTGTTTCGTCCGTGTACAGAGTACCCGTTCCGTTATCTGTTTTTAAAACCGTTCCGTCTTCGGACACGGCAACGGAATAAAAGGTTGAAACATCGAATTTATGCAGTGCCTCCGGCGGCTGTTCGCCTGTTTCCCGCGATTTTTTTATATCCGTCGGTTCATTTTCCCTGTCAGCCGGAATGCCGTTTTTTTCCGTTTCGTTCAGTCGGTACTCACGCGCATACTGTTCAAGCATTCGCCTGTTATCCGTATTCATCTGCGCATAGCTTGTACCGAGAATTATTGCCAGAGTTCCGAACAGAAGCACGGTAATGGCGGTCATAACGGAAATTATTATTTTAATTTTCGTCCTTTTAAACATTATCGCACCTCAGCTCATAGCCTACCCCTCTGACTGCCTTGATTTCCGTTTTTGCGCCGATAAACGCAAGCTTTTTACGGGTAAACGACATATAAACCTCAACATTATTATATTCGGCGTCGCTTTCGTAGCCCCATATTTTTACAGCAAGCTGTTCTCTGGTCAGAATTTGGTTTTGGTTAGCAATGAGATATTCCATAATACGCCATTCCTTATCGCCGAGCCTGACGCTTTGTCCCGTGGTTTTACAGCAAAGCTCGTAGGTTTTTGCGTCAAGTGAAATATCCCCGAATTTAAGCGAACCGTCCGGTGTATCAATATTCCGTCTGAGCAGTGCGCGGAGCCTTGCGAGAAGCTCCTTTGTCATAAACGGCTTTGTCAGATAATCGTCCGCGCCGCTGTCAAGCCCCGTCACCTTATCGTCAAGCTCAGACTTGGCGGTGAGCATTAAAACAGGGGTGTGTATTCCGTCGTGCCGCAGTTTTTTCGCAAGCTCAAAGCCGTTTAACCGCGGGAGCATTACATCAAGGATAATTATATCGTAAATGCCGCTTTCCGCCGCTTCAAGACCGCTTATACCGTCATATCGGCAGTCCGTATCGTATTTTTCCTGCTTCATTATTTCACACAGTGCCTGTGCCATTCTTCTTTCGTCTTCAACAAGTAAAAGCTTCATTTTAATCCCCGTTTCGGCAGTAACTGTAAGTATTATTGTACGGTAAAAGATTGAAATAAGATTGAACCGATCCGATCAAAGCAGTCTATTTCATAAAAAACAATATTCTGCCGAGCTTTTTAGATTTGCATATTACCGCAGTTATAAACAGGCTGATTGAAAACGGAGCAATAAACAAAATAATCATTTTGCAAAACGGATTTATTCCGTTGATACAGTGATTGAAGATGATTGCGAAAATATTATGTATAAGATATATTCCGAACGAAAGCCGCCCGACAAGTGAGAAAAAATTTTTAAGAAATCCGCCCTTGACCTTAAGGCAAAGATTAAATATTGAAAATGACGCTAAAACCAGCGGTGCCGAATCATACCAAATGCCGTAAGTGACATTATTGATATTTGCGTAAAATTGCAATAAAACCGCCGCGGCGAATCCCGCAGCGGCAAGGACGGACCAAACATAATTGCCGACCTTTTTGAAAATTCCGCTTTTAACCGCATATCCCATTACACACATAAATCCGTAGCATCCGCCGGAAAAAGAAAAATCAAGCTGGTGATATATGGGGTCAAAACCGTTTACACGGGCAAATACATTTATTATACTCGGGGAAAATAAAAATATAAAAATTATATACAGCAGCGGTTTAAAGCATTTTATATCAAGAGACCGCAGACCGTTTGCAACGAACGGCAAAGCCGCATAAATTCCTATAATCGCAAACATAAACCACATATGCGTCAGATTATATTTAAGAAACAGCGCATTGTAGATTATCTGATAAAATTTCAGATCGGAATCGGGATAGTTAATGGATTTAAGATATGTCAGCGATAAAATGTTATAAATTAATATCCATATTTCGGTTGTGAGAACCAGACCGAGCAGATTGTTCTTATAAAAGCGAATTGCTTTTTCTTTAGTGTATTCACGGTCAAGTAACAAAAAACCCGTTGAAAAAAAGAAAAGCGGTACGCCGAGCCTTCCTATTGTAAAAATACTTAAAGCCGAAAGCTTTTCGCAGGCTGATAAGGCAAACAGTTCTTCACGACCGATTGGATAAGCATTTTCCGCGGCATGGCAAATAACAACACAAATAATTGCTAAGGCTTTTATAAAATCAACAGCATAAATGCGGCTGCCGGATTTGTCCATACTTTATCCACTCTCCTTAATGCCAACATTATATCATACGAAAAAAAGTCCGTCAAGGCAGGCGGAAATAAGCGATACCGCACAAAATATAAAATACAGTTTTTAGAATTGACTTTACGGTATTAATATTGTAAAATATAACTGATAATTTATTGCCGGACGGCGGAACGGAGAAAAATATGAAACCTGTTTATAAGAGGATACTTCTTAAGCTAAGCGGCGAGGTGCTCGCAGGCGAGCGGGGAGTAGGAATAGATTTTGATAAGGTTCTTGAAGTGTGCGAAAGCGTAAAGGAATGTGTCGATATGGGCGTTCAGGTCGCCGTGGTTGTAGGCGGCGGCAACTTCTGGAGAGGCCGTTCAAGCGGAAAGATGGACCGCACAAGAGCTGACCATATGGGAATGCTCGCCACCTCTATAAACGCGCTTGCGCTTGCGGACGCACTCGAACAGCTGGGCGTTACCGCAAGAGTTCAGACCGCTATCGAAATGCGTCAGATAGCCGAACCGTATATAAGAAATAAAGCCGTAAGACATCTTGAAAAGGGCAGAGTGGTCATTTTCGGCTGCGGCACGGGCAATCCGTTTTTCTCGACCGATACCGCTGCGGCGTTAAGAGCCGCGGAAATAGGCGCGGATGTTATATTCAAGGCGACGAATGTTGACGGCGTTTATGACAGCGACCCGAAAAAGAACCCGAGCGCTAAAAAATTCGATACGCTTTCTCATCTTGATGTACTGCAAAAGGGTCTTCATGTTATGGACAGCACCGCCGCCTCGCTTTGTATGGATAACGGCATTGAAATACTGGTGTTCAACCTTAACGATCCTCATAATATCGTAGAGGCTGTAACAGGTAAGCATATCGGAACGATAGTTAAATAAAATGTTAGTAGGAGGAACAGCTTATGAAAGAACTGCTTAAAAATACAGAGGAAAAAATGAACAAGACCGTAGGTGTGCTTGAAAGGGAATACAAGTCCATAAGAGCGGGCCGCGCAAACATAGCGGTGCTTGACAGAATTACCGTTGATTATTACGGCTGTCCGACCCCGATTCAGCAGATGGCGGCAGTATCCGTACCCGAGCCCCGTATTCTTATGATACAGCCGTGGGACGCCACCACTCTTAAGGAAATCGAAAAGGCGATACTCACCTCGGATATAGGTATAAATCCGCAGAACGACGGCAGAGTTATAAGACTTTCCTTCCCGCCGCTTACAGAGGAGCGCAGAAAGGAAATCGTAAAGGAAGTAAGAAAGACCGCCGAGGACAACAAGGTTGCCATACGCAACACAAGGCGTGACGCTATTGAAAAGCTTAAGGCGCTTAAAAAAGCCAATACCGTAACAGAGGACGATGTTGCGGACGGTGAGAAAAAAATACAGAATTTAACCGATAAATTCTGCAAGGAAATCGATGAATTGGCGTCTTCAAAAGAAAAGGAAATAATGGAGATATAAAAATATCTGCGGGCGCACTGGGTGAGCCCGCTTTTTAAAGCAGGTGAAGAAGTGGCTTTGTTCGGAAAAAAGCAAAAAGCCGACCGTGTGCTGCCGAGGCATATCGCCATAATTATGGACGGGAACGGCAGATGGGCGAAAAAGAGAGGTCTACCCCGTTCGGCAGGGCATATCGCAGGGGCTAAAACCTTTAAAAATATAGCACGCTACTGTAATAAAATAGGACTTGAATACCTTACGGTCTACGCATTTTCAACCGAGAACTGGAAAAGACCTAAGGAAGAGGTTGACGGTATTATGAACCTGTTGCGTGACTATTTGAAGGACGCCGAAAACTTCAAGGACGAAAACATACAGGTGAAATTCATAGGCGACCGCACACCGCTTGCGGACGATATAAAGGCGCTTATGGAGAAAAACGAAAAAGGCTCTGAGAACGCTACCGGATTAAAGCTTAATATAGCGATAAATTACGGCGGCAGGGATGAAATCGTACACGCCGTGAAAAAAATCGTTTCAGAGGGTACCGCAGCAGAAGAAATAACCGAACAGCTTATTTCCGACAGCCTTTACACCGCTGGTATGCCCGACCCCGATTTTATAATAAGACCGAGCGGCGAATACCGCACCTCGAATTATCTTTTGTGGCAGTCGGCTTACTCGGAATATTGGTTTTCGGATGTACTGTGGCCGGACTTCACACCGAAAAAGCTTGAAAAGGCAATAGACGATTATTGCGGACGCAACCGCAGATTCGGCGGAATTTAAAGAATAAACAGGTGAAAAAATGAAAACCCGAATAATATCAGGCGTTGTTATGATAATAATTACAGCGGCGGTAATAGCCGCCGGTATGCTTATAAATCCGCTGATTATAACGGCATTTATCGCGTTTATCGCGGCGGTCGGAATTTATGAGCTTTTGCATAATGCGGCAGGTGTTAAGTCCAAAGCGGCGCTTATAGGTGCCTGCGCCTATGTCGCGCTTATGGTTTTTGCGATAGACGGCAGTACGGGCGCTAAGCTGCAGGCGGCGTTTGACGGCGCTCATTCCGCATATATAAAGCTTACCTTTACACTGGCGCTCAGCGTAATTTATTTTATTTACTCTGCCGCAGTAACGCTTAAAAACCATAAAACCTTTACGCTTTCGCATATAGCCTTTGTGTGCGGTATGCCTATACCGATTGCGTTTGCGTTCAGCTCTTTGGGCGTTGTAATAAACCACGAGCACGGACTTTATTATTTGTTTATGCTCCTCAACTTTTCAAGCGTTTGCGATATGGGAGCTTACTTTGTGGGCAGTACCGTAGGCAAGCACAAGCTTTGCCCGAATATAAGTCCGCACAAAACGGTTGAGGGCGCAGTCGGCGGAATAATATCGAGTATTATTGTGACATATATATTAGGCTTTTCGTTCTCGTTTGAGAAAAACCTTACCAACGCCGTAATTTTAACCGTTCCGTTCTGTATTTTGGGTATGATAGGCGACCTGTTCGCTTCCGCTATAAAAAGAGCGGCAGGTATCAAGGATTACGGAACTATTATTCCGGGACACGGCGGTATACTCGACCGCTTTGACAGTATTCTTATGACCGCTCCGCTGTTGTATTTGTTTATAGCCTTAGGGGTAATATAATGAAAAAGCTGACAATTTTAGGCTCTACCGGCTCTATCGGAACACAGGCGCTTTGCACGGCGGAAAAAAACGGCTGGCGTATTGCCGCGCTTGCCGCCGGCAGAAACACAGAGCTGCTTGAAAAGCAGGCAAGGAAATATAAGCCGGATATTGTTGCGATGTTTGACGAAACAGCCGCCGACGACCTTAAAATCAAGCTTGCCGACACGGATATAAGGGTCCTTTCCGGTGAGGAAGGGGTTATTTTTGCCGCAGGTTATGACTGCGACATCGTGCTTAATTCCATTGTGGGAATAGCGGGGCTTAAGCCCACTCTTGCGGCGATAGACGCGGGGCATACCGTAGCACTAGCAAATAAGGAAACGCTTGTAACCGGCGGCGAAATTGTAAACCGCAGATTAAAGGAAAGGGGCGTAACGCTCCTGCCGGTAGACAGCGAACATTCGGCAATTTTTCAGTCCTTGCAGGGCGCGCCGCAGAATTCGCTCAGAAAAATACTGCTTACGGCGTCAGGCGGACCGTTTTACGGAAAGAAACGGGAGGAGCTTGAAAGCGTTACCGTAAAGGAAGCGCTTAACCACCCGAATTGGTCTATGGGGGCTAAAATTACGGTCGATTCGGCAACCCTTATGAATAAGGGTCTTGAGGTAATCGAGGCGGTTCATCTGTTCGGCGTTACCGCATCCGAAATTGAGGTGCTGGTGCATAGGCAGAGCATAGTACATTCGGGGGTGGAGCTTTGCGACGGCGCGGTCATAGCGCAACTCGGCACGCCGGATATGCGCCTGCCCATACAGTATGCGCTTACCTACCCCGAGCGCTCGGAAAACGCCTTTGAGCATTTAAGCCTTTCGGATATAGGTACGCTTACATTCGAAAAACCCGATACGGACACCTTTAGGTGTCTGCCGCTTTGTATTGAAGCGATAAACAAAGGCGGTCTTGCTCCTACGGCTGTGAACGGCGCGAACGAAGAGGCTGTGGGACTTTTCTTAAAGGGTAAAATAAAATTTTTGCAGATAGCGGATATGGTTGAAAAAGCGCTGGCAGAGGTTCAGAATAAAAAGGATTACACACTTGAGGATATTTTTGAGGCAGATAAAGCGGCAAGAAAACTTGTAAGAGAATAGGGTGGTTGTTATTTCGGCTTTTTTAAATGTTTGGGGCAATGTATGGCCTTATCTTGCGGCGATAGCGCTTTTTTTGGTGCTTATTATAATACACGAGTTCGGTCATTTCATAGCGGCAAAGCTTTTGGGCGTAAGGGTAAATGAATTTGCTGTCGGCTTCGGACCAAAGCTTTTTTCAAAGCAGGGCAAGGAGACGAAGTATTCGGTAAATCTTGTGCCATTAGGCGGCTACTGCGCTATGGAGGGCGAGGACGAGGCGAGCGGCGACAGCCGCGCGTTCTGCAATAAAAAACCGTGGAAACGCTTTATAATCGTTATGATGGGAGCAGTTTTCAATCTCATTCTGGGGCTTATTATCGTGGCGGTTACCTTGGCGCCGCAAAAGGCTTTTAATTCCACCGTTGTTGCGGAATTTAAGGAAAACGCGGTAAGCGAGCAGTCGGGACTTCGGGTAAATGATAAGATAATCGAGGTTGACGGCAGAAAAATTTTCTCAACCTATGATTTAAGCTATGCTTTTACCAATGTTAAAAACGGCAAAATAGATATGGTGGTTAAAAGAAACGGCGAAAAGGTAAAGCTTGACGGCGTTAAGTTCGAGTCCGCAACGGAAAAGGGCATAAGCTACCTTACCGTGGACTTTTATGTGTACGGAATAAGAAAGAATTTCGGCAATTATTTAAAGCAGACCGTTTCAACCTCGCTTTCCTACTGTGCGGTAGTGTGGCGGTCGCTTATAGATCTGATAGGCGGCAAGTACGGTATAAGCGCGGTTTCGGGCCCTGTGGGCGTTACCGCGGCGATAGGCTCCGCCGCAAAGGCAAACCTTGCCGACATACTGCCTATAATGGCGCTTATTACAATAAATCTCGGTATTTTCAATCTGCTGCCCTTACCGGCGCTTGACGGCGGCAGACTGCTGTTTATATTAATTGAAATGATATTCAGAAAGCCTGTTCCGCAAAAGTACGAGGCGATAGTTCACGCCGTCGGCTTTGCGCTGCTTATAGGCTTTATGCTGCTTGTAACGGCAAAGGATATTTGGTCCTTGATTGCGGGGTGACGGTATGTATACTAATAAGGATACGAAAAAGGTTTTCGCCGGCGGACTTCAAATAGGCGGCGGCGCACCCGTTTCGGTGCAGTCTATGCTTAATATTCCGGCACACGATATAAACGGAAATATTAAACAGGCGAAAAGGCTTGAAAGCGCGGGATGCGATATTATACGCATTTCCGTGCCGGATAAGGAGAGCGTTAAAACGCTTGCGGCGCTGAAAGAAAATATATCTGTGCCCGTGGTAGCGGACATACATTTCGATTACCGTTTGGCACTTGAAAGCGTGGCGGCAGGGGCTGATAAAATAAGAATAAACCCCGGCAATATCGGCTCGGACGACAGGGTAAAGGCGGTTGCCGCCGCCTGCAGTACCGCAGGCGTGCCGATAAGGATAGGCGTAAATTCCGGCTCGCTTGAAAAAAACATACTTGCAAAATACGGCTCGCCCACACCCGAGGCTATGGTGGAGAGCGGACTGTACCATATATCACTGCTTGAAAAATTCGACTTTGACGATATTGTGCTGTCGCTTAAAAGCTCGGATGTTACAAAAATGTACAATGCGTATGTTTTGGCGTCGCAGAAGTGCCGTTACCCACTGCATTTGGGGGTTACGGAGGCAGGAACAGCCGAAAACGGAACCATAAAATCCGCCGCCGGTATAGGCGGACTTCTGTTAAGAGGTATAGGGGATACCCTGCGTATTTCTCTTACGGACGACCCCGTAAAGGAGGTCGAGGCGGGCAAAAGACTTTTAAAGGCGCTGGGACTTCGTGACGGCGGCATCAGATTTGTTTCCTGCCCTACCTGCGGCAGAACAAAAATAGACCTTATAAAAATTGCCGCAGAGGCTGAAAAAAGACTTGAAAATTCGGATAAAAACATAACCGTCGCCATAATGGGCTGTGTTGTAAACGGTCCGGGTGAGGCAAAAGAAGCCGACATAGGCATTGCCGGAGGAGACGGTTGCGGCGTGATTTTTAAAAACGGGGAAATAATAAAAAAACTGCCCGAAAGCGAGCTGCTTGACGGACTTATTGAAGAAATAGAAAAAATGTAACGGAGTGAAAAAGGTGTCTAAAGCATTATTTTCGGATATTTTTGATACGGGAATACCGTCGGATATTGCCGCCGAATTTAAAAATTGTATAATAGAACGCTGTGCGCTTGACACCGAGGAACGCACCCTTGATACGGTGCTTAAAAGCGAAAAATACATATCGGCGGAAATGAAGTTTCGACTTTCCGCAGCTTTAAAAGACGCTTTGCGCCTTAATTCCTGTCTTGTTTCCTGCGTTTTTTCGGGGGAAGCACTCTGCCCTGCCGCCTGCTCGGATATAGCGGCGGAAATAAAGATTAAAAACGCGGCAATAAACGGGTACTTTAACGGTGCGGATTTTTTGCTTGACGGCGACTGCGTAAATATAACGCTTAAGCACGGCGGATATAACACGATAGCGGACTGCGGCTTTGAAAACGCGTTTAAGGCGCTTGTAAGGGAACGCTTTTCCCGTGAGGTCACCGTTTCGTTCGGCGGTCAGCTTGAAAATGTGGAAATAAAGCTGCCCGAACCCGAAGCCGAGGCACCGAGGGCGGAAAAACCGAAGCCGAGACCGCAGAAAACCGAACGCCCCTCGGCGCCTAAGACCGAAATAAAATTCGAAAAGCGTGAGGAAAGACCCGATAACGGCATAGTTTACCTCGATAAGCCGCAGCAGTTTTACGGCAGGGGCGGAATAAGCAACCATACAAGAGATATGATAAGCATAACGGGGGACGATACCGAAATCGCCTGTTGGGGCGAGGTTTTCGGGCTTGAGACCCGTAATATAAAAACAAAACGCGGAACGGATATGACGATAGTCAACTTTTCGTTCAGCGACCACACCAATTCGCTTAACGCCTCCCTGTTTATGGATACCAACCGTATGGGGGATATTGCGCCTTTAAAGGACGGCGCTTTTATACTTGTAAACGGCTCATACGAATTTGACAACTATAAAAAGGATTTTGTTGTTAAGCCGCGCGCTATGGCGCTTTTGCAGAAATATACCGAAAAGGATAACCACGAGGGCGAAAAGCGTGTTGAGCTTCACTGCCATACGAATATGTCCGCAAAGGACGCGGTATCGTCTGCCGATTCCATAATAAAGCAGGCGTATGAGTGGGGTCACAAGGCGATCGCGATTACCGACCACGGCGTTGTTCAGGCATATCCTGCCGCCGCGGGCGCCGTAAAGGCCATCCGCAAATCGGGCGGAGATTTTAAGGTTATTTACGGCGTTGAATCTTATTTTGTCGATGATGTAAACAATAATATTGAGGGACTTAACGCAAAGCAGACCGCAAAATTCAGATATCACCAGATAATACTTGTTAAAAATCTTACGGGACTTAAAAATCTTTATAAATTAGTGTCCGAGGCGCACCTGCACGATTTCAGGGGCAAGCCGCTTACAATGCGCAGCAAATTGGATAAGCTGCGCGAGGGACTTATTTTAGGCAGTGCCTGCGAACAGGGCGAGCTTTACCGCGCGATAATAGACGAAAAGCCCGAGGAAGAGCTTTTAAGAATTGCGGATTATTACGATTATCTTGAAATTCAGCCCCTCGGCAATAATGCGTTTATGGTAAGGGAATCGTCGTACCCCGATAAAAAGGATAAGAAAACGGGGGCGGTTATACCCAATCGCTTTAAAAAGGTTACCGATTTTGAGGTTATAAAAAACTTTAACCGCAAGGTGGTCGAGCTGGCGGACAAATTGGGCAAGCCTGTTGTAGCCACGGGAGATGTGCATTTCCTTAAAAAGAGTGATGATATAATCCGTAAAATATTAATGGCAGGTCAGGGCTTTGACGATTTTGACAATCAGGCGCCCCTGTACCTTAAAACTACCGATGAAATGCTTGCCGATTTTGATTACTTCGGCGACAGGGCAAAGGAATTTGTAATAGACAACCCGAACAAAATTGCCGATATGGTGGACGGGGACATTATCCCCGTGCCCGAGGGCAACTATCCGCCGGTGATCGAGGGTTCGGACGAGCTTTTGCACGATATTTGCTGGGATACCGCACACAAAATATACGGCGAGGATCTTCCCGATGTGGTTAAAAACCGTCTTGAAAAGGAGCTTAACTCCATTATCAACAACGGATTTTCTATAATGTATATCTCGGCGCAGAAGCTTGTGGCATACAGCGAGGAAAACGGTTACTTGGTTGGCTCCCGTGGTTCGGTAGGCTCGTCCTTTGCCGCAACAATGGCAGGAATATCGGAGGTTAATCCTCTGCCGCCGCACTATGTTTGCCCCGAATGCCGTTACAGTGAATTTTTCTTAAAGGGCGAGGTAGGCTCAGGCTTCGACCTGCCCGAAAAGAAATGCCCCAAATGCGGCGCGCAGCTTAACCGCAACGGTCACGATATTCCTTTTGAAACATTCTTGGGCTTCAAGGGCGACAAGGTCCCCGATATAGACCTTAACTTCTCCGACGAATTCCAGAACTCGGTACAGAAATATACCGAAACGCTGTTCGGCAGAGAAAATGTGTTCAAGGCAGGTACGATTTCCACGGTAGCGGAAAAGACCGCCTACGGCTTTGCAAAGGCATACGCCGAGAAAAAGGGCATAACCTTAAGCAATGCGGAATTAAACCGTCTGGCGTCCCTTGTTGAAAAGGCGCAGATTAAACAAACCACAGGTCAGCATCCGGCAGGAATGATTATAGTGCCGAGAACCAACACCATTTACGACTTCTGCCCTATCCAGCATCCCGCGGACGATGTTAATTCCGATATTATAACCACTCATTTCGACTTCCATTCCATTCACGATACAATATTAAAGCTTGACGAGCTCGGCCATGTGGTGCCGACTACATATAAGTATCTTGAAGAGTATACCGGTATACCCGTAAGCGATGTTTCAATGAGTGACCCCGATGTGTACAGTCTTTTTACATCAACGAAGGCGCTCGGCGTAGAACCCGAGGAGATTGACTCCAAAACGGGAACCTACTGTCTGCCGGAATTCGGTACAAAGTTTGTCCGCGAAATGCTTGTTGACTGTAAGCCGAAAAACTTTTCGGATCTTTTGCAGATCTCGGGTCTTTCGCACGGTACGGATGTTTGGCTCGGCAACGCAAAGGACCTTATCGACAACGGAACCTGTACAATTTCCGAGGTTATCGGTACCCGTGACAACATAATGGTATACCTTATCCATAAGGGTCTTGAAGAGGGCAGAGCCTTTAAGATAACCGAGACCGTGCGTAAGGGTCTTGTCGCAAAGGGCAAGGTCTCAGCCGAGGACTGGAACGCGATGGAGGAGGATATGCGCTCGCACGGCGTTCCGGAATGGTATATTGAAAGCTGTCACAAAATTAAATATATGTTCCCCAAGGCGCACGCCGCCGCTTATGTTATTTCGGCGCTCCGTCTTGCGTGGTACAAGGTTCACCGCCCGCTTGAGTTTTACTGCGCGTACTTTACCGCCCGTCCCGAGGATGTTGATGTACCTACCATAATGCAGGGCAAGCAGGCGGTAAGACAGTATCTTCAGAACATAAAGGCAAAGGGTAAGGAAGCAACCAAAAAGGAGCTTGATGTTTATAACAATATGCTCATATTCAATGAAATGATGTCAAGGGGTATAGAGGTGCTTCCTATTGACATCAACCATTCTCACGCTATGAAGTATCTGCCCGAGAACGGGAAAATGCGGCTTCCGTTCGGAGCACTGTCGGGCGTCGGCGAAAAGGCGGCTTACTCAATTTACGAGGCGGCGCAAAAGGGCGACTTTGTTTCCCGTGAGGATTTCCAGATAGAGGCGGGAGTTTCCAAAACCATAATCCAGAACCTTGCGGACCTCGGCGCTATGAACGACCTGCCCGACACAAACCAAATCTCAATGTTTTAAACGGAATGATAAAAGATGTTAAAAAATGCGTTTAAAGCCGCATTCCCGAAAACGATACCCATTATGACGGGATTTCTGTTTTTGGGATTTTCCTACGGCGTATATATGAATGCTTCGGGGTTCTCCTTTTGGTACCCTATGATAATGAGCGCGGTGATTTTCGGCGGCTCGCTTGAATTTGTTGCGGTGTCTATGCTTTTAAGCCCGTTCGCACCGCTTGAAACCTTTTTCGTCAGCCTTGTAATACAGGCAAGACATATTTTTTACGGTATTTCAATGCTTGATAAGTATAAGAATACCGGGCTTAAAAAGATTTATCTGATTTACGGGATGTGCGACGAAACCTTTTCGGTAAACTACACCGCCGATATTCCAAAGGAAATCGACAGGGGTTGGTTTATGTTCTTTGTAACGCTCTTAAATCAGATTTACTGGGTGGGAGGTGCCACCTTGGGCGGACTTTTCGGCACGCTTATTAAGTTCAACACCGGCGGAATAGAGTTTGTTATGACGGCGCTTTTTGCGGTAATTCTGTTAGACAGGCTTTTAAAGGAAAAAAAGCATTACACCGCTTTAATAGGCGGATTTTCGGCGCTTTTGTGCAGGGTAATATTCGGTTCGGATAATTTTATGCTCCCGACGCTGGCTGTTATGCTTTTGCTGCTCACGGTGTTAAGAACACCGATAGAAAGGTCGGGTGGTCTTGAATGACGGTGACCCAAAGGATAATAACCATAGCGCTTTGCGCCCTTGCCACAATGACGACACGCTTTTTGCCCTTTGCCGTTTTCGGCGGAAAGCGCAAAACCCCCGAATATGTCAAATATTTGGGCAAAGCTCTGCCGTCGGCAATATTCGCGATGCTTTTTGTTTACTGCCTTAAGGATGTGAATGTGTTGGGCGGAAGCCATGGACTTCCCGAGTTTATAGCCGTTTCGGTGCTGACGGCGCTTCATTTATGGCGGCGCAATATGCTTTTGTCGATAGCCGGCGGAACTGTATGCTATATGCTGCTGGTACAGTTTGTCTTTTAAACTTGTGCAAAGTGCATAAAAATTAAATCGATATTTTATGTATAAAAAGGTTGCAATTTTGTAACCTTTTTGTTATAATACCATTATGTTGATTACAAATTGTAACCTTTGAAAGAAGTGACTTTTATTTTTAAGGATATTCTCAAAAGAGGAGCTGTTAAGGAAATATTATCTCAGTATAATGTTTTCAAGAAGCTTTTTTCTTTTATAAAGAACAACAGAATACCGATGAAAATATGCTCTCTTTGTCTTATAGGTATGCTTGCGGTGGGTATAAGCGTTGTTGCCGTGGGAATAACCCTCGGCTTTAAGGTAAATTACGCAGGCTCTTTTATAGCAACGGTAAGAAACTCCTCTGTTTTTGACGACGCTAAGGATATAGCCGTAAACCATATTTCAAGCTCAAACGCGGACGGCGCAATTAAAAGACCCAGCTTTAAAATGACCCTTACTGTCGAGGACAGGCTGGACAGCGCTCTCAAGGTTGCGGACGCGATTATTGAAAATACGGACGACATCGAAGAAGCCGCCGAGCTTCGGGTAAACGGTGTTGCCGCAGTCTGCGCCGCAAGGGACGAGCTTACAAACTATCTTGAATACTGCCGTAACCGCTTTAATATAGACGGTGCGGAAAATGTATCGGAGTTTACCGACAGTATTGAGATCGAGAACGGGTATTATCTGCGTTCGGAGCTTGCGAGCGAAACGGAAATGAAGACGGTTATAGAGGCTTTACCCGTTAAAACAACCGCAACGGTTACAAGTGAAGAAGCGATACCTTTTTCAAGCAAAACCGAAAAGACCTCAACCGAGTTAATAGGTTATTCTAAGGTGACTACCGCAGGTGAAGACGGCGTTAAGCGTAAAACCGAGGTTCGGGAGCTTATAAACGGTGAAACGCAGTCTGCCGCCGAGCTTTCAAGCGAGGTTGTAAAGGAACCGGTTACACAGATTACTCTTGTAGGAACCGCAAAGACCACAGCAAGCGCAAAGCAGCGTTCCGCCGCCAGAAGCGCGGGGCTTATTTGTCCGCTTGATAAGGGCAGCTTTGTAATATCCGCCTATTACGGCGACGGCAGGGGTCATAAGGGTATGGACCTTGCCGCGGATAAAGGTACGCCGATATATGCCGCCGCGTCGGGAACGGTTACACTCGCAAAATTCGACGGCGCGTACGGCAACTGCGTTGTTATAGACCACGGCAACGGAATAAAGACCCGTTACGGCCATGCAAGCGTACTTAAGGTAAGCGTGGGCGACAAGGTTGAACAGGGCGATGTTATCGCTTTGGTTGGTTGTACCGGAAATTCGTCAGGCAACCATCTTCACATTGAGGTAATGGTAAACGATAACCGTGTAAATCCGGCTTCGTATATCGGACTTGATTAACAGAATTTTATTGCGCCGGCTTAAGCCGGCGTTTTTTAAGCTTATAACGGGGTGGACAGCTTGGAATATTTTGAAATCATAAGGGCGTTGCGTGAGGATAGAGACCTTACGCAGCAACAGATAGCGGAGGTGTTGGGAATTAAACAGGCAAGCTACTCGCAGTATGAGCTTAATAAAAGAGAGCTGCCCATTCGTTTTCTTAAAAGGCTGTGCGAATACTACGGGGTATCGGCGGATTACATTTTGAATTTGCCCGACAGCCTTAAATATCCCAAAAGATAAAACTTCGGTATTGACTTTACACTCGAGCGGTGTTAAAATAATAAAAACAAAAATCTTTAAGCAGGGTGCTGTGACGCCGGCAAGATTGTAATAAAGGCTGTTTTTCAGTCTGCTTTGTTGCGCTCGTGACCTGCTTTAAAAGCAGGTCTTTATTTTTTGGGAGAAACGCTATGATATTTAAAAACGCCGCTGTTTACGAAAACGGCACATTTGTAAAAAAAGATTTTGTTACCGATGCCGGAGGAGAGTCCGGTATTGTTTCCGATTTTAATAATGCTTTTGTTTTTCCGGCTTTTTGCGATGTTCATGTGCATTTCAGAGAACCGGGATTTTTTTATAAGGAAACAATAAAAACAGGCTCGCTTGCGGCGGCGAGGGGCGGTTATACCGATGTTTGCGCAATGCCGAACTTAAATCCCGTTCCGGACAGCGCGGAAAACATAAAAGAACAGCTTGAAATAATAAATAAAACGGCGGTTATCGGCGTGCACCCATACGCCGCAATAACCGTGGGCGAAAAGGGTGAGGCTTTAAGCGATATGGACGCGCTCGCTCCCCTGTGCGTTGCCTTTTCGGATGACGGACGGGGCGTTCAGAACGAGGAAATAATGCTGAGGGCTATGGAAAAGGCGAAAAACCTCGGTAAAATAATCGCCGCCCACTGCGAGGATAACTCACTGCTGGCAGGCGGATATGTACACCTCGGCGAGTACGCAAAAATCCACGATCACAAGGGGATATGCTCCGAGAGTGAATGGAGACCGATTGAAAGGGATTTAAGGCTTGCGAAAAAAACGGGATGCAAATACCATATCTGCCATATATCCTGCAAGGAAAGCGTGGAGCTTATAAGAAAAGCCAAGGCGGACGGCGTAGATGTGACCTGCGAAACGGCGCCACATTACCTTGTGCTTAACGATATGGCTTTAAAGGAGGACGGGCGCTTTAAAATGAACCCCCCGATAAGAAGCGAGGAGGACAGACTGGCGCTTACAGAGGGTATAATGGACGGAACGATAGATATGATAGCGACCGACCATGCGCCGCACTCCGAAAAGGAAAAATCGGGCGGACTTAAAAACAGTCTGATGGGTGTCGTGGGACTTGAAACCGCATTCCCTGTTCTTTACACAAGGCTTGTCAAAACGGGAATAATAACCCTTGAAAAATTAATTGAGCTTATGTCGGTAAACCCGAGAAAGCGGTTCGGTATAAAGCAAACAAAGGATGTTTGCGTTTACAGTCTTGACAGCGAATATACGATAGACCCTAATGAATTTAAAACTATGGGAAGAAGCACGCCCTTTGAGGGTGAAAGGGTATTCGGAAAAAATCTACTTACAGTACACGGAGGTAAAGCGGTATGGCAGATATAAAACAGAAAAAGCTTGTAACGGAGGACGGTGCGGAGTACTGCGGAACAGGCTTCGGATACGACAGGGACGCGGTATGCGAGCTGGTTTTCAACACATCGGTTGTCGGCTATCAGGAAATAATATCCGACCCGTCATATACCGATCAGGCGGTGGTTATGACATATCCGCTTATAGGCAATTACGGCATTGCGGACGAGGACTACGAGACAAAGGTGCCGACAATCGGAGGACTTATAGTAAGGGAATATAACGATTTTCCGTCTAACTTCAGGTATACAAAAACACTGTCCGAGGTTATGGAGGAATATAAAATACCCGGAATTTCGGGCATAGACACAAGGCGGCTTACAAGAAGCATAAGAGACAAGGGCAGCAGAAGAGCGATTATTACAAACGCCGATACGCCTAAAGAAAAGGCGCTTGAAATTATAAAAAGCACGCCCGTGCCGCATAATGCCGTTGACAGGGTGAGCTGTAAAAAGCGGTGGTACGCAAGAACCGCAAACGCCCGTTACAATGTTGTGGCGATAGACTGCGGAATAAAGCTTAATATAATCCGCTCGCTTAACGCAAGGGGCTGTAACGTGACGGTTATGCCCTACAACACCCCTGCGGAAGAGGTGGAAAAGATGAAGCCCGACGGAGTGTTCTTATCAAACGGACCGGGAGATCCCGAGGATGTAATACCGGTTATCGAGCTTGTAAGAAAACTTTACGGAAGGCTGCCGATTTTCGGTATATGTCTTGGGCATCAGATGATATGCCTTGCCGCGGGCGCCGAGACCTACAAACTAAAGTTCGGACACAGGGGCGGAAACCATCCCGTAAAAAACCTTGAAACCGGTAAAATAGAGATAACCTCGCAAAATCACAGCTACGCCGTGGACGAAAAGAGCCTTGAAAAAACAAAGCTTACCGTTACTCATATAAATATCCTTGATAATACGGTTGAGGGCGTAAGGGACGAAGAAGCAAAAATATTCAGCGTGCAGTATCACCCCGAGAGCGCGCCCGGTCCGCAGGACAGCGCATATCTGTTCGACCGATTTATAAAGCTTATGGAGGAAAATAAAAATGCCTAAAAGAACCGACCTTAAAAAGATACTGGTAATAGGCTCGGGACCTATCGTAATAGGTCAGGCGGCGGAGTTTGACTATGCCGGCACGCAGGCCTGTTTGGCGCTTAAGGAGGAGGGCTACGAGGTTGTTTTGTGCAACTCAAACCCCGCGACTATTATGACCGACACCACGGTTGCCGATAAGGTTTATATGGAGCCTTTGACCCTTGAATATCTCGCAAAGGTAATACGCTACGAGCGGCCCGACGCGATAGTCCCCGGTATCGGCGGACAGACGGGTCTTAACCTTGCTATGCAGCTTGAAAAAAAGGGCGTTTTGCGTGAATGCGGTGCAGAGCTTTTGGGAACAGGCAGCAGAAGCATAGAAAGAGCCGAGGACAGAGAGCTGTTTAAGGAGCTTTGCGAGGAAATAGGCGAGCCTGTATTGCAGTCGGTAATAGCCGAAAGCCTTGAAGAAGGTCTTGCGGCCGCAAAGGAAATAGGATACCCTGTGGTGCTCCGTCCTGCGTTTACCTTGGGCGGCACGGGCGGCGGCTTTGCCGATAACGAGGAAGAATGTAAGGAGCTTTTAAGAGGAGCGCTCGACTTATCCCCCGTACATCAGGTGCTTGTGGAAAAAAGCATTAAGGGATATAAGGAAATAGAATATGAGGTAATAAGGGACGGAAACGACACCGCCATTACCGTGTGCAATATGGAAAATATCGACCCCGTAGGCATACACACGGGCGACTCGGTTGTGGTCTGCCCCTCGCAGACCCTTACGAACAAGGAATACCATATGTTAAGGGACAGCGCGCTTAAAATAATCCGCGCGCTTAAGATTGAGGGCGGCTGTAATGTGCAGTTTGCGCTTGACCCGTTATCCTTCAATTACTATCTTATAGAGGTAAACCCGAGAGTTTCTCGCTCGTCGGCGTTAGCTTCAAAGGCAAGCGGTTATCCGATAGCAAGGGTATCAGCCAAAATATCGGTTGGTATGAGGCTTGATGAAATAATGCTTGCGAATACCCCTGCCTCATTTGAACCCGCGCTCGATTATGTGGTCACCAAAATGCCGAGATTTCCGTTTGATAAGTTTTCCTCGGCAAACAATAAGCTTTCAACCCAGATGAAGGCTACGGGCGAGGTTATGAGTATTGGCAGAACGATAGAGGAAAGTCTGCTTAAGGCGGCAAGGTCGCTTGAAATAGGCGTAAACCATCTGTATATGAAGAAATTTGACGGATTTTCGGATGAGGAGCTGCTTTCGTATATAAAGGACGGTACGGACGACAGACTGTATGCCATAGCCGAGCTTTTGCGCCGTAATACCGATATGGGAATGATTTACGACGCAACAAAAATCGATATGCTGTTCCTTGAAAAGATAAGAAATATTGTAAAAACCGAAAACAGGCTTAAAGGGCATATAGGCGATATAAAAACCCTTTACGCGGCTAAAAAAATGGGCTTTTCTGACGCGTTCATCGGGAAGCTTTGGGGTATGACCGAGGACGAGGTATTTAAAATAAGGGAAAAACAGGATATATTCCCGATTTATAAGATGATAGACTCCTGCGCTTCGGAATTTGAAAGCTATATTCCGTATTTTTACTCTACCTATGAGGATGAAAACGAATCGGTAGTATCTGATAAAAAGAAAATAATAGTTTTAGGCTCGGGACCCATAAGAATAGGGCAGGGCGTAGAATTTGACTATTCCACCGTCCACGCGGTTACAACAATTAAAAAATCGGGCTACGAGGCAATAATAATAAACAACAATCCCGAAACGGTCTCGACCGATTACACCTGCTCCGATAAGCTGTATTTCGAGCCGCTTTGCACAGAGGATGTTATGAATATCATACGCCTTGAAAAGCCGATTGGGGTAATAGCGTCATTAGGCGGTCAGACGGCGATAAACTTGGCGGAGAGCTTAAGCCGTCTCGGCGTTAGGATAATAGGAACGGACTGCGCCGCCATAGACCGCGCGGAAAACAGGGACCTGTTTGAAAAGGTTTTAAAGGAGCTTGACATTCCCCAGCCGAACGGTAAAGCGGTCACCAAAATCGAGGACGGAGTTCGGGCGGCGGCGGAAATCGGCTATCCCGTGCTTGTGCGCCCGTCCTTTGTGCTGGGCGGCAGGGCGATGCAGATAGTTGTGGACGAGGAGCAATTACGCCGTTATCTTCGCACGGCGGTTGAGATAGACGAGGATAAGCCTGTGCTTGTTGACAAGTATATCTCGGGTAAAGAGGTCGAGGTAGACGCCATCTGCGACGGAAAGGATGTATTCGTACCGGGTATTATGGAGCTTGTTGAACGCACGGGAATACACAGCGGCGACTCAATAAGCGTGTACCCGACCTTCAGTATCAGCGAAAGGGTCAAGGAAACAATACTTGATTATACAAAGCGTTTGGGACTCGGAATAGGCATAGTGGGGCTTTACAACATTCAGTTCATTGTGGATAAGAACGAAAATGTGTTTATAATAGAAGTAAACCCCCGTTCATCAAGAACCGTTCCGTTCCTTTCAAAGGCGACGGGCTTCAGCCTTGCGGATATCGCGACCCTTGTAATTTTGGGCAAGAGCCTTAAGGAGCAGGGCTTTGATAAAATATACGGCGAGGAGAAAAAGCGTTGGTATGTAAAGGCGCCGGCGTTCTCGTTCTCAAAGCTCAGGGGGCTTGACGCGTATCTTTCGCCCGAAATGAAATCCACGGGCGAAGCGATAGGTTATGACGACAAGCTGACCCGCGCGCTTTACAAGGCGCTTAAGGCAAGCGGAATGAGCGTTATGAATTACGGTACGGTGCTTGCAACCATAGCGGATAAGGACAAGGAAGAGGCACTTCCGCTTATACGCCGCTTCTACAATATGGGCTTTAATATTCAGGCAACCGAGGGTACAGCCGCGTTTTTAAAGAAAAACGGCATACGCACCCACGCCGTAGGAAAGCTGAGCGACGGAAGCCGTGAAATTACCGACGCGATAAGGCAGGGCTATGTGACCTATGTTATAAACACAAGGGATATGAATTCGTCGGGTGTTCTGTCGGACGGATATGAAATACGCCGCTGTGCGGTTGAAAACAATATCACAATGTTTACATCGCTTGATACCGTAAAGGTGTTGCTTGATGTGCTTGAGGAAACCACGCTCGGAATATCCACAATAGACGCTTGAAAGGATAGGCTATGAAACAGGATTTTTACGAAATTTTGTCAAATGAACAAATTGCACCCTCGGTTTTTAAAATGGTGCTTTCGGGCGATACCTCGCCCATAACGGCACCCGGGCAGTTTGTAAATATTAAAATACCGGAGCTTTATTTGCGCCGCCCCATTTCAATCTGCGATATGGACGATAAAACGCTCACGGTAATATACAAGGTTGTGGGCGCCGGAACAGAAGCTTTGAGCCGTATGAAAAAGAGTGAGAGGCTTGACCTGTTAATATCGCTCGGCAACGGGTTTGATACGGAACCGTCGGGCACGAGACCCATACTCATAGGCGGCGGCGTAGGTGTTCCCCCGCTTTACGGGCTTTGTAAAAAGCTGATAGCTGAGGGCAAGACCGTAAGCGTAATATTAGGCTTTAACACTAAAAATGAAATATTTTACGAAAAGGAATTCCGTGACCTCGGCGCGCTTGTCGCGGTAACAACGGTTGACGGAAGCTACGGGCTTAAGGGTTTTGTTACCGACGCATTAAAAAACGCCGACTACACATATTTTTACACCTGCGGACCGAAGCCTATGCTAAAGGCGGTGGACGCCTATGCTAAAAGCGGCGGTCAGTTTAGCTTTGAAGAGCGCATGGGCTGCGGTACGGGCGCCTGTATGGGCTGTACCTGTAAAACAAAGAACGGACCCAAACGCATATGCACGGGCGGCCCCGTGCTTTTAAGGGAGGAAATAGAATGGTAGATACTTCCGTTAAGCTTTGCGGAATAACGCTTGACAATCCCGTTATACCGGCAAGCGGAACCTTTGGGTTCGGTTATGAATTTTCAAGATTTTACGATATAAATATTTTAGGCTCGATTTCCCTTAAGGGCACTACCAAGGACCCGCGCTTCGGAAACCCCACACCGAGAATTGCGGAGTGTCCGTCGGGTATGCTCAACGCCGTGGGACTGCAAACCCCGGGGGTTGACGCCGTAATTGAAAACGAGCTTAAAACGCTCGGTCAGGTTTATAAAAAGCCGGTTATGGCAAATATAAGCGGCTTTTCTGCCGAGGATTATGTATACACGGCGGAAAGGCTCGGCGGTGAAAAAAGCGTCGGGTGGCTGGAAATAAACATTTCCTGCCCCAATGTGCACGGCGGCGGACTTGCCTTCGGCACAAACGCCGAAAGCGCCGCAAAAATAACCAAAGCGGTAAGAAAAGCGACTGATAAGCCGATAATAATTAAGCTGTCGCCCAATGTAACTGATATTTGCGAAATAGCAAGGGCGTGCGAGGCGGAGGGAGCGGACGGAGTTTCCCTTATAAACACTCTGCTCGGTATGAAAATAGATTTAAAGACCAAAAAGCCGCTGCTTGCAAACAAAACGGGCGGACTGTCTGGTCCTGCCGTAAAGCCCGTGGCGGTCAGAATGGTCTATCAGGTGTACGAGGCGGTAAAAATCCCGATAGTGGGAATGGGCGGAATAGCCACTGCCGAGGATGTTATCGAATTTATGCTTGCCGGTGCTGTCGCAACAGAGGTGGGAGCGGCAAACCTTGTGGAGCCGTACGCCTGCAAAAACATTATTGAGGAATTGCCTGCCGCAATGGAAAAATACGGCATTAAAAAACTAAGCGAAATAACGGGAGGAGCGCACAATGGGTAAGGATGTTATAATTGCCTGCGATTTCAGCGATAAAAAGAGCTGTCTTGAATTTCTTGACAAATTTGAGGGCAAAAAGCCGTTTGTAAAAATCGGAATGGAGCTTTTTTACGCCGAGGGTCCGCAGATAGTAAGGGAAATCAAGGAAAGAGGACATAAAATTTTCCTTGATTTAAAGTTGCACGATATTCCGAACACGGTTAAAAAATCTATGGCAGTATTATCGCGCCTTGATGTGGATATGTGCAACCTGCACGCCGCAGGCACTGCCGCTATGATGACCGCCGCAATAGAGGGGCTGACGCGTTCCGACGGCACTCGTCCGCTGCTTATAGCCGTAACACAGCTTACCTCTACAAGCGAGGAGGCAATGCATAAGGATCTTTTAATAACCGGCAAAATGGAGGATGTGGTTATGCGTTACGCCGAAAACGCAAAAAACGCGGGGCTTGACGGCGTTGTATGCTCTCCGCTTGAGGCGGCGGCGGTTCACGGCGCCTGCGGCAGCGGATTTTTAACGGTAACACCGGGCATACGCTTTGCCGACGGCGATAAGGGCGACCAGTCCCGTGTGACAACGCCCGAAAAAGCAAGGGAAATAGGGAGCGACTACATAGTGGTAGGCAGACCGATAACCGCGGCGGAGGATCCCGTTGCGGCATACGAGCGCTGTGTCAAGGAATTTGTTTTATAGGGGGAACTTAAGTATGGAAAGCTACAAGTATGAATTTATTGAATTTTTAGAGAGTGCCGGTGTGCTTAAATTCGGGGATTTCACCGCAAAAAGCGGTAGAAAAATACCGTATTTCATAAACGCCGGGGAAATTAAGACCGGCGCACAGATAAGCCGTCTCGGCGAATTTTACGCCAAGGCTTATGCCGAAAGGCTCGGGAATAAAAAAGCTGTTTTGTACGGACCTGCCTATAAGGGTATCCCGATAGCGGTATCGGCGGCGGCCGCACTTTCAAAAAACGGACTTGACCTGCCGTTCTTTTTCAACCGCAAGGAGGAAAAGGACCACGGCGAGGGCGGCGTTTTCGTAGGCTATAAGCCGAAAGCCGGCGAGGAAGCGGTAATAGTCGAGGATGTTATAACCGCAGGCACCGCAATAAGGGAAAGTATGGAGATTTTATCAAGGTTTGACGGTGTTAAGGTCGCCGCCGTATTCGTTATGGTGGACCGCTGTGAAAAGGGCAAGACCGAAAAATCGGCAATGAAGGAAATAAGCGATGAATTCGGTTTCCCCGTTTATTCGGTCGTTAATGTGTACGATATTATAGAATACCTTGAAAAAGACGGAAAAAACCGTGAAAATGTGGAACGCATTAAGGCTTATCTTAAAATAAACGGCGCAAAGGAATGATAAAATTGAGAAGTGTTATAGATATTTCGGAGCTTACAACCGAGGAAATAGACGGGCTTATCGCCACAGCCAACGATATTATAGAAAACCCCTTAAAATATTCCGAAAAATGCAGGGGCAAAAAGCTTGCCACGCTGTTTTTCGAGCCGTCTACCAGAACAAGGCTCAGCTTTGAAGCCGCGATGTACGAGCTCGGCGGTAATGTGCTCGGGTTTTCCGAGGCGCAAAGCTCTTCGGCTTCCAAGGGAGAGAGCGTTGCGGATACCGCAAGGGTGGTTTCCTGCTATGCCGATATTATAGCTATGCGCCACCCGAAAGAGGGAGCACCGCTTGTTGCCGCAAAAAACGCCTCCATCCCCGTTATAAACGCAGGCGACGGCGGACACAGCCACCCCACGCAGACCCTTGCCGATTTGCTTACAATATACCGTGAAAAGGGCGGTTTTGACAATCTTACGGTAGGCTTTTGCGGAGACTTAAAGTTCGGCAGAACGGTACATTCTTTGATTTCCGCGCTTATACGGTATAAGGGCGTTAAATTTGTGCTTATTTCCCCTAACGAATTAAAGCTGCCCGGTTATGTAAAGGATAAACTTGATAAAGCGGGTATAGAATACCGTGAGACCGACAGCCTTGAGGGCGTAATAGCAGACCTTGATATACTTTATATGACCCGTGTGCAAAAGGAAAGATTTTTTAACGAAGAGGATTACTTAAGGCTTAAGGACTCGTACATTTTGACCCCCGAAAAAATGGCGCTTGCGGGGGACAGATTAAGGGTGCTTCATCCGCTGCCGAGGGTAAATGAAATAAGCGTTGCGGTGGACAGCGACAAAAGAGCCTGTTATTTTAAGCAGGTGCTTTACGGCAAATATATGAGAATGGCGCTCATTTTAATGCTTTTGGGGGTGGAATAATTGAATATCGATTCTATAAAAAACGGAATAGTAATAGACCACATAACCGCGGGCAAGGCTATGGAGATATACAGGCTTTTGGGGCTTGATACGCTTGACTGCTCTGTGGCGCTTATAAAAAATGTTGCCAGCCGCAAAACAGGGAAAAAGGATATTATTAAAATCGACTCCGATTTTGATGTCGATACCGATATTTTGGGATATATCGACCCTTTTGTTACCGTAAATGTAATAAGGGACGGAAAAATTGCGGAGAAAAAGACAATAGAACTTCCGCAGGAGCTTACAAATGTTTTAAAATGCAAAAACCCGAGGTGCATAACCTCAACCGAGCAGGAGCTGCCGCACATTTTTAAGCTGACCGACAGGGAAAACCGCATTTACCGCTGTGCTTACTGCGAGACGAGGGCAAAATAACAGCTTGTATTTTACTCATTTTACAGGTATAATGAAAGAAATTCATTAAAAAAGAGGTAAAAAATGATAAGACGGTTTGCGGCAGGGCTTCTTTGTATAGGTATAATTGCGGCTGTGTGCGGCTGCAAAAGCAGTAAGGATATTACGGCATCAGACGCCCATTCTTCTTCGGTTGTTACAAATACGGAGGAAAGCACGGTTCCCGAAACAGAGGATATACATACCTTAGAACCCGTTTCGGAAGTCTCCTCCTCGGCGCCCGAAAAAACCGTCGGCAGTTCGTCCTCGCAAAGCGCTTCGGTAAGCAGCCGGACTAAGGAGTGCAGGCACGACTTCAGGAGCTTAGTCTTACCGCCCAACTGTACAACCGGCGGATATACCGAGCACAGATGCCAAAATTGCGGCTATGAATATATAAGCGATAGGACCGCGCCTGACGGCAAGCACGATTTCGGCAAATACCTTTGCGAGTATTGCGGCGCGGCGGATCCCTCCCGTCCGATAGAAACGCTTATTGTGTGGATGCAAAAGCACGGCTCCGAAAGCGGCAATTCCCAATTTTTTGAAATGGGAAAAACAGTCGGGAATATGAAATATGTAGTTTCAACACCCTTCGACTTTCGGCCGCAAAATTATGTCAGCTTTGATGCGTACAGCCTGTCGGGTACGGATTATTTTAGTGTGAGCTTTTCCGATACGGCGGATTGCACATATTCATTTTACAAATACGGTGAGAATTACAGGCATTTGATTTATGCCGGAATTGAGCTTAAAAGCTCCGCCGCAAGAGCAAAGTTTTTGCCCGAGGATTTTTCTTATTTGAGCATAGAGGACGACTCATATACAAAAGAAGAGGTCTATGCGCAAATGGCGGATTTTTTCGATGGGTTTATGAATGAAATCAATTCGATATTATCGTCATCGGGATGCGGGTTATCCGTCAGAGATTTCGGCTTTAAGCTGTTTTAAAAAACAAAATTTTGTACTGTTATGCTTTCGGCGGACGCAAATTAAAAGCGTCCGCCGAAAAAATTTTTATCAGGGGACATAATTCGCTCATTTTTTCATCCTTCACATCATATAATTTGTTACAGGGCATAAAAGCCCGTATGTAAAAAGGAAAGGTGATTAAATAATGAACGGTTTTTTCCCGGAAGGATGGAACGGCACGGCAGCGGAAGGAAAAAAAGCTTTTACCCCGTCGGCGCTTACGGAGGCTCAGTCCAAGCAGACGGTGCTTGAATCTACGGTAACTATGTGCGACGCCGAGCATAATCTTATTGTGGATCTCGGCTGTATGAGGGGAATAATTCCCCGTGAGGAGGGAGCTATCGGTATTTCGGACGGCTCCACCCGAGATATAGCCCTTATTTCAAGGGTAGGAAAGCCCGTAAGCTTTGTTATAACCGATATTAAGGTTGATGAATTCGGAAGACCCTGCGCATATCTTTCAAGAAAATGCGCGCAGGAGCTTTGCAAAAAATACATAACCGGTTCAAAAAAGACCGGCGATGTAATAAACGCTAAGGTAACGCATCTCGAATCGTTCGGGGCGTTTTGCGATATAGGCTGCGGAAATGCGGCGCTTTTGCCGATAGACGCCATATCGGTTTCCCGTATTTCTCATCCGAGGGACCGTTTTAGGGTGGGCGACGATATAAGGGTTATTATTAAAAGCATTGCCGACGACGGAAGAATAACCCTGTCGCATAAGGAGCTTTTGGGAACATGGGAGGAAAACGCCGCTATGTTTTCACCGGGTCAGACCGTTACGGGGGTTATAAGAAGCGTTGAGGATTACGGGGTTTTTGTGGAGCTTACGCCGAACCTCGCGGGTCTTGCCGAGCCCCGACCCGATGTTTTTATCGGTCAGCAGGCAAGCGTGTATATAAAAAGCATAATACGGGAAAAAATGAAAATAAAGCTTATAATAATAGACAGCTTTGACAGCGATTATACGCCGCCGATAAAATATTTCTTCGGCGGAGATAAGCTTGATGAGTGGGATTACTCTCCGAACGACTGCTTTAAAAGAATATCAACAAGATTTTGCGGATAATATGTGTTTTTGTCCCTGCCCGGACGGCAGGGGCTTTTTTTAAAATAAGCCTTGAAAAAAGCGCCGAAATGAGGTATATTTAATAGGTTACAGGAGGCGTTATTATGTCAGATTACTTAAATATGAATTTGGATGAATTGTCCGAGGAGTTCAAAAGCGTCCGCCATGAGTACGAGCATTTAAGATCGCTCCATTTGTCGCTTGATATGTCAAGGGGCAAGCCCGGCTTTGACAATATGGATTTAAGCGGCGAGATGTTCGACCTTGTGGGCAACGATACCGGATTTAAAAACATAAGCGGTATAGATTGCAGAAACTACGGCGGACTTGACGGACTTCAGGAGCTTAAAATACTTTTCGGTAAAATATTGGGACTTGCTCCCGAGCAGATAATAGTAGGCGGAAATTCCTCGCTTAATATGATGTTTGATACAATCGCTCAGGCTATGACCCACGGTATGGGCGGCGAGCCATGGGGAAAGCAGGGCAAGCTTAAATTTTTGTGCCCCGTTCCGGGATATGACCGCCATTTTGCCATAACCGAGTATTTCGGCTTTGAGCTTATTTCCGTTCCCACGGACGAGAACGGACCTGTTATGGACAGGGTAGAGGAGCTTGTTAAGGACGAAAGCGTAAAGGGTATATGGTGCGTTCCGAAGTATTCAAACCCCGAGGGTATAACCTATTCGGACGAAACGGTAAGAAGAATGGCGCGCTTAAAGCCTGCGGCAGGCGATTTCAGAATTTTCTGGGACAATGCCTATGCGGTACACGACCTTTATGACGACGGCGATAAGCTATTAAACCTTTATGATGAGTGCGTAAAGGCAGGCAACCCCGATTTGCCGATAATTTTTACTTCAACCTCAAAAATCACATTCCCCGGCGCCGGTGTTGCGGTTGAGGCGGCAAGCCCCAACAATGTTGCGCTTTTAAAGGGCAGAATGAAATATCAGACCATAGGACCCGATAAGCTTAATCAGTTAAGACACGCAAGAATGTTCAAAACTCCTGCTGATATAGAGCGCCATATGAAACGCCATGCGGATATATTAAGACCCAAGTTCGAATCGGTGCTTGCCGAGCTTGAAAAACAGCTTTCGGATACGGGTATCGCACGCTGGACAAATCCGAAGGGCGGCTACTTTATAAGCCTTTATGTGCTTGACGGGTGCGCCAAGCGTGTAGAGCAGCTTTGCGCCAACGCGGGTATGATACTTACGCCTGCGGGAGCCACTTACCCCTACGGCATTGACCCTAAAGACTCAAATATAAGAATAGCGCCGTCCTACCCCTCGGTTGAGGAAATCAAAAAGGCGTCGCTGGTACTGAGTGTTGCGGTCAAGTATGCCGCGCTCGAAAAGCTTATAGCGGAAAAACAGTAAGGTCGGCGGTTTTTAAGGGAAATTATTGACTTTACAAGATGTTTTATGTATAATTAATGAATAAGTACATATTTGGAGGACTTGCCGATGAAGTCTAAAAGAACCGGTAAACCGGTGTTTTTCGTGGTGCTTATACTGATTTTGGCTTTAACCTACGGAGCCTTTTTCGGTGCAAGCAACTACTATGGCGATACCAAAAAGGTATATATCAAGGGAGCGGAGGACATCCGCTGGGGAATTGATATAAGAGGCGGCGTTGAAGCCGTATTTTCACCGGATAAATCAGGCGTTGATATAACAAAAGAGGATATGGACGCCGCTAAGGCTATTGTTGAGACACGCCTTGTAAACAAGAACATCACCGATTACGAGGTGTATACGGATAACGATAACCACCAGATAATCGTAAGGTTCCCGTGGGCGGCGGGCGAGAGTGATTTTGACGCTGCCGCGGCTGTGCAGGAGTTGGGCGAGACCGCTTTGCTTAAATTCTGCCGCAACGAGGATAAGGACGATGTTATCTTAAGCGGAGCGCAGGATATTAAAAACGCGCAGGCAGGCGTAAACGACAGCGGCGCCTATGTAGTGTATCTTACATTCACCGACGCCGGCTCTTCAAAGTTCGCCGCCGCTACGGCAGAGCTTGTGGGAAGCAAGATTTCTATTTGGATGGACGATCAGGAAATATCCGCACCTACGGTAAACACCGCCATTACAAACGGCAGCGCTTATATAGACGGTATGGAGAACGCCGACGCCGCAAAGGACCTTGCCGATAAGATAAACGCAGGCTCGCTTCCTTTTGCGCTCACTGTTGACGACAGCAAGCTTCAGATAATTTCGCCGTCGCTCGGTAACGACGCGCTTCATGTAATGATAGTTGCGGGCTCGATAGCCTTCGGAATTGTCTGCGTAATGATGATATTGCTTTACCGTCTTAACGGCTTTGTGGCGTCTATCGCATTGCTCGGTCAGCTTGCCGGAACAATAGCGGCAATATCGGGCTTTTTCCCGAACGCCTCAAGCTTTACCCTCACAATACCGGGTATCGCGGGTATAATTCTTTCTGTCGGCGTGGGTGTTGACTGTAATGTCATAGCCTCCGAGCGTATAAAGGACGAATTTAAAAAGGGCAAGACTATCGACGGCGCGATAGACAGCGGATATAAAAACTCGCTCAGCGCTATTATCGACGGAAATGTAACCATAATCATAGTTTCCGTGGTGCTTATGGGTGCGTTCGGTACGCCGGACAATTTCCTTGCGAAAATATTCTCGCCCATAATGTCGCTCTTCGGCTCTTCCATAACGGGTTCTATTTACTCATTCGGTTATACGCTTTTAATGGGCGTTGTATTCAACCTTATAATGGGTGTGCTTGCCTCAAAGTATATGCTTAAGAGCATTTCGCAATTAAAGTTCTTAAGAAAGCCCTGGCTTTACGGAGGTAAGAAAAATGCGTAAGATTAATATTGATTTCAATAAAGCGCTTAAAAAGGTACTTATCGTTTACGCTGTAATTTTTCTTGCCGGAATAGTCTTTATATTTGTCCCCGGCTTCGGCGTAAAGCTTGACATCAACTTCGGCGGCGGTACAAAAATATCCTATTCATATACCGGTGATATAAGCGACGCCGATATTGAAAGCACGGCAAAGAGCGTGCTTGACAAATCCTTCACCGTTTCAAAAAGCACCTCGCTTGCGGGCGATACAAAGACCTTTGAAATAGCGCTTGTAGGTAAGAACTCAGTTTCCGCCGAAAAGCAGGAGGAGCTTACTAAAAGCCTTACCGAAAAGTTTGCGGATAACGAGATAGCTCTTTACAATTCAAACTCGGTAAGTCCTACGGTGGCAGGCTCTTTCTTTGTCAAGAGCGTTGTTGCGGTCGTTATAACCGCGATTCTCGTTGTAATATATGTAGGTATAAGATTCAGAAGAATAGGCGGTGTGTCCGCGGCGGTTACGGCGCTTTGCGCACTGGTTTTCGATGTGCTTATAACCTTCTTCACCTGTGTGCTGTTCAAGCTCCAGCTTGACTCAAACTATATTGCGGTCGTGCTTACAATCCTCGGTTATTCGCTTAACGATACCATAGTTATTTACGACCGTGTGCGTGAAAACAAACGTCTTATGCCCGACGCGGAAATCGGCGAGGTTGTAAACGCGAGCATTAATACCACATTAAAGCGAAATGTAATTACATCGCTTACCACATTCGTTGCGGTTATGACCATAGTTGCGGTATCCGAGCTGTTCGGTCTGTCAACTCTCCGCACATTTGCCATTCCTATGGCTTTCGGTATAGTTTCCGGCGCGGTAACCTCGCTGTTTGTTGCAGGTCCGCTTTGGGTTATATGGAAGCGCTACAAGGCAAAAAAGCTATCGCAAAGAAAAAATAAGATATAAACAAAACCGCCGTATGGCAAGGTTAAACCTTGCCATACGGCGGTTTTTCATTTGTTTAATACTCTGTTATGCCCTCATATACAAGAACGGCGTCACCCGTAAGAATAATTCTTTCGTCGGTGTAATTTACAATAAGGTCGCCGCCCTTTACCTTGACGGTTATATCCTCGCCCTTGGGGCAAAGACCTTTTTTAACCGCCGCCGCAACAGCTGCGCACGCGCCTGTTCCGCAGGCGTAGGTCTCGCCGTTGCCGCGTTCCCAAACACGCATTTTAAGCATATTTGTATTAACAACACGCACAAATTCGGTGTTTATGCGTTCGGGGAATATCGGTGCGTTTTCAAACAGGGGTCCTACTGCTTCTATGTCTATTGCGTCAATGTTGTCGCAAAATACCACACAGTGCGGATTTCCCACATTCACGCAGGTTATATTATAGCATTTTCCGCTGACGGTTAAGGGGTAATCCGTAATTTGCTCCGAATTTACCGTGGAGGGAAGATTTTTTGCGGAGAAATCCGCTTTGCCCATATCCGCCGAGGCAAGCGTGACCTTGCCGTCGGACATATAAAGCTTCAGCTCCTTTATTCCGCTTGCCGTTTCAATAACCGCGGTGTCGCCCGTAATAAAGCCGTTGTCATAAAGGAATTTTGCGGCGCAGCGGATACAGTTGCCTGCCATTTTTCCCTCTGAGCCGTCACGGTTGTATATCCGCATTTTGGCGTCGGCAACCCTTGAGCTTTCAATCAAAACAATGCCGAAACCGCCTACGCCCTTGTGCCTGTCGCAAAGGCTTATGCAAAGCGATTCGGGGCAGGTGACGGAGCTGTCGAAATTCTCTATGAAAATATAATCGTCGCCCGTGCCCTGCATTTTTGCGAATTTAAGCGTTTTGCGTGATTTTCGCATATTGTTTATATCCACAAGCTCGGTGTTTTCCTCGCTGTACCTGCTTGCGATTATATCCGCAAGCGCATTCGCTGTGTCAAGCGAGGTAAGGCAGGGGATTGAGAGCTGTAATGCCTTGCGGTGAAGCGCAATATAGTCCTCAACCGTTGAGTCCATCAACGCGCCGGTATAAATTATATAGCTTATATCGCCGCTTTCAAGGAGAGCAAAGGCGTTGTCGCTTTCCTTTATACCGCCGACCTCGGTTACCGAAATACCGAGCATTCTTATAGACTGTGCGGTCTCGGGCGTTGCGTAAAGCTTGAATTTTAAATCATACAGCTTTTTAGCAAGAGACAAAACCTCCTGCTGGTCGTGTGTGTCAACGCTTAAAAGCACGCCAGTATCGCCGCCGGTAAGAGATGATTTGCATTTAAGTCCGGCAGAGGTAAGTCCCTTGAAAAGAGCCTCTTCAAGCGTTTTGCCGATTCCGAGAACCTCGCCCGTCGATTTCATTTCGGGGCCTAAGTATGAATTTACATCACTCAGCTTTTCAAATGAGAAAACAGGCACCTTAACCGCAAAATACGGCGGTGTTTTGTGAAGTCCCGTACCGCAGCCTATTTCCTTAAGCGTTGCCCCTGTCATAACACGGGAGGCTATATCCACCATAGAAACGCCGGTCACCTTGCTTATATACGGAACCGTCCTTGAAGCACGGGGATTTACTTCTATTACATAAAGCTCGTTGTTGTAGATAAGATACTGTATGT
>DKDS01000024.1:17156-17940 GCA_002451855.1 Ruminococcaceae bacterium UBA6842 | reverse complement strand
TTTCGCTATCCGTGAAGGCGGACGCACCGTTGGTTCAGGCGTTGTTACCAAGATTAACGCTTAATCAAGGCTTCAATTAAAGAGCTTTCTTAAGTTCCTGATAACAAAAGGGGCATTTCCGAAAGGAAATGCCCCTTTTTGGTTATACATTTTTTGAGTAATGGATTTTTTGCAATGCAAGGCACATAACACAGTCAATCCTAACGGATTAAAGAGTATTTTAACACGGCAATGCGGAGATCCGCCTCAAAAAACAGGTTCTGATTATTCCGCTTGCCTAAACTATATAACCGCACCCCGAAACAGCTTAAAACGCTGTTTCGGGGCGTGTTTTATTTTTCCGTGTCGGTCGTTTCGGCGGATAAAGCATCAGCCTTGGCTGTATCTGTTTCAAACCAGAAGCATACGCCGTCCTCCGTGTTGTAAACACCGCACTGATGCCCGTGCATTTTTATTATTGCGGAAACGATTGAAAGACCGAGCCCAAACCGACTGCTGTCACGCTTGTGGGACTTATCTCCCCTGAAAAAGCTTTGCCATATTTGCGGCATTATGTCCTCGTCGATATGGCTGCCCGTGTTAAATACAGATATTCGCACGGTATTTCCGTTCTGTCGGCTTTCAATTTTCACCTCGCCGCCGTCAGGCGTGTGCGCGGCGGCGTTTTCAAGGTAGGATTTAAGCACCTGTTCTATTTGAAGCGGATCTGCGTAAATCTCTGTATTTTGCGGAATAAGATTTTCGGCGCTTATATTCTTTCCGGCAAATATTCTTGCAAGCATAT
>DKDS01000024.1:0-17114 GCA_002451855.1 Ruminococcaceae bacterium UBA6842 | reverse complement strand
CCGATTCATAGCGTGAAAGCTCAAGTATGCTTAACACAAGCTTGTTCATACGGCGGCTTTCGTCTATTATCGTGTTGCAATATTCTTCCTTTGAAGCCGCATTTACATTAAGCTTAAGTCCCTCCGCGTAGCCGCTTATAATGGCTATCGGGGTTTTAAGCTCGTGCGAAACATTTGCCACAAAGCCCCTGCGCATAACATCAAGCTGCCGTTCAAGCTCTATGTCCGACCGCAGCTTTTCGTTGGTCGCCTTGAGGTCGGTAAGGGCGGTGTTAAGCGATGAGGACAGCTCGTTTACCGAATTTGCAAGCTCCCCTATCTCGTCCTTGCGGTTTATTTTAAGCTTTTGTTCGAAATCAAGCCTTGCCATATTCTTGGTTATTTCGTTCATTTCGGATATTGGCTTTGAAACCTGCCTTGAAAACACAAGCACCCATATTATCGAAAGCACAAGACAAACGCCCGAAACTATCGCTATAAATTCATTCGCAACCGCCGCCGAATTGGAAATAAGCTGTTTTTGTATACGCACCTCAGCGGTATATCCGTTATCAAGCTCCTTTGTGCACAAAAGAAATTCCGCTCTGTCAAATCTCCTCACCGCAGTTTGGAACACTATCCCGTCAGACAGGTCTTGGCTTTTTACAGGCTGCATTTCCTCATGCGTCATAACAAATTTATCGTTTTTAAGCGAAAAATAATCCATCATCTGACTTCCGTGGGTAGTGTAAAGTATCCTGCCCGAGGAATTATATATTTCAACATCGAAATTGTATTTTTCGTTTATATCCGATAATGTTTTTATAACGGCGTCGGTATCGTCAAGGTCAAGTCGGCTTACCGCCGAAATCTGCTCCTTAAGCGCCTTTTTTTCCTTTTGGCTGAAAAACCTTACAAGCAATGCCACATTTGAAAGGCACAAAACCAACACAAACACGGCGAAAACCGCCGCCAAGCGAATGAAGATATTAAACCAAAGCTTATTTTTAAGTTCCTTAAACCTCAAGCTTATACCCCATTCCGTATATCGTCTTAAGGTGGGCGGCGCCGTAGTCTCCGAGCTTTGTGCGAAGCCGTGCTATATGCGAATCAACGGTCCTTGAATCGCCCAGATAATCATAGCCCCATATTGCGTTAAGGAGCTGGTCTCTTGTAAGCACACGTCCCGAATTTTCATATAAGTACGAAAGCAGTTCAAACTCCTTAAGGGTAAGCTCAAGCGCGTTCCCGTCTATATATGCAACAAATGCGTCGTTATCAATAGTAAGACCCTTTTTTGTCTCGTCTCCCGAAACTGCTTGTCCATCGCTGCGCTTTAAAAGCGCCTCAACACGCTTTACAAGAACAGCAGGTGAAAACGGCTTTGTAACATATTCGTCTATACCAGATTCAAAGCCCGTAAGCAAATCAAACTCCTCGGCTCTTGCGGAAAGCATAATTATCGGTATATCGCTTTGCTTTCGTATCTCACGGGTCACCGCCCAGCCGTCAACCTCCGGCATCATTATATCTATAATCGCAAGGCTTATATCAGGCGTAGCGGCAAATACGGCGAGAGCCTCGCCGCCGTCCGCGGCAGTGACCGTCTCATATCCGGCGGCTGTAAGAAAGTCGGATACAAGCTTAACTATGCGCTCCTCGTCATCCGCAACAAGTATTTTTTTCTTTTCCATACCTAAAGCCCCCTGTCTTCGTTACTTTAAATATAAATGAAATATTTAATTGTTGTATTAATAAATTGTTAATTAAATAATCTTTTCGACAGTGCAGCCCGAATAATAACAGCAAAGAATTTCTTTAAATCCGCTCCCCTGCTTTGCCATATAATTTGCGCCGTACTGGCTCATACCCACGCCGTGTCCGTAGCCGTAAACGGTAAATGTGAAGACGCCGCCGTCATACGCAACATCAAAATTTGCCGACCGAAGACCGAAAAGGCTTCTTATCGCCGCTCCCGTAGCCTCTTTGCCGCAGACGGTCAGGGTTTTTACCGTGCCGGACTGCGTTTTTTTGATATTGCCGAAAAAGTCCTTTGCCTCGCCCTCTACCGTACAAAGCTCCGATAGCTTTGTTTTTACCTCTTCTTCGCCGAATTCCGCTTTAGTAGCATATTCGGGAGCCAATTTATCCCCCGGACTTGCAACCGGCTTTAAATACGGGAGAGCCTTTCCCCATACCTCCTCGCAGCTTTCGGTCATACCGCTTGATATTGCGTGATAGACCGCAAGTATCGGCTTTTTTTCATATGTTATCATATACCCCTCGGTTTCCTTAACGGCGGATTCTATTTTTTCTCTGTACTCTGCCGCCTTTTCGCCCCAGCGTTTTTCCGCTTCTTCCTTTGTTATAAAGCTTTGATCGAGCGACGGGTCTGTTGTAAGGTCATAGCTTTTATCGGCGTTTTCCGCTTTTTTTACGCACGCATATGTATACGCCGCCACCGCCTGTGCCTTAAGCGCCTCTTTTTCGTATAACGCCGGCATTTCGGCGGCTACCACACCGAAAATATAGTCGGAAGTCTTCATTTCCGTTACCGTATCGTTTGAGGTATCGCATATACGGAAGGATTCGCTTACCGCCTGCTTTGCTTTTGGGAGTTCAAAAATATGCGCCGCGGTTTGCACTGCGGTGTCCTTAGGGCTTTCGAGCGCGGCAAGGGGCAATATAAGCATTACAGAAAGTATTACAAGCGTACAGCAAAAAATTTTTTTCATTATTAGCTCTCCTATATGTATGTTATTATTGACTTTTTCTGTTCTCGGATATAAAATTACCTATGTGTAATTTTATGCTTGAACTTTTGTTTTAATGTTCTTATTCGGATTGGAGACCTACAATTATATGAAATACAAAAAGATTGTCCTGTTTTTTTGCGTTGCCTTACCGCTTTGCACTCTTATGAGATTTTTACAGCTTGCGTTTACCGTTGATACCGAAACGGGATTTTTTAAACCCGAATATAAAACCGTAGGCTATTATCTGCTTGCGTTTATACTTGCCTTTTGCGCCGTTACCGTGGTACTTTGCTTTACCGGTCACAGAAACCCCGAGCATCCGCCGAAAAAGAATATATTTATTTCCCTGTCGGCAATACTCTTTGCTTTTGCGGTAGGGACAGAGCTGTTTTCCGAGTCGTTTTCAGGTGCGGTAAGAGCATGGCAGTCCGCTCTGCTTACCGTAACGGGTATCGCGGCGGCATTATTCCTTTTGGCATACGGATTGAGCGGATTTGTAAAATTTAAAATACCGCCTATTTTTTCCGTGGCGCCGGCGGCATATTTTATTATGCGAATAATATGCGATTTTACATCCGTTTCTTCGCTTGCGCTTATTACGGATAATATTCTTCTGCTTGCCGCTTACTGCTTTAATCTTTTGTTCTTCATCTGCTTCGGAAAGCTGTATAACAAAATAGACACCGAATATAATTTCCGTCGTATGCTTGCCACGGGAATGGGCTCTGTTATTCTTTGCGTCACACAGTCTGTTCCGCACTTTATAATAAATGCCGTTACGGGGAACGGTTACAGCCATACCTCGCTTGCGTGCAACGCCTCTCTCTTTGCGGGCGGACTGTTTATTGCGGCGTTTATATTTTCGCATTTTTCGTATAAAAACTCCGCTGTATCGCACAGCCGCGAATCCGAAGAGGAATATTATATTTGAGGTCGGGTGAAATTTAATGAGGATGCGCAAAAAAAAGCATTTGGAGGAACGCCTTGCCGAGGTTTCCGACATACTTTTTATAAGCGATTTTGAGGACAGGAATTTTAACACCGCAATCAAAACGCCCGAATACATAGATTTTGACGCCTGGTTCGGCAGAAAGGCTCCCCTTATCCTTGAGGTGGGCTGCGGCAAGGGCGGTTTTGCCGCCGAATACGCACAGCGCCGCCCCGATATAAATTTTATTGCCGTGGAAAAGGACGCAAATGTTATAGTCTCCGCCTGTGAGACCGCAAAAGAAAGAGACTGCCGAAATCTCCGCTTTATAAAATGCGGAGCGGAATATCTTCCTAAATACATAAAACCCTCGTCGGTTGAGCTTATTTTCCTTAATTTCAGCTGTCCGTTTCCTAAAAACAAGTATGCAAGCCATAGGCTAACCCATAAAAATTTCTTAAAAATCTATAAATCTCTTATGAAGCCGAGCGCTGAAATACATCAGAAAACCGACAATCGGGGATTTTTTGAATTTTCGCTTGAAAGTTTTTCGCAAAACGGCTTTATTCTTAAAAACATAAGCCTTGATTTGCACAAAAGCGGCTTTGAGGATAACATTGAAACCGAGTACGAGCATAAATTTGCGTCGCTCGGATTGCCTATTTACAGGCTTGAGGCTTATTTAGAGGACAAATGAACGCTTATATGACGGATTTTAAAATTGAAAAAATCGCCGACAGCTGCGCCGAATTCGGCGTAGTGCTTGACGGGGAGAAGACCCGCAGGCTTAATCTTTACGGCAGCCTTTTGCTTGAATGGAACGAAAAAATGAACCTTACGGCAATAACCGCGCCCGAGGATGTTCTCTACAAGCATTTTTACGACTGCATTTTGTTTTTAAAGCACATAGAGGTGCCGAACGGCGCTTCGCTTATAGATGTGGGAACGGGGGCAGGCTTCCCCGGTATGGTGCTTAAAATAGTAAGACCCGACATTAAGGTAACACTGCTTGACAGCCTTAAAAAACGGCTGACATTTCTTGACTGCGTTATAAACGAGCTTTGCCTTGACGGGATAGAGACCGTGCATATGCGCGCGGAGGACGCGGGGCGCAATAAAGCAATAAGGGAAAGGTACGATATAGCGTGCGCAAGAGCCGTAGCCTCCCTGCCCGTGCTTATGGAATACTGTGTTCCGCTTATAAAAACGGGCGGCATTTTCGCCGCTATGAAGGGTCCGTCCGCAAAGGAAGAGGTAAAGCTTTCCGATAATGCAGCAAGGCTTCTCGGGGCGGCGCAACCTAATATTATATGCGAAACCCTTACGGGAAATGAGAGCCGCGCCTTTGTAATTTCAAAAAAAATATCGCAAACCCCGACAAAATATCCCAGAAAACCCTCGGATATATCAAAACAGCCGCTTTAATGCGGCTGTTTTTGTTGTTTTAGGACGAATTTGCCCGATGTGTTTTTCTTTACAAACGGAAAATTCCGTGTAAAATTATAAATGCAGTGAGGTAAACGCAGTCTTAGGAGGAATACGATGTATATGCTGTCCGAAAAAAAGCTTTTAATGCTAAAGCCGGCTGAAATTCAGCTTTCGCCGAATCAGCCCCGTAAAAGCTTTGATGAATACGAGCTTAAGCTTCTCACAGACAGTATTCGTTCAAACGGAATTATACAGCCTCTTTCAGTCCGTAAAAACTCCGAGGGCGAATATGAGCTTATTGCAGGCGAAAGAAGACTTAAAGCCGCCGTTGCGGCAGGTCTCAGGAGAGTTCCGTGCATACTGCATAAAACGGACGACGAGACCTCGGCGCTTTATTCTCTTATTGAAAACCTGCAAAGAAGCAACCTCACGGTATTTGAGGAGTCTGAGGGCATACAGCGGCTTATAACGGAATACGGGCTTTCGCAGTCGGAAGCCGCCGCAAGGCTCGGAATTGCCCAATCGACCCTCTCCAATAAGCTTCGTTTACTGCGGCTTGACGAGGACATAAAGCACCGCATTATTTCGGCACGGCTTACCGAAAGGCACGCAAGGGCGCTTTTAAGGCTGCCCGAGGAAATGCGTGAGGAAGCCCTTGACCGCATAATAGCCGAGGGACTGACGCTGAGCCAGACCGAAGGCTATATTGAGGAGCTTTTGACCCCGCCCGAAGAGCCGAAGCCCGACGAGCATTTTAAAATGCCGGTAAGAAAAGCGGCAATAGGAGATGTAAGACTGTTTTCAAACAGCCTTACAAAGCTTGTTTCAACTCTCCGTAACGCCGGAATAGACGCCGACTCAAAAAAGCGTGAAAACGATAAATATATAGAGTTTAAGGTGCGGATAAGTAAAAACTGCGCCGAGACTTCACGCTGTACCCAGTTAAAAATCTGTTAGTTTAATTTTAAGCTGACGATTTTTATATACCGTGACGGCTCCCCTCCGTCACAAATCCACCATATTCATCCCCATACACAAACTGCCGGAGCATTACGCTCCGGCAGTTTGTGCTTTTTACAGCTCTTTTAAAAATTCGCCTATTCTTGAAATTGCTTCTTTTATATGCTCTACGGAATAGCAGTATGACGCTCTTATAAAGCCCTCTCCGCTGTCCCCGAACGCGGTTCCCGGTACTACCGCAACCTTTTTGCTGTAAAGCAATCTTTCGCAAAATTCATCGCTTGAAAGCCCCGTGCTTTTTACGGACGGGAAGGTGTAAAACGCTCCCTTCGGCTCGCGGCATGTAAGACCTATCTCATTAAATCCCGCAACCATCATACGGCGGCGCATATCGTACTCGTGCACCATTCTTTCAACCTCACCGTCGCAGTTTTTAAGCGCTTCTATCGCCGCGTACTGCGAGGTAGTGGGCGCGCACATTATGGCAAACTGGTGTATTTTGGTTATCTGATCCATTATTTCCCGAGGTCCGCAGGCAAAGCCCAAACGCCAGCCCGTCATTGAAAACGCCTTTGAAAAGCCGTTTACCGTAACGGTTCTTTCCCACATACCGTCGATACTTGCAGGGGAAACATGCCTTTTACCGCCGAATGTAAGCTCGGCATAAATTTCATCCGAAAGCACTGCGACATTTGTGTTTTTAAGTACCCGGACTAACTCCTCAAGGTCTTCCTTTTCCATTACAGCTCCTGTGGGATTGCAGGGGTACGGCAAGATAAGAAGCTTTGTACGGGGGCTTAACGCTTTTTCAAGCTGTTCTCTTGTTACCTTAAAATCGTCCTCCGCCCGTGTTTCTATTATCACCGGAACGCCGCCCGCAAGACGGGTTATAGGCTCATAGCACACATAGCTCGGCTGAGGAATTATAACCTCATCCCCCGGAGAGACAAGCGCTCTTATGCAGGCGTCTATCGCCTCACTGCCGCCCACCGTGATAAGTATTTCCTCATCAGGCTTGTAATCAAGCGAATATTTACGCTTTACATAGTCGGAAACCGCGCTTCTTAACTGCGCAATACCCCAGTTTGAGGTATACTTGGTCTTCCCTTTTTCAAGCGAATTGATACCCGCCTTTCTTATTTGCCACGGCGTTCTGAAATCCGGCTCGCCCACACCGAGAGAAATTACGCCTTCCATAGTTGCGGCAATATCGAAAAATTTTCGTATGCCAGACGGCTTTATTTCGGCAACAGTGGGGTTTATTACCTTACTGTAATCCATCATATGAAAAGCTGCCCCCTGTCGTCCTTTTCGTCGCCCGCAAGCACAACATCCATTTCCTTATATCTTCTCATAACAAAGTGAGTTGTGGTTTGGGTAACGGAATCTATTGTGGCAAGCTCTCTTGCGACAAAGCGCGCCACATCCTGAAGTGTTTTGCCCTTTACCACCACATTAAGGTCATAAGAACCCGACATAAGGTAAACAGACTCAACCTCCTCGTATTTCGCTATGCTTTCGGCAACTTCTTCAAAGCCCAATTCCGCCTTCGGAACAACATTAAGCTCTATAATGGCGGAAACATAGGAATCCTCAACCATCTGCCAGTCCACAATAGCCTTATAGCCCTTTATAAAACCGTCCTTTTCAAACTGAGCTATTTCCTTTGCGACGGTATCCTCGTCGCTTCCCAACATAACCGCTATATCCTTTGCGGTGTATTTTGCGTTTCTCGCAAGTAATTTAAGTATTTCGTATTTCATATTTTTTCCTCCCAAAAATAAAAATAACGCCCCGAATGTAATACACTCGGGACGAATAAAATCCGTGTTACCACCCTTATTCGGAGCTGTCCGCTCCGCACTCAACGGTACGAAAATACCTTTGTCCTGTAACGGAGACCGCCGTCTGCCCTTTCGGGAGCCGCTTAGGGATAGCTTCGCCGCAAGGCTCACATAGGGCTTTCACCTGCCGCCCTCTCTCTTAACACTTGCCTTGCCGTTACTTATTCCCGTCATTGCGTTTCATGCTATGACCTAATGATATACCATATACGCCGATTTGTCAAGCGCAAATCTTTTTGATACCCCTTGAAAGTTTGTTAAAAAAAATGTATAATATGTATTGTTCGGCACTTTCCCCAAATAATAAGATTTAAAGGGAGAGTGAAAGCTGATGAGCAGTGATAAAGAAAAAAACAGCTCCGAAAAAACAAAGCTTGACGAAATAAAGGAAATGGGCTCCGTTTCGGCGTTCGACGGCAGGCACAAAATTTTCTGCCTTACGGTAATAGGCGAAATTGAGGGGCATAATGTTCTGCCCGAGCAGAATAAGACCACAAAATACGAGCATGTTATACCTCAGCTTGTGGCTATTGAGGAAAGCCCCGATATAGAGGGTCTTTTAATAGTTCTGAATACGGTAGGCGGCGATGTGGAGGCAGGTCTTGCGATAGCCGAGCTGATCTCGGGTATGAAAAAGCCCACCGTTTCGTTTGTACTGGGCGGCGGCCATTCAATAGGCGTGCCGCTTGCGGTTTCCGCGGACAGATCGTATATAGCGCCGTCCGCCACAATGACGGTGCATCCCGTAAGAACGAGCGGACTTGTAATAGGCGTACCGCAGACTATGAACCACTTTGCCCGTATGCAGGCACGCATAACCGATTTTGTTGTAAAAAATTCAAGGATAACCGCCGAGCGGTTTACCGAGCTTATGATGAACACAGGCGAAATGGTTACGGATGTAGGCTCAACCCTTACGGGCGACAGAGCGGTAAAGGAAGGACTTATAGACGAAGTGGGAACGCTCGGAACCGTTATAGACGGTCTTTACAGGCTTATAGAGCAAAAATAAGGTCGGAGTTCCGACCGTTACATAAGGAGAAATAAAATGGCAGCGGCTAAAAAGAAAGGAAGCAGATCACGCAGCGCAACTGCAACCAAAATTCAAAACGAGGCTTCGAAAAGAGAAACTGCCGCCGGAAAAAGACAGCTTATGTCGGTAATCTGGTTTGCGGTGGCGGTATTCCTGCTTTGCGTTGTTTTTATAAAGGGTCAGAACATTTGGCTTGCGATGCACAACTTTATTTTCGGAGTATTCGGCGTGACGGCGTATTTCTATCCCTTTTTACTGGGTGTTGTCGCCGTGCTTTTTGCTATGGATAAAATCGGCGGCTCGATAAACGCCAAAATTATAGAATCGGGCGTACTTGTGGTGCTTGTGGGCGCGGCTGTTGATATTTTTATAAAGCACGATGAAACGCTTACCTTTTGGCAACACCTTACCGCCTCATATACAAGCGGAACCGCGCTTAAAAGCGGAGGATTTTTGGGTGCGCTTATCGGTCAGCCGCTCTATCTTGCCTTCGGCAAAACGGGCGCCGCAATCACCGTAATAATACTTATATGCGTATTTTTAATGATTATCACGGGAACGACGCTTATGTCGCTTTTCAAGACAATGGCAAGACCCGTAAAAACCATATCCGAACAGGCGGAAAACGCTTATCAGAACCGAATTGACCGTGAGCCCGCTGAGCATACCGAAAAACCGCTTAAGGTACTTAAGGGCTTCAGCGTTGATATTCCCGTTGACGATATACCCGAAAAACGCAATATCAAAAAGGAAACGCTTGACGAAAAACAGCGCAAGGTAGTTGATACATATTACGGCGCCTCCCCTGCCGCCGAAGAACCCGAGCCCGCAAAAGCCCCCGAAAAGGAGGAAACGCCCGAACGCCGCGATATAGACGGCGCGCTTAAGGCGGCGAGAGAGGAAGCCGAGGTTCAAAAGGAGCAGATAAAAGAAGAAACCGAGAAATTTACCGAGCATATAGAGGAAAATGAGGCTGATACAGAGGAAACCGACTCCTACAAATTTCCGCCGCTCTCTCTGCTTAAGGAAACCAAAAATACAAACGGCGCGGCACTGTCCGCCGAGCTTGACGGAACCGCCGACAAGCTTGTTGAGACCCTTAAAAGCTTCGGTGTTGACACAAGGGTTGTGGATATAAGCCGAGGGCCTACCGTAACACGGTACGAATTACAGCCCTCCGCCGGTGTAAAGATAAGTAAAATCACAAATCTTGCGGACGATATAGCCTTAAACCTTGCCACCGCAGGCGTAAGAATAGAAGCCCCGATACCGAACAAGGCGGCGGTCGGAATAGAGGTTCCGAACAAGGCAAGCGCGGTAGTAGGAGTACGGGGTATACTTGAATCCCCCGCGTTTTCATCCGCAAAAAGCAAGCTTACCGTAGCCTTGGGCAGGGACATAGGCGGCAACGCCATAGTTGCGGACATAGGCAAAATGCCGCACGGACTTATAGCCGGCGCCACGGGTTCGGGTAAATCCGTGTGCATAAACTCAATTATAATAAGTCTTCTTTACAAGGCGTCTCCCGATGAAGTAAAGCTTCTTATGATAGACCCAAAGGTTGTCGAGCTTGGCATTTATAACGGTATCCCCCACCTTTTGGTTCCTGTTGTTACAGACCCGAGAAAGGCGGCAGGCGCACTCGGCTGGGCGGTAAGCGAAATGGAAAAGCGCTACAAAATGTTTGCGGACAGGGGCGTCCGTGACTTAGCGGGCTACAACCGCTTTGTTGAAAGCCTTAACGACCCCGAAGTAAAGCAGATGCCGCACATAGTAATTATTATAGACGAGCTTGCCGATCTTATGATGACAGCCCCCAACGAGGTTGAAGACTCGATAAACCGTATTGCCGCAAAGGCAAGGGCGGCAGGTATGCACCTGATAATCGCGACACAGCGCCCGTCCGTTGATGTTGTAACAGGCGTTATCAAGGCAAATATACCCACCCGTATCGCATTTGCGGTCTCCTCACACATAGACAGCCGCACGATACTTGACACCGCAGGCGCGGAAAAGCTTTTGGGCAGGGGCGATATGCTCTTCAGTCCCGTAGGCTCGTCAAAGCCGAAGCGTATTCAGGGCTGTTTTGTAAGCGACGAAGAGGTTGAAGCGGTGGTTGAATATGTAAAGGGCGACCACACCGCTGACTATGACGATGATGTTATGGTTGAAATAGAACGGCAGGCGGCTGTTGACAAAAAGCAGAAAACAGGACTTCCCGAGGACGGACCGAGCGATGACCCGATGCTTAACGACGCCATAAGAGTAGTTGTCGAAAACGGTATGGCTTCTACCTCGCTTCTTCAAAGAAAGCTGAAGCTCGGCTACGCAAGAGCCGCCAGAATAGTTGACGAAATGGAACAGCGAGGCGTTGTGGGACCGTACGAGGGCTCAAAGCCGAGAAAGGTGCTTATAACAAAGGACCAGCTTATGGAGCGTGAAGCCGCAGGCGCAGACGATGAAGCATAAAATTACCAAACGCACTCTGGTTTTAACGGCAGAGGCTCTTATCGCGGCTTCGGTATTTGTTTTCTGTTTCGCAAAGCTTGTTTTCGGGACAGATCTGTTAGATGCGTTAAACCGTAACGGACAAGGCTTTGATGAAAGTCAGGATTTCGTAAAGATTATGGATGTCGGTCAGGCGGACAGTATCCTTATTTATTCAAACGGCTGCTGCGCCGTTGTGGATACGGGTCTTGCCTCCTCTGCCGGCGCGATTGCCGAAGACCTAAGCTCGGCGCATATCAAGAATATCGACACGGTTGTTATTTCACATCTTCACGAAGACCATGCGGGCGGTCTTGAGAAAATCTCACAGCTTTACGGCATAAGCAACCTTATTGTCCCGAAATCGGATCCGACCGCCGACTCGGACGCTTCCGTCAGCCGTGTAAAATCACTTGTTGCAAATAAAAACGGAAAGGTTTATACCGCGGAACCCGGAATGAACTTTAAAATAGGCGAATTTGAAATTACCCTGATAGCTTATTACAGCAGTCTTTCCGATATGAACGACCGCTCGGTTACGGTTATGGCGGAAATCGGCGGAGTTAAGTTTCTTCTGACGGGCGACGCAGGCGAGCCTGCCGAAAGCGCTATGATAAAGGACGGCATTAATCTTGACTGCGATGTTTTAAAGGTCGGACATCACGGCAGCAATACCTCAAATTCACTTGAATTTCTTAAAAAGGCAACACCCGAATACGCCGCAATCTCGGTCGGGAAGAACAATGTTTACTCTCATCCCTCAGATAAGGTTGTGTCCTCACTCGGCAGGGTCGGCGCAAAGGTATACCGAACCGACGAGGACGGTGATATAACCTTTTATGTTGAGGACGGAAAATTAAGAGCGGAAACCGAAAAATAAAAATGGGCATACTGCTAACGCAGTATGCCCTTAATGCTTTACACCGATTACAGTCAGTCGGAATTTTCTTAATTTATTGCCGCCGCTGTTAAAATACAGGCGTCAGCGTGTATACTCCGCCTTAGTGCACGGAGCATCCGTTCTTACAACACGAAGTCTTCTTCTTTTAACAGCGCAAATAACACGCCTTTCAAATGCGGTAAGCCTGTCCTCGTGGAAAAATCCCCACACAACCAAAACAAAGAGTAAAATCTCAAATACAGTTCTTAAAGCCATAGAAAATGTCATACTTAAAACCTCCCGAACAAATGTTCGCAAACTTATTATAGCAAAAAGGTCGAATTTTGTCAAGCGCTTTTTACTGTATTTTATTTTAGACCATCCACTGTCCGATAAACGGGACTTTGATACTTTTTTGTAAAATTATTTTACTTGAAAGATTGAGGCTGTAATGTTATAATTAAGTGAATATAGAAAAGAGGTGTGATGTGGTGAAGGTTTCCTTGGCAGACCGCATAATCGATATAAATTTCCGTGACGCACGGTTCGGTTCATTTTTTGAAAGATGGAAAACAGACGGCGGAGAACCGGAGCTTTGCGTTGTGACAAATGAACAGAACATCGCACCCGAACGGATATGGAAAAATCAGGATGACTTTTATCCTGAAAGCTCCGCCATATTAAGGCAGATTGCGGAATGGCTTCCGCTTAGGAATTCCTTTGTTCTTCACTCGGCTGTTTTTGATGTCGGCGGTACGGGCATTGCCTTTGCGGCGCACAGCGGCACGGGGAAAACAACACATCTTCTTTTATGGAAAAGGCTCCTCGGCGACAGACTTCAAATAATAAACGGCGATAAGCCCATTATCCGCTTTTTTGACGGTGAGCCCGACACCCCCTACGCCTACGGAACGCCGTGGAACGGTAAGGAGGGTCTCGGTTCGGCGGAGCGAACCCGTCTTCGCCACCTGTGCTTTATAGAAAGGGCAGACGAAAATTCCTGTACCGAAATGTCGGCAGACGATATTGTAGACCGCATTTTCGATCAGGTCTATATGCCGCACAATCCTGCGGCGGCGGCAAATACTCTGGGTCTTATTAACCGATTACTGTCATCGGTAAGATTTTGGAAAATATGCTGTAATATGGATATATCCGCGGCAAAAACCGCATATAACGCAATTTTAGGTAACGAAAGGAAAAACTAAAATGAAGCTTAAATACAAATTTGTTATGAATGATGTTGCCGACAAAAAGGTAGCCGTGGCGGTCGGAGACGATTTAGCCCATTTCAACGGCTTTATAAAAATGAATGACACAGGCGCCTTCATTTTTAATATGCTTAAAAACGATGTTACAGAGGAAGATATAACAAGCGCCCTCCTTAACGAATACAGCGGCGTCACAAAGGAAGAAGCCGAACGCACGGTTTCGGACTTTTTAGGACAGCTGAAGCAGTCGGGCGTTATAGACTGATGCCGCAAAACAGCTTAAAAACCGCCGCACAGGCGCTTTGTGAAAAAGAAGAAATATCCGTGCTTACGGCGGGGATAAGTATGCGCCCGATGCTAAGGCAGCATAAGGATATCGTTGTCATTAAGCGCCCAAACGGCAGGCTTAAAAAAAATGATGTGCCCCTTTACCACAGAAAAGGCAGCGATAAATATATTCTTCACCGAATACTTAAAGTAACGGACGACGGATATGTTATCAGGGGCGACAATCTTTTCAAAAACGAATATGACATAAAGGATGAAAATATAGTCGGCGTACTTAAAGCGTTTTACCGAAACGGTAAATACATCGACTGCCAAAAAAGCGCAGGCTACAAGGTATATGTGTTCCTTAACAGAGTAAGTTATCCTGTAAGATACCTTTGGCGTGTAATTCTCCGTCCGTTTTTGGGAAAAATCAAAAGGCTTATTATAAAATAATTTCAGTATCCGAAGAGGTGTAGTATGCGTCCCTACGAAAATCCACAGAAAACAAGCGAAAACAGACTTAAATGCAGAAGCTGGTATATACCGGACAGCGGCTGTAAGCAAATAATGCTTAACGGCGAATGGCGCTTTGCGTTTTTTGAAAACGGCGACCGCACAGGAAATATAGAGGAATGGGAAACCATCGAGGTTCCCTCCTGCTGGCAGTTAAAGGGATACGAAAACCCGAATTACACTAATATAAACTATCCGTTCCCCTGCGATCCGCCCTATGTGCCGGATATAAACCCCGTAGGCGTTTACGAGCGCAGCTTTCAGATAGAGGACGGTAGCCTTGAAACCTATTTTGTATTCGAGGGCGTATCATCGGAAGCGGAGCTTTATATAAACGGCAAATATGTCGGCAGAACGCAGGGCAGCCGTTTAATGGCGGAATTTAATATAACCGAATTTGTAAGCTCGGGTACAAATACCGCCCGAGTATATGTAAGAAAATGGTGCTGCGGCAGTTATCTTGAGGATCAGGACGCATTCCGTTTTAACGGAATTTTCAGGGATGTTTATGTGCTTTCCCGTCCGCACGGTCATATTTTCGATATAGATATCAAAACGGAGGGTAACACCGTACTCTGTCTGGCTGACGCTGAATTTTCCGCCGAACTTTACGACGGCGACACTCTGCTTGAAAGGCGCGATTCGGTAGGCTGTAAGGCGGAATTTACGGTAAGCGAGCCGCTTTTATGGACAGCCGAAACGCCTAAGCTTTATACGGTAAAGCTTTATGCCGCAGGCGAAATTATAACAAGGAAGATTGGCTTCCGCACAATCAAGATATCCTCGGATTACGAGCTGCTTATAAACGGTACGCCCGTAAAGCTTAAGGGCGTAAACCACCACGATACAGACCCTTATAAAGGTTGGACTATGAGCGAGGAGGACTATGTGCGCGACCTTAAGCTTATGAAGGAGCTTAATATCAATACAGTCAGAACCTCGCACTATCCGCCCTCCCCCAAATTCCTTGATTACTGCGATGAAATGGGCTTTTATGTTATACTTGAGTGCGACATTGAGACCCACGGCTTTATACGCCGCTTCTCCAACGCAAGTTACGGCTTTGACCCTCAAAACGGTGATTGGCCGTGCGCCGAGGAAATGTGGAAAAAGGAATTTTTAGACCGCATAGAGCGCACCTATGAAAGGGATAAAATACATACCTCGGTAATAATGTGGTCAACAGGTAACGAAAGCGCGTATTATTCCAATCAGGCGGCGCAGATAGACTGGCTAAAAACGCGCGACAAGGTACGCCTTGCACACTGCGAGGATGCGTCGAGAGCCGGCAGTCAGGAAAAGACCGATGTATTTTCAATGATGTATCCCGGTGTTGATACTATTGAAAAATGGGCAAAGGACGATAATATCAAGCAACCCGTATTTATGTGCGAGTACGCCCACGCCATGGGTAACGGACCGGGCGGTATGTGGGACTACTGGAACGCAATTTACGAAAACAAGAAGCTTATAGGCGGCTGTATCTGGGAGTGGGCTGACCACACGGTTATGGTTGACGGCGTAGCTAAATACGGCGGCGATTTTGAGGGCGAACTGACGCATGACGGCAATTTCTGCTGTGACGGTATGGTTTTTGCGGACAGAAGCCTTAAATCAGGCTCGTATGAGGTTAAAGCCGCTTACGCTCCGTTCCGCATCAAGTGGGATAACGGAATGCTTACGATTACTAATTTCTTTGATTTTAAAACATTTGAAGACTACACTTTTAAGTATCGTATAAAATCAGATGATGATATTGTGTTTAATGATGTATTTAAATCAGATATAGCGCCTAAAAAATCATTTCAAATCACACCGCAGGTCAAATTACCCGAGAGCTGTAAATTGGGTTGCTTTATAACGGTGGAAATGATTGATTCTAACGGTAATCAACTCGGCACTCTTGAAGAAAAGCTGCCAGTTAAAATTGTAAACGGCGAGAACAGCTTCGCACCGATTTCCGTTACGGAAAGTGAATTCGACATTACAGCCGAAGGCGAAGGCTTTAAATATGTGCTTTCAAAGCAAACAGGAACCTTTATAAGCATATTTAAAAACGGCAAAGAATTGCTTGAAGCGCCTATGAAGCTTTCGTATTTCCGTGCGATTACGGACAATGACCGCAACACAGCTCCGTTGTGGGACAGGACGAATATCTGGCAGGGCGAAAATTTCGACTGTGCGTTTAACAAGGTATATTCCTATAATATAACCGACAACCGTGCGGAATTTACAATGTCTGCCGCCGGTGTTTCAAGAAAACCGTTCTTTAATTACACGCTTTGCTATGAATTTTTTGCCGACGGCGGAGTTTCGGTGGATCTTAACGGTAAAATACGGGAAAATGTTGTATGGCTGCCGAGGCTCGGATTTGAGTTTAAGTTACCGTATGACACTTCGAAATTCAGGTATTTCGGAAACGGTCCTATGGACAGCTACTGCGATATGACCCACCACGGTATTACGGCGTGGCACGAAAGCGACGCAGACCGCGAGTATGTAAACTATATCCGTCCGCAGGAACACGGAAATCACTGTGGCTGCCGCGAGCTTGAGATTGAAAATTCACTTAAATTCTCTGCGGAAAACACCATGGAAATATCCGTGCTGCACCACAGTATAGAGCAATTAACAAAAGCCGAGCATACCGACGAATTACCGACTCCCGACGGCACATATGTAAGAGTCGATTACAAAGTATCGGGTATAGGCTCAAATTCCTGCGGTCCGCAATTACCCGAAAAATACAGACTTTCCGAAAAGGACATTTCCTTTAAATTTAAAATGTCACTTTAACTTTGTTTGGAGGTGACTAACTATTAAAA
>DKDS01000113.1 GCA_002451855.1 Ruminococcaceae bacterium UBA6842 | reverse complement strand
GCAAGCGATAATAATCCGAACCCGCCTAAAATGGCGTATTTTCGGCGTATTTTAACTTGTCGTCTTTGTGAGGCTGTCGGATTAACGAGTATTTTAACAATGCAAAGACGAAAATTTGCCCTTAAAATCGGGTTCAAACTTGTCGGCTTTGCTTAGGCAAAACTATTTACAGGTGATTATATGTTTGACTTTACAGACAATTATAAAATTTCAAGAAAAGCGGCTGCTGAAGGCTTTATATTACTTAAAAATCAAAATGGAACATTACCGTTCGGAAAAAATGACAAAATAGGTATTATAGGCGACAACGCACTTAACCTCATAAAAGGCGGCGGGGGCTCCGCAGATGTAGTTTCACTGTATGTTCGCTCTCTTAAAGACGGATTAACAGAAAAAGAAAAGTGCGGCAAAATCAAAATTGCACATAAATCATTTGAAATTGCAAAACAGAAAAACAGTTACAGCATAGAAGAATTGAACCTTATTGCCGAAGAAGCCGATAAGGTAATCGTAGTTATAAAGCGCCATGCATTTGAAGGTATGGACAGGTTTTTGGACGGCAACAGGCGTTCGGTAAACGACGGAATTGATAAACCGAACGGTGAAATCCATGTTTCGCCTGAGGTAATGACAAGGCAAAAAACCGAAATAGGCTTTTATGAGCCGAGCGAAGCCGAAAAAGAACTTTTCGCTAATATTGAAAAATCGAAAATAAAGAGTGTTGTTGTAATACTTAATATTGCTTCGACCGTTAATATATCGCATCTTGATAATTATTCAAAAATCAAATCGGTGCTTCTTACTTATCTTCCGGGTATGGAGTGCGGAAATGCCATAGCGGATGTGTTGTGCGGAGATGTTACACCGAGCGGCAAGCTTACTTCCACAATAGCAAAGGATTATGAGGATTATCCGTCCGCAAAGTATTATAATATCTCGCAAAATGTTTCAGAGTATAAGGAAGATATATTTGTAGGCTACAGGTATTTTGAGACATTTGCGAAGGATAAGGTTCTGTATCCGTTCGGGTTCGGTCTTTCTTACACAACATTCGGTTTTAAGCTTTGCGGATTTAAAGCGAATGATGATAATATAGAAATATCTGTAAGAGTTAAAAATACGGGCAACTTAAAAGGCAAAGAAGTGGTTCAGATTTATTCTTCCTCGCCCGATGGCAAATTAAAAAAACCTGCGTTAGAGCTTAGAGCATTTGCGAAAACAAAGGAGCTTATGCCGGGTGAAGAACAAACCATGGAGCTAAGCTATAAGACTGCAGATATGGCAAGCTTTGACGAAAACGGCGAAACAGGTTTTCAGGCGGCATGGGTGCTTGAAGAAGGCGAGTACAGTGTATATTTCGGTAACAGCGTCAGAAATTTAAGCTTGTGCGGTAAATACAAAAACAATAAAACTTTCGTTACCGAACAGTTAAGCATACAGTTTGCCCCGGGCAGAAAATTTGATTACAAAAGTTCGGCACACGACTGCTCTGATGCAGGCATAGATAAAGGCATTACATTGTATGATGTGTATAACGGCAAGAACAGTATGCGTGATTTTGTAAGACAGATGAGCGCAGAGGAACTATTGCATTTAGCAGAGGGTCAATTTCCTGATTTTGCAAAGGGAACGGCTTCTATCGGCAATCTTAAAAAGTACGGCATACCCAATCCGCAGACAGCCGACGGACCTGCGGGACTGAGAAAATCTGTACCCACCACCGCATTTCCCTGTCCTACGCTTATGGCATCGACATGGGATAAGGATATACAGTTTGATATAGGAAAAGCAATGGGATATGAGGGAATACAAACCGGAGTGGATATACTGTTGGCACCGGGACTTAACATTCAGCGCAACCCTCTTTGCGGCAGAAATTTTGAATACTATTCCGAGGATCCGTTTGTATCGGGATGTACCGCAATAGCCGAGGTTAAGGGCATACAGTCGCAGGGGCTGTTGGCTACGGTAAAGCATTTCTTCGCAAACAACTGTGAAAGAGACAGGCTGAATAATGACAGCCGCATATCAGAGCGGGCCATCAGGGAAATATACCTTCGCGGTTTTAAAATGGTTGTTACAAAGGCGGAGCCTGCCTTTGTAATGAGTTCTTATAATCTTGTCAACGGCATTAAATGCAGTACCGATAAGGCGCTTTTAACGAATGTGCTCCGCGGTGAATGGGGCTTTAAGGGAGCGGTTATGACCGATTGGCGTAACACAAGCCGTTTGTGGGAGGAAATAAAGGCAGGCAATAATATTAAAATGCCTTTCGGATATCCCGAAGAGGCGGAGCTTGCGCTTGAAAAATACAAGGAAGGCGTACTAACACGCGAGGAGCTTGAAAATAACGCTGTATGCGTTATAGAAGCTGTTATGAAAACCAATAGGTTTAAAAGTAAGAATTTCGGCATATATCACAACTTATCGGGAGCAGGGGAAAACATTATAAAGGTTACGGAAACCCTCGGCGTTTCAACTACCCGTGTATCTGTCGGAGTAAATGATGATAAAAGCAGTTATTTCTATATGCTTGCTAAGGATCAAAGGCAATATCCGACATATATACTTTACGGACTGAATGTTGAAAAGTCGGGCGAATACAAATTTAAAACAAAGGTAAAAACCGATATGCCGGAATCAAAACTTTGGTTAAGTATTGATGATGAATTGCTTGTAAAAATACCGTGCGATAATGCTGTCAATAAAGAAAAATGGTATGATGTAAGCGGAAAAATCACTTTGCCTGAGGGTGAGCATATTTTGAAAATAATGATCGTTAATTTCCCCGACGAAAAATTTGAATATCATGACGGATGGTATAATCCCACCGAGGATCTTGCCTTGGGAGACATTGTATTGATCGGCGGCGAAAAAGAATGAAGGTAATATGGCTCGGTCAGGCGGGACTTTTGTTTGATCTTGACGGCGTAAGGGTTATGGTTGACCCGTATTTATCAAACAGCGTGGAAAGGCTCGAACCTAAAAATTACCGCCGTCAGCCGATAGATGAAAGCTTCTTTGACATAAAGCCCGATATACTTGTTTTAACTCACAATCACCTTGACCATACCGATCCCGAAACGCTTAAAAAACTGTTTTCAAGACATAATGGAATATGCGTTTTAGCCTCAGGCAACGCATGGCAAACAGTTCGTAAATTCGGCGGAGACAACAATTATGTGAGATTTAACCGCGGTACTGTCTGGACTGAAAAGGGAATAAGATTCGAAGCGGTTCACGCCGAACACAGCGACGACAAGGCAGTGGGCGTTATTATTTCATACGACGGAAAAAGCTATTACATAACGGGGGACACCCTTTATAGCAAAAAGGTTATAAAAGATATAAATGTACCTATCGATGTAGTCTTTCTGCCGATAAACGGTGTGGGCAACAATATGAATATGACGGACGCCGCACGGTTTGCAAGGGAAATAAAGGCAAAAACAGCCGTGCCGGTGCATTTCGGAATGTTTGACAGTATAAATGTCGGGAAATTCAACTTTAAAAACAAGATAATACCGGAAATTTATAAGGAAATATCGGTGGGTGAGTAATTATGTGGCAAATTGTAAAAAACACAGACGACTTTGATTATTTAATAGATTATCCGAAAGGGTATGAAAGAGAGAAGAAATATCCGGTTCTTATTTATCTTCACGGAATGGGTAATGTGGGCAAGGGCGTTGAAAGGCTTGCAACGGTTTGCCCTGTAAGACGCGAAAGAATGAACGAGGATATGCCGTTCATAATCGTAGCTCCTGCTTGTAATGAGCATAACTGGATTATCGCGTTTGAAAGACTGCAAAAATTTATATGCAATGTTATATACAGCAATTATGCCGATAAAAGCAGGATATATTTGTGCGGTTCAAGTATGGGCGGATACACAAGCTGGAATTTGCTTATAGCAAGACCGGACCTATTTGCTGCGGCGGTTATTTGCTGCGGCGGCGGAATGTACTTTGACGCGCCTCGTATCAAAATACCTGTTATT